>NZ_CP024588.1:2132500-2478750 GCF_002754815.1 Roseomonas sp. FDAARGOS_362 | reverse complement strand
CCGAGGAAGGCGGCGCGGCCAAGACCTTCATGGTGCGCGACGGCGTCTTCGACGATGTGGACATCGCCATCTCCTGGCACCCGGCGCCCTTCTCCGGCGTGAACCCGGCGCATTCGCTGGCGATCCTGCAGGTGGACTACAGCTTCACCGGCCGTTCCTCCCATGCCGCCGCCGCGCCGGAGCTGGGCCGTTCCGCGCTGGACGCGGCGGAGCTGATGAATGTCGGCGTGAACTACATGCGCGAGCACATGCCGAGCAGCGCGCGCATCCACTACGCCTATCTGAACGCCGGCGGCATCGCGCCGAATGTGGTGCAGGGCGCGGCGAAGATCCGCTACCTGATCCGTGCCGCCGAGCTGCCGGAGCTTCGCAGGCTGGCGGAGCGGGTGGAGAAGATCGCCCAGGGCGCCGCGCTGATGACCGAGACCACGGTGGCATCCCGGGTGGTCAGCGGCATGAGCAACCTGCTCCCCAACACGCCGCTGGAACAGGCGATGTACGACAACTTCCAGCGCCTGGGCGCGCCGGAATTCGACGAGGCCGACCGCGACTTCGCCCGCGCCATCCAGAACACCGTGCGGCGGGAGGATATCGTGGCCGCGCATCGCCGCTTCGGCCTGCCGGTGACGGATGCGCCGCTCTGCGACCGCGTCGCGCCGCTCGACGCGCCGCCGCCGCCCAGCGTCGGCTCCACCGATGTCGGCGACGTCTCCTGGGCCGTGCCGACGGTGCAGGCGCGCGGCGCCACCTATGCCATCGGTACGCCGGGGCATTCCTGGCAGCTCACGGCGCAGGGCAAGACGCCCTATGCCCACAAGGGCATGGCGCATGTGGCCAAGGTGATGGCCGGCACGGCGGTCGATGTGCTGCAGAGCCCGGAACTGCTGGCCCAGGCCAGGGCCGACCACCAGGCGCGGCTGGCCCGCACGCCCTATGACTGCCCGCTGCCCGCGGGGCTGGAGCCGGTCTTCGACATGGCCGAGGGGGCCTGAAAGGGTGTGGCCTGGGAGGAGGTCCGGGGAAAGGCCGGTCCTCCTCCCAGGCACGGCTGGGCAGGCTGGGAGCGGGTCACGGCCAGTCCGGGTTCGGGATTCACCGACACCGCGGATGAGGCGTGTGCCGGGTGGCAAGCCCGTCGACGGCCTGCATCCGTCACCCGCGCCGGAAGAGGGGCTGTCCAGGCCTTGCCTGCGTCAAGCCGATGCCCCCATGCGGCCGATCTCGCCCGCATCCTGC
Organism: Roseomonas sp. FDAARGOS_362; assembly: GCF_002754815.1. Classification (GTDB taxonomy): domain Bacteria; phylum Pseudomonadota; class Alphaproteobacteria; order Acetobacterales; family Acetobacteraceae; genus Roseomonas; species Roseomonas mucosa. Next base: position 2,477,514 of record NZ_CP024588.1, on the reverse strand, counting down.
AGGCTCCACGCCTTCCAGCAGAGGTCCAGGAGCTGTCTGCTGCGATCCGTGGGAAGAATGCCTTCGGTCTGGCCCATGAACTTCTCGACGAGCTGTTGATCGGACATGGGGTGCAGTTGGCTTCCCACGGCGTGCTCGACGAAGACATGCATCGTGCGGCCGTCGTTGAGCGTCACGACCATGTCGGCCTGATCTGGCTTGATGGCGGGGTCCACCGTTGCCTCGACCTTCTTGCGCAAGGTCACCACGGTGGGGTCCTTCACGGCGGCATCGGTGAAGGCCTGTTCGCCCGCACGGCCCGTGACCAGTGCGACAGCCACGGCATGGAAGATGCTGAACTTGCCTTCCAGGCCGGTGCGTGGCTCGGTCTTGCCCATGAGGTTGAGCACCAGCGGGTGGACCTTCAGGGCTATGGAGCGGATGTCCCCGGGCCTGGGGCTGTTGGCGTTGCGCAACTGGATGGCGGCGTCGATCGAAGGGTGGGCGACGATGCCACAGGCGAAGGGCTTGTAGGTGTTCAGCGCCAGTTCGTATCGCTCGCCCAGGCCTGTTGTCACTTCGTCCCAGTTGTGCCGCGTGCTCAGCGCCTGCCCCCAGCCGTCGAAGCCTTCGATCGCCACATCCGAGGCGGTGTAGCCTTGCTGGGCCAGCAGGGCCGCGATCATCCCGTTCTGCGCGGCCTTGCCGGGATGGAAGCTCTTTGTGTCGGTGCCGAACTGCACCTTCAGCCCCACCGGCTGTGTGGCGGCCAGGCCCATGGCCCAGGTCATGCGCTGTTCATCCAGGCCCAGGACGCGCCCTATGGCGGCTGCGGCGCCGAAGACGCCCGTGGTGCCGGTGATGTGCCAACCCATGGCGTAGTGTTCGGGGAACACCGAGTTCCCGATCCGGCACTCGATCTCACATCCCAGGGTCAGCGCATTCATGAAATCCTGGCCTGACACCGGCCGGAACTGCGCGAAGGCCGTCAGGGCCGAGGCGACTGGCCCCGCCGGATGGATGATGGTCTTGAGATGCGTATCGTCGAAGTCCAGGACATGGGAGCTGATCCCGTTGACCAATGCGGCATTCGGTGCATCCAGCCGCTCGGTGCGGCCGAACAGGCAAGCCTGCTCCGGGCCGGAAAAAGGCTTCAGGGCTGCCACGGCGCGGCCTGGAGCATCCTGGCGTGACCCGCCAACCGCGCAGCCCACCCAGTTGAGGAGGGTGCGCGTGGCTTCCTTGCGGACTGCTTCCGGCACCTGGTCGGCGGGTGCCGATGCGGCGTAGCGGGCAATGATCCTGGTGACGGGCGGCGGTGCGGAACCCTTCGGCGCTGCCCCGGGGGCTGTAGCGGATGCAGGCTGGTTGCCGCCGCCGCTGTGCTGCTGCGCAATCGCCGGGCGAGCAAGAGCGGCCACGGCGATGGTGCCCATGATGATGTTGCGACGGTCGGTGGCGGTCATGGCGTGTCCCTGAGACGGTTTTCTTGTTGGAAGAGCGGCATGCTCGGCTTCTGACGGCACCCACGGATCGTGCGTGGCAGGCCAGGAGCGCACCGCCCATCCTTGCTGGAGCGAAAGGCAGCGCATGCCGCCGCCACAGAGTTAGCAGATTGTCGACAATATGACAATTGACAATTCCCTGGAACTCCTCAGTTTGCGATCCTATAGGGCGGTATGCTCGGCCTAACCCATCCGCTGGATCTGCTCCGCTCCCAAACTCTTGCAGGTGCGGTAGAGCAAGAGATCATTCGCCGCATCAAGGCAGGCGTCATCGTGGCAGGCACGAAGCTTAACGAGGCCGACCTGGCTGAATCCATGCAGATCAGCCGGGCGCCGGTGCGCGAGGCGTTCCGCTCGCTCGAAACCGCGGGACTGGTCCGTTTCGAGAAGAATCGCGGCGTCTACATCCGTGAAATCACGGATGAGGAGGCAGCGGAACTCTATGCCGTGCGCCGCAACCTGGACGAGATGGCCGGCCGGCTCCTGGCTCCCAGGATTACCGACCGGCAGACCGGCGAACTGGCAAGCATGCTGGAGGAACTGGAGGCGGCGTCTGTCTCAGGCGATGTGGCTCGTTACTTTCCCCTTAACATCGCTTTCCATGACCGCCTGATTGAAATGGCCGGCAACAAGACCCTGCTCGGCTTCTACCGGCAGGTCATCGACCGCATGCACCTGTTGCGGCGCCGGGGCTTTGAAACCGACAGCAGCAGCGCCGCATCCCACGAGGAACACCTGGCGATCCTGCGAGCCTTGCAGCTCCGGGATGCCGACGCTGCGTCCCGCGCCATGGGCCAGCACGTCAGCAACGGCTTCGAGCGGACGATCGGCGCCAAGCTGGCCGCCGGGGGGGAGCCTGCCACAGGGGCGACGAGGGGATGAAGGTTGCCGTGGAGCGGCCGAAATCCTTCCGTGCCGTGATCTGCGCTTTGGACCGGAGATGGTCGCCGGTGAGGTTGACCACTAGCCTGGGCCGGACCGACAGAGGAGAGAGCCGATGCTGCCGACCATCAACAAGGATACGGTGCTCTGCATGTCGCTCTCCGGGCGGCCGGGCAACACCGGCACCCGTTTCCACAACTATCTGTACCGCGAACTGGGGCTGAACTTCCTCTACAAGGCCTTCACCACGAAGGACCTCCCCGGCGCCATCACGGGCATCCGCGCGCTGGGCATCCGCGGCTGCGCCGTGTCGATGCCCTTCAAGGAAGCCTGCATTCCCTTCCTGGACAGGCTTACCGACTCCGCTGCGGCGATCCGGTCGGTGAACACCATCGTCAACGATGACGGGCATCTCACCGCCTACAACACGGACTACATCGCGGTGGAGAAGCTGATCGCGCGCCACGCCGTTCCGCCCGGCACGCCCTTCGCCCTGCGCGGCAGCGGCGGCATGGCCAAGGCGGTGGCCTCGGCACTGCGGGACGCGGGCTTCCGGCAGGGCACCATCGTCGCGCGCAACGAGGCCACGGGCCGCGCCCTGGCGGAGAGCTGCGGCTATGCCTGGCAGGCGGAGCCCGGCATGCTGCGCCCCGCCATGCTGGTGAATGTCACGCCCGTCGGCATGTCGGGCGGACCGGAGGCAGAGGACCTGTCCTTCCCCGAGGACACGGTGGCAGCGGCGGAGACCGTCTTCGACGTGGTGGCCCTGCCGGTGGAAACGCCGCTCATCCGCCTGGCGCGCCGGTTGGGCAAGCGGGTGATCGACGGCGGCGAGGTGATCACCCTCCAGGCGCTGGAACAGTTCGTGCTCTACACGGGCATCCGCCCGGAAGAGGATCTGGTGCGCCGCGCCGCCGAATACGCCCGCGGCTGAGCAGGAGGAGCCCCGCATGACGCCGCCCGAATCCCCGGATGCGGAGGAGATCCGTGCGCATTACGGCCAGCCCGACCCGCGCGTGGTGGCCAAGCAGCTCACCCGGCTGGACCGCCATGCCCGGGCCTTCATCGCCCTCTCGCCCTTCCTGGTGATCGCCTCGGCGGATGCGGAAGGGCGCTGCGACGCCACGCCGCGTGGCGACGCGCCGGGCTTCGTCGCCGTGCTGGACGAGGCGACGCTGCTGATCCCCGACCGGATCGGCAACCGGCGCGTGGACACGATGATGAACGTCGCCGGCAATCCGCAACTGGGGCTGATCTTTCTCGTCCCCGGCATCAACGAGACGCTGCGGGTCAACGGCCGGGCGGCGATGACGCGCGACGCGGCGCTGCTGGCGCCCCTCGCCGCCCAGGGCAAGCCGCCCCTGGCCGGGCTGCTGGTCTCGGTGGAGGAGGTCTTCTTCCACTGCGGCAAGGCCATGATGCGCTCCGGCCTCTGGGATGCCTCGCGGCAGGTGCCCCGCGCCTCCTTCCCCTCGCTGGGCCGCATCCTGGCGGACCAACTGGCCGAGGATGCGGAGCGCAGCGAGGCCTGGATCGCGGAAAGCTACAGCAAGCGGTTCTACTGATCCGCCGGCCTTGCCGGGCGAAGCCATGCCCCGCCGGTCAGGCCGGGCCCGCCTCCGCCCGGAGCCGCATGGCGAGCACCATCCCCAGCCCCAGCAACGCCGCCAGGGCGGAGACGCCGAAGATGGCGGCATAGCCCAGGGCATTCGCCACAAGTCCGGCCAGCGGCCCGGTCACGGCATAGGACAGGTCCTGGAACGCCGCGAAGCCACCCAGGGCGGTGCCGCGTATCTGCGGCGGCACGTGCTTCACCACCTCCACGCCCAGCGCAGGGAAGACCAGGGAACAGCCCGCCCCGGTGACGGCGGCACCGGCCAGGGCGAGGAGCGGGGTCCCGGCGCTCCAGAGCAGGAGCAGCCCGGCCGTCTCGACCGCGAGGGAGGCCAGGGCGACGGGAATGCCGCCGAACCGGTCCGGCGCATGGCCGAGGAGGATGCGCACCAGCACGAAGGCGCCCCCGAAGCAACTCAGCGCCAGACCGGCATGCGGCCAGCCCCGGTCGGTGAAGTGCAGCGTGGCGAAGGCGCCGATGGCGGCAAAGCCGATCCCCTGCAGCGCCACTGCGAGGCCCGGAAGGCGGATCCGCCCGACGATGCCCCAGAAGGAGCCCCGCGTGCCGCCGGCCGGCCGGGTCGCGGTGATGCCGGTGGTCATGACGAGGGCGAGCAGCGGCAGCAGCAGCGTGGCGAGGCCGACGATGGCCATCCCGCCCCCGGTCGTCCCATCCAGGCCGGAGAGCCAGAGCCCCGCCGGTGCCCCGGCGGCGAGGGCGCCGTACATGGCCATGCCCATCCAGGACAGCACCCGCCCGGTGCGGGGCTGCCCGACCAGGCCGATGCCCCAGGCCAGGGCGCCGATGACGAGCTGGCTTTCCCCGAAGCCCAGCACCAGGCGGCCGGCCATCAGCAGCAGGAGCCGGGGCAGCGCTTCCAGCGGCAGCAGGGCCGAGAGCATGTAGACCGCCCCGGACAGGGCGCAGAAGACGAGGCCCGACCGCATGGAGCGGCGCGCCCCGGAATGGTCGGCGAGGCGCCCGGCATAGCCGCGGGTCAGGATGGTGGCGACGAACTGGATGCCGATGCTGAGCCCGGCCACGACATTGCCGAAGCCCAGCCCATCATGGACATAGAGCGGGATGACCGGCAGCGGCAGCGCCACCGTCATGTAGGCGAGGAAGACCGCCAGGGCGAGGCGCGGCAGGGCCGCCGCATCCGGCGTGCTGCTGGCGGAAGGGATGCCACCCGGAGAGGTGACTTCGTGGAGGGGGGTGGAGCGCGGCGTGGAAGCGCTGGTCGGGTCCATGGGACTATCCTCTCCGCGCCGTATGGAGAAGCAGGCGGCCCAGCGAGCACGGCGCATCCCCATCCGGCACGATGTCCAGATGTGATGCGTTGGCTCACGTCGAACGCTTACGGCGGCCCATGGAGCGGCCACGCCCGCGATATGCCATGGCGGGGCAGGGGCACGTCAAGACGGTCTCGCCGGCTGCCATGATGCCGTGCACGTCATGGTCACGCCGGAAATGACATCGATGTCATTTATCGTGTCCTTCATGCGACACCCAGGCGTATCCGCAAGGTCACAACAGGATGAAGGTCCAAGGCCTTATTGAGATTGATTATCAATTAGATTAGGCGCCAGAGCGCATTCTGCCGCTTGATGGACGTCGCATACACATGGCCCTCCGACCGATCCCGATCTGCCTTCCCCTCGTGGCTTCCTGGCGTGGTCTCCTGCTGATGACCGTCGCCGTGACCACCCTGGGCCCCTCCACCGGCTTTGCCCAGGATGCGGCTGCCCAAGGCCAGGCAGCGGATCAGGCCGCCGCCGGCACGCTCACCCTGCCGACCGTCGATGTGCAGGGCACGGCCTGGCGGAGCTGGCAACCGGTGGACGGCTATGTCGCTCCCGTGGCCACCACCGGCACCAAGACCGACACGCCGCTGATCGAGTCGCCCCAGTCCACCAGCGTCGTCACGCGGCAGCAGATGGACGACCAGGCGGCGCAGACCGTCTCCCAGGCGCTGCGCTTCACGCCGGGCGTGTTGTCCGAGATCCGTCCCACCTCCCGCTACGACAGCAACTTCATCCGCGGCTTTGGCGGCCAGGGCGTCGGCGCGGCCTATGTGAACTTCCTCGACGGGCTGCGGCAGCAGCGCGGCGTCTCCTACGCCATCCCCTCGGTCGATCCCTGGCTGCTGGAGCGCATCGAGGTGCTGCGCGGCCCGGCCTCGGTGCTCTATGGCCAGACCGGCTCCGGCGGCATCGTCAACCTCGTCAGCAAGCGCCCGACCGAAACGCCGATCCACGAGGTCCGGCTGGAGGCCGGCAACCGCGCCCGGCTGCAGACCGCCTTCGACTTCGGCGGCAAGCTGACCGAGGATGGCCAGTTCCTCTACCGCCTGACCGGCATCGGGCGCACCGCCGACACACAGTACGAGAACGTCAAGGAACAGCGCATCGCCATCGCCCCCGCCCTGACCTGGCGGCCGGATGCCGATACCACGCTGACCTTCCTGAGCAGCTACCAGCACGATCCCGAGGGCGGCTTCTACAACTTCGTCCCGGCGGTCGGCACGGTGCTGCCGAACCGCAACGGCAAGCTGAAGCCGAGCTTCAACCCGGGCGAGCCCGATTTCGACAAGTACGACCGCACCGTCGCCTCGGTTGGCTACCAGTTGGAGCACCGGCTCGACAGCATCTGGACCGTCCGGCAGAACTTCCGCTATTCGCACATCGATTCCGAGTTCTCGGCGGTCTCCTTCCGCTCCCTGGCGGCAAACCAGCGCACCGCGTCCCGCGCCACGACGCTCTCGATCGAGCACGCGGACACGCTCGCCCTCGACAACCAGGCGCAGGCGGACTTCAACACCGGACCGGTGCGGCACACGGTGCTGGCCGGGCTCGACTGGTCGCGCAGCTCGGCCAAGCGGCGGCTGGGCCAGGGCACGGCGACCACGCTTGACATCTTCGCGCCTGTCTATGGCAGCTACATCGCCCGGCCGCGGATCGGCGCCTCCGGCACGACCTACCAGAACACGGACCAGCTCGGCCTCTACGGGCAGGACCAGATGGTCTGGGACCGCTGGCACCTGACCGTGGGCGTGCGCAACGACTGGGCGACCAGCGAGACCTATACCCGCACCTACAGCACCCGCTCCAGCCAGGACGACAGCAAGTTCACCTGGCGCGCGGGGCTGCTCTACCTCTTCGACAACGGCTTCGCGCCCTACGTCAATTATTCCACCTCCTTCCTGCCCAACAGCGGCACCTATGCGCCGTCGCGCGGCGGCAGCTCCTTCGACCCGACGACGGGCGAGCAGTACGAGGCGGGCGTGAAGTACCAGCCGCCGGGGATGAACAGCTTCGTCCAGGTCGCGGCCTATCATATCAAGCAGAAGAACGTCCTGACCCAGGACCCGATCAACACCAACTACAGCATCCAGACCGGCGAGATCCGCTCGCAGGGTGTCGAGGTCGAGGGCCGCGCCAGCCTGACCAGCAACATCGACCTGATCGGCACCTACAGCTACATCGACGCCGAGGTGACGCGTTCCACCACCGCGAACGTCCAGGGCAAGCGCCCACAGCAGGTGCCCGAGCACATCGCCAGCGCCTGGGCGAACTACCGCTTCAACGACGGCTTCCTGCGCGGCCTCTCGCTGGGTGCCGGCGTGCGCTATGTCGGTTCGACCTACGGCGACGAGACGAACAGCTTCAAGGTGTCGGACTTCACCCTGTTCGACGCCGCGGTGCGCTACGACGTCGGGGAGCGCTTCCCGCAGGCCAAGGGCCTGGAGCTGACGCTGAACGCGAACAACATCGCGGACAAGGCCTATGTCTCCAGCTGCTCCTCCTCCAACGCCTGCTATTTCGGCGACCGTCTGCTGGTGATCGCCGGTGCCCGGGTGCGCTGGTAGGAGCACCCGCAACCATCCGGCGGGACGGCGCTTCTCCTGGCTTTGAGGAGGATCTCGCCATGTCCCGCTGGATGCTCGGAATGACGGCCTGCCTGGGCCTGGCCGGGCTCGCCGCCTGCAGCTCGCCGTCGCAGCCCATCTATACGCCCGGCGTCGCCGCCATCCCCGACCCCTATTGCCGCGAGGCCGCGGCCAATGCGACCGGGGCCGCCTATACCGCCTCCGTGACCGGCCTGCCGGCCGACCAGCGCCGCGCCGCCCGGGCACAGGATTTCGCCTCGCGCGGGTGCTGAGACGATCGGTGGGCGCGGCGCTTCGTGGCTGCCCGCCGGGGGCAAGGCTCCGCCTTGCCCCCAAGGAGCTCCCCCCGGCGCAACGAGGCAAGCCACGGGCCGGGCTGGCCGCCGCGTCAGGCCGGGCCGGGGGGAAGGGGTGTTTCTACGGCCAGCGGCTGCCCACGGACCAGCCGGTGGATGAAGCCCAGCTTCTCCACCGCGTGCGGGGACAGCACAAAGGGGTAGAGATCCGCCAGGCCCATCGAGCGGTTCAGGCTGTTGACCGCGAAGCTGAGCGGCAGCCAGGCATCCACGATCGCCCCGATCGTCTCGGCGGTGTATGGATCGAAATCGATATTGGTGCTGAGGGAGCCGTCGTCCGGCACCTCGGCGGGGTGGACGCTGATCCCGAAGGCGCCAGCCATCTCCAGCGTGTCCACGATGTGCAGGTAGTGCGTCCAGGTCTCGGCGAAATCCTCCCAGGGATGAGCGCTGGCATAGGCGCTGACGTAGTTCTCCTGCCAGTCCGCCGGCGCGCCATTGGCATAGTAGGTGTCGAGCGCCTGCTGGTAGTCCTGCCGCTCGTCGCCGAAGAGGTCGCGGAAAGCCTCCAGCTCGCCATTCGCGCCACGCTCGACCAGCAGATCCCAGTAGTGATGCGCGATCTCGTGCCGGAAATGGCCGAGCAGGGTGCGATACACCTCGCCCAGATGCTTGCGCATCTCCTCGCGCCGCACGTCGTCGGCCTCCTTCAGCGCGATGGTGATCACGCCGTCGTCATGGCCGGTCATGACCTTGGTACCGCCGGCCATGTCCTCCTTGAAGTCGAAGACCAGCCCGTGCTCCGGGTCCTCCTGCCGTGTGTGCAGCGGCAGGCGCAGGCGCAGCAGGCTGTAGAAGAGCCGGTGCTTGGCCACTTCCAGCGCCCGCCAGTGCTCGATGTTCCCCGGCTCGGCGAGGTTCGGAACGATCCGGTTGTGCCGGCAGGCGAGGCAGAAGTCCTCCGCGGAATCCGCCGGAACCAGCCAGTTGCAGACATCATGCTGCGCGTTGCGGCAGAAGCGGTAGCGGCGCGTCCCATCCCGCGCGCCCAGGGCCCGCCAGGTCCCGCCCCCCGCTTCGTCGTCCGGCTCCAGGGCCGACATCGTCTCCTCCTCGGCCAGGTAGCCGAGGCGGTGCTGGCAATGGGTGCAGGTGGTGTTCTCGAAATAGAGGACCTGGCCGCAACTCTGGCAGGTGAAAAGTTTCATGATGGCCGTCCGGCGGTTCGTATCGGAACAACAACGCCGGCTGTCCCGCGAGTTTCCGTGAGCCTGCCATCTCCGCGCCGGACAGGGAAGGAGGGTGGCGGGCGGGGCGGCACCCCGTCCCGGAGCCTCCCCCCGGCGCCTATCCCTATCCCTCCGGCGGTACCGAGCGGCCGAGCGACTGCATCAGCCGGTTCGCGTTCGCGAACATCGCCACGGCATGGATCAGGTCCAGGATCTCCAGATCCGACAGGCCGGCCTCCCGCAACGGCACCAGGTCGGCGGGCATCATGTCCTGGGGGGTGGCGGTCAGCTTCGCGCTGTAGTCCACGATGGCACGCTGCCGCGCGTCCAGCCCCTCCGCCGCGATGCCGTGCTCCAGCAGGGCGCGCATCACCGCCTCCTGCTTGCCCAGTTCCACGAAGCGCCGCGCATGGACCGAGGTGCAATAGACGCAGCCGTTGACGATGGAGACGATCGCCGTGGCCAGCTCCCGCTCCGCCCGCGGCAGCCCCTTCGGCGCGTACATCACCTTGGTAAAGAGCGCCCCCCGCTCGCCCAGCGAGCCAGGATCGTGCACCAGCGTGCGGAAATAGACCGAGCGGCGCTGCGCCGGCGGACAGGCATCCAGGGCGGCGATCTGCTCCGGGGTGGCGCTGGCTTCCTCGACCGGGGGCAGGCGCGGCTCCCAGCCAACCTCCTCCATGGTGAATCGGCTCATGCGGCTTCTCCCTGAAGCTCGCCCCGCAACTGGCGCAGCCCGGCGAGCAGGCGCACCTGATAGGGCACGAAGGACACGAGTTGCGTCACCGCCACGATGTCGCGCGCGGTGAGGCCCATGGCCAGCAGCCGGTCGATATCCGCCTGCCCGCAATCGGCGGGGCGTTGCGCCACCATGTCCGCATAGCGGAACAGCACGGCGAGGCGGCCCTCGCCTGCCGGGGCGGGGAAGGCCTCCGCCGCCGCGATCTCCTCCGCCGAGCCGCAGGCGGCGAGCAGCGCGCGGTAATGTGCCGCCAGCACCGCGTCGCCCTCGATCAGCGCGCCGCGCAGCGCCAGCGCCGCCCGCTCGGCCAGGGAGACCCGGCCCGGCCGCGGCGGCAGCACCAGCTCGCGATAGGCGCCTTCCTCGTGCTTCAGGATGTCGGCGCGCTCGCGCCGCAGCCGTCCAAGCGGAGAGGCTGCATCGATGCCGAGCAGGTGCTCGGCCAGATCGGGTATTTCCATGTTCATGACGTGCGGCTCACCATCATCGCGGTGGTACGGTCGCTGGTCTGCGGCGTGACCTTCAGGTGCCGCTTCGCCGCCCAGAGGTTCTGGTAGTGGAAGAGCGGGATGATGCCGGCATCCTCGGCCACCACCTGCGCCGACTTCCGCAGGATCGCCTCGCGCTTGGCGTCGTCGAACGCGGCCATCGCATCCTCCAGCGCCTGGTCCACCTGCGGGTTGCTGTAGCGTCCCCAGTTGGAGACGCCGCGCCCCTGCCTGGGATCGACGCTGCCCAGCACGTTGATCAGCGCGTAGCTGCCCTCGCCCGTGCCATTGCCCCAGGCCAGCGTGGTCATGGCGTAGTCGCCCGTCTTCACGCCGGAGGAATAGACCGACCAGGGCACAGCCTCGACCTGCGTCTTCACGCCGACGCGGGTCCACATCTGCGCCACCGCCTGCGCAACCTGCGGGCCCAGCACGTAGCGATCGTTCGGCAGATGCAGGGTGAGCTGGAACCCGTCCGGATAGCCCGCCTCGGCCAACAGCGCCCTGGCCTTGTCGGGCTCGAAGGCGGGCGGCCTGATCGAAGGATCGTAGCCGAAGCTGCCCTCCGGCATCCATTGCCCTGTCGGCGTGGCGGTGCCGTTCATCAGCCGATCGCAGAGTGCGTCGCGGTTCACCGCCATGGTCAGCGCGCGCCGCACCCGGATGTCCAGCATCGGGTTCTTCGGCAGAGGCGAGCCGTCATTGGCGAGTGCGAAGGGGCTCGGCTTCTCCGAGAAGCTCGGCTGGAGCAGCAGCATCCGCAGGCCGGGATAGGCGTAGAGCACCACCTCCTTGCGCGAGCGGATCTGCGCCAGGTCGGAAACGGAGACCTTGTCGATCACATCCACATCGCCCGCCAGCAGCGCCGCCGTGCGCGCCGGGGCGCTGGCGACGTAGCGGTAGTCCACCTCGTCCCAGTCCGGCTTGCCACCCCAGTAGTCGGGCCGCGCCTTCATCCGCACGCGCTCGCCAGGGGTGAAGGACACGAAGGTATAGGGCCCGGTCCCCACCATCGCCTTGCCGCTGTTGAAGTCGTTGCTGGACGCGCCCTCGGTCGCATGGCGGCTGACGATATGCACCGAGGCGAGGTTCAGCGGCAGCAGCGGGTTCGGCTCCTTGGTCGTGACGCGCAGCGTCAGTGGGCCGGTCGCTTCCACCTTCTCCACCGTGCGGAGATAGCCGGCGAAGCTCGCCGTGCTGCCCGGCACGTCCGGGGCGCGGGCATAGGAGAACACCACGTCATCGGCGGTGAAGGCCTTGCCGTCCGACCAGGTGACGCCCGGGCGCAGGATGAATTCCCAGACCCTCTCGCCCACCGGCTTCCAGGACAATGCCAGCCCCGGCTGCAAGCCGCCCTCGGTGTGGTTCTCGATCAGCAGATCGAAGAAGTGCAGGTCCACCGAACGGTCGCCGGCGAAGTTGTTGAGCTGCGGATCGAGCGAGGAGACCGGATCGCCGAAGGCGATGGTCAACTTCCGGCTGCCCTGCTGCGCCTGCGCCCTTCCTGGCCATGGCAGGAAGGCGGCGGCGCCGAGGCCGGCGAGAAGATGTCGTCTCTGCATCCCGGGAAATCCCTTCATCGCTTTGCGTCGCTCCTGTGGCTGCCCCCGGAAAGGCGCCGCCTCTTCCGGACCCTCTCCGCCCAGGGGAATGGCATTCCCCTGAGACCCCGCCTTTCTGGGCGCCCGTGGCATTCCTGCTTCCCGATCCCGCGCCGGGGGAGATGGCGGACAGGCGGGGTCCTGGAAAGGGTCAAAGAACGGCTCCCCCGCGGCGGCGCCTTTCCCCGGGGCCACGGGAGCCTCAGGCCGCCACTCCGGCCGACGCCCATTCATCTCCCAGCAGTTCCGGCACCGCGAAGGCGCGCAGCCGGTCGTAATGGATCTCGCGGTCCTCGACGAAGAAATGCCGGGCGATGGACTGGGCGAGGCGCTGCGCCCCGGCGCTGACGGCGGGGATGTCGCCGGTCAGCTTCCCGTGGCTGAGCGAGGAGGGGTAGTTGAAGCAGTGGATGCGCGAAAGGGCCGGGCAGGCGCCGGGATGCTTCTCCAGGAAGCTGAAATCCGGCGCGAGGTCCGGCGAATGCGCCAGTTCGGCATTCTCCTCGCCAGGGGTGGGGGCGAAGCGGTCGCGCCAGAAGCGGATCTCGGGCGCGACGAGCGCCAGCTCCGGCCTTTGTGCGAGGTCCACGCCGAAGCCCGTGGCGAAGATCACGAAATCCACCGCCTGCCGGCCCTGCGGCGTTTCCAGCACCAGCGCGCCACCTTCCTCGCGCAGCGACAGGACCGGACTGCCGAGATGCAGCCGTGCCTGCGGATGGCGCGAGACGCGCAGCGTGCTGTCGCGTGGCGGCGGCGTCTGCTCGCTCAGGACATGGTGCATGAAGCGCCACTTCCATTCGTCCGGCAGGCCGGCGAAGCCGTGCACCACGCCCTGGCTGCCGATGCCGGTGAACTTGTTGACGCGCGGCAGCGCCCGGCGCCGCACGAACATGTCCAGGCTGGCCGCGCCCGCCTCCAGCGCCGTCGCGGCATTGTCCATGGCCGAGGCGCCGGCGCCGATCACCGCCACGCGCCGGCCGCGCAGCGCGGCGAAGTCGATATCGTCGCGCGAATGCGCCCAGAAGCGCCGGCCAATCCCGCGCGCCAGTTCCGGCACGAAGGCGCCGCCGAGTCCGTCGCGCCCGGTGGCCAGCACCACGCGCCGCGCCAGGATGGTGGAGCCGGCGCTGTTCTCCACCGCGATCAGCTCGTCCGCGCGCGGGCGGAGAAGGGAGACGCTGACGCCGTTGCGCACCGGCACCTGCATCACGCGGCGGTACCAGCGCAGGTAGTCCATCCACATCGGGCGCGGGATCTTGCCCAGCGCGTCCCAGGCGGCGCGGCCGTGCTGCGCCTCGTACCAGGCGCGGAAGGTCAGTGCCGGCAGGCCCAGCGCCGGCCCGGCCAGCGTCTTGGGCGAGCGCAGCGTCTCCATCCGCGCCCAGGTGGCCCAGGGGCCTTCCTCGCCCTCGGGCGCGCGGTCCAGCACCTGCTGGTTGTCGATGCCGAGCAGGCGCAGCGCCGCCGAGGCCGCCAGCCCGCACATGCCGCCGCCGATGATGGCCACGTCGGTCACGGGCCGATCGTCTGCCTCCCGCGTCGGGACCCAGGGCTTGCCGGGCAGCTCCAGCCATTCGAGGTCGGCGCGCAGCCGCGCCTCCAGGGCCGGAAGGCCGTGCGGCGCTTCCGCCACGGCTGGGTCGCGGGAATGCACGGGCTCGGTCATCGCGCCGGCTCCTCGTTGTCTCGGGGGTCGTCCTGGGGGGAGGCCGCCTGGCGGGCGGTCAGCAGGTCCATGGACCGGGGCGGATGAAGGCGGAAACCCGGCAGCTCCTCCGCCGCCTCGCGGGCCGCCTCGATCACCCGGCGGGTGAGGAGGGAGGGCGGCCGTGCCGCCGGGGTCAGCACGCTCCAGAAGAAGGGGATCGCCGTGTCGAGCGGCCGGATCGCGAGCCCCGTGGCCGGCAGGCCCTGTGCCGTCACCGGGTCGATCAACGCCACGCCCAGCCCGGCCCGGGCCGCGGAGGCTGCCAGGATCGAGGCATTCACCGCCATCAGGCCGCGCGGGCGCGCCTCGGCACGGGCCAGCGCCGTCTCGATCCGGTGGCGCAGGCGGTGCGGGTCGGCCACCGTGATCAGCCGCTCCCCGTCCAGGGCGCGCAGCGGCAGGCAGGTCTCCCCGGCCAGGGGATGGGCGGCTGGCAGCACGGCGACGCAGCGGCTCTCGCCCAGCCAGTGGACGTCCAGCCCCTGATGGTCCACCGGCAGGCTGGCGAAGCCCAGCACGGCGCGGCGGTCGAGCAGTTGCCGCACCACCTCGCCCGCCGGGACGGCGCCGAGCCCCAGGTTGCGCGGCAGGTCCTCCGCCGGCAGCCGCGCCAGGGCGCGGGGGATCAGGCCCATGGCCAGGGCGGGGATGGCGGCGATGTCGAGCGAGGCCAGCTCGCCCCGGGCGATGGCCTCGGCCCGTTCCTCCAGGCGCCGCAGGCCGGCCAGGGAGGGCTCCACCTCGTCATGGAACCGCAAGCCCTGTTCGGTCGGGGTGATGCGGGGGCCGTTGCGTTCGAAAAGGGTAAAGCCGAGGGCCGCTTCCAGCTCCTGCAACTGGCGCGAGATCGCCGGCTGCGAGCGGCCCGTCAGCCTTGCCGCCGCGGTCAGGCTGCCGCCCGCGATGATGGCGCAAAAGGTTTCAAGCTGCCGGAGTTCCACGGCCCCAGCCAATCATGCGCAAACGTATTGATGCAAGCCCTATCATGCGTGGATTCTATGGCCCCGCTGCGATGACGGACTGTGGCAGGATCGGCGCCGTCCTTGCTGGGCGCAAAAGAACGAGTTAGTTATGTCGCATAACTAATAAACGGGAGGAAACAATGGCGACCGAAATGAGCCGGCGCGGGCTGCTGTCCGCCAGCGCCATGGGCGCGACCACGCTGGGTGCCGGGCTGGGCGCCGCACTGGCGCCCCCCGGCGCGCAGGCCCAGACGCAAGGCCGAGCCCCGAACCAAGCCACGCGACAGCCCAACATCATCTTCATCATGGCCGACGACCTGGGGGTGGCGGATGTTTCCTGCTACGGCCAGCGCGCCTTCCGCACCCCGGCGGTGGACAGCCTGGCCGGGCAGGGGCTGCGTTTCCTGCAGGCCTATGCCAGCTCCGCCGTCTGCTCTGCGACGCGCACGGCGCTGATCACCGGCCGCTACCAGTACCGGCTACCGCTCGGGCTGTGGGAACCGCTGTCGCGCACCAACGAGGTCGGCCTGCCGCCCGAGCATCCGACACTGCCCTCGCTGCTGAAGCGTGCCGGCTACAGCACCGCCCTGGTCGGCAAATGGCACCTGGGCGCCCTGCCGAAGTTCGGCCCGCTGAAGAGCGGCTACGACCGGTTCTGGGGCTTCCGCGGCGGCACCATCGACTACTACACGCATCGCGGCACGGACGGGAAACCCGATCTCTGGGACGGCGACCTGGCGATCGACCAGCATGGCTATGCCACCGAACTGCTCGGCCGGAAGGCGGTGGAGGTGGTGCGGGACTTCGCGCAGGCGGGTCGCCCCTTCTTCCTCAGCCTGCACTTCAACGCCCCGCACTGGCCCTGGGTCGGCCCGGGCGACGAGGCGGAATCCGAGCGGCTGAAGGGCAAGGACCTGCGGAACTTCGACGGCGGCACGCTGAAGACCTACGGCCGCATGGTCGTCTCGATGGACGAGCAGATCGGCCTCGTGCTGGCGGAGCTGGAGGAAAGGGGGATCGCCCGCGACACCATTGTCATCTTCACCAGCGACAATGGCGGCGAGCGCTTCTCGGATGTCTGGCCCTTCAACGGCCGCAAGACGGAGCTGCTGGAAGGTGGTCTGCGCATCCCCGCCGTCATCCGCTGGCCCGCCCGGATCAGGCCCGGCGGCACTTCGGAGCAGGTGATGGCCAGCATGGACTGGCTGCCCACCCTGCTGGCCGCCGCCGGCGGGCAGGCCGATGCGGCCTATCCGCCGGATGGCATGGACCTGCTGCCGGCCCTCGACGGCGCGGCGCCGGTGCCGCGCCGGCTGTACTGGCGCTACAAGGCCAATGCCCAGCGGGCGATGCGCGACGGCGACCTGAAGTACCTGAAGATCGGGGAGAACAGCTTCCTGTTCAACGTGGTCGAGGACCCGATGGAGCGGGCGAACCTGAAGGCTCGCCAGCCCGCCGTCTTCGAGCGCATGGAGCAGGACTGGCTCGCCTGGAACGAGACGATGCTGCCGGAGATCGAGGAAAGCTTCACCGAAGCCTATAGTGCCTCGCAGCTGGCCGATCATTTCGGGGCCAGGCCGCCCAGCGGGAAGCCGGACCTGCCGCCGCCGCCGAAGCGCTGAACCGGCCTGCCGGCGGGCCTCGCCCCGGCGCGACTCCTGCGAAGGGTAGCATCGCCCAGCTTGAGGTGCCGCGCCCGTGGCGCCCCGGGGGTGCTCGGGGGTGGGCTCCGCCGGCCCTCGGAAAGCCGCGCGGCCACGGCGCATGGACGACCCGAGCGCGGCGCGGGGGCATCCGGGCCGTGGCCTGTTTCCAGGGGGCGGGGAACGTGTAGAATTCCGGGCATGCTGTCCCCCGACATGGAGCCCCAGCGCGCCGAAGCCTATCAGAGGCTGCGGCAGCAGGAGCTGATCGCCGAATTCGGTCTTTTCGCCCTGAGGGGCGACAGCCTGCAGCCCTCGCTGGACGAGGTCTGCCGCGTGGCGGCCGATGGGCTGGACGTGCCCTTCGCCAAGGTCCTGCGCTTCCTGCCCGGGGAGAACGCCTTCCTGGTGCAGGCGGGGGTCGGCTGGCATGCCGGGGTCGTGGGCCATGCCCGGCTGGGAGCGGATCTGGAAAGCCCCGCCGGCTATGCCTTTCGCACCGGGCGACCGGTCATCTCCAACCATTTGACGGAGGAAGCCCGCTTCCGCACCCCCGCCCTGCTGGTGGAGCACGGGGTCAGGCGCGCGCTGAACGTGCTGATCGGCAGCGGCCAGGCCGTGCCCTATGGCGTGCTGGAGGTGGACAGCGGCGACCGCACGGATTTCGAGCCGCGCGACATCGCCTTCCTCCAGGCCCTGGCCAACGTCATCGCGGCGGTGGCGGACCGGCAGGCGCGCCAGGTGGCCCTCGCGCACAGCGAGGCGATGCTGCAAAGCGTCTTCGAGAGCAGCCCCGACTGCATCAAGGTGCTGCGGGGCGACGGCACGCTGGTCCGCATGAACCACAACGGCCTGTGCCTGATGGAGATCGACGATTTCGCCAAGGTGGCGAACTGCCCCTGGGAAAGGCTCTGGCCCGCGGACCAGGCGGAACATGTCCGCGCCGCCATCCGCGCGGCGCGCCAGACCGGGATCGGGCATTTCGAGGCCTTCTGCCCCACGACCAAGGGCACGCCGAAATGGTGGGACGTGCTGGTGGCACCCCTGGGCGGGCAGGGGGAGGACGAGCAGTTCGTCGCCATCTCGCGCGACGTCACCGACCGGGTGAAGGCCGTGGAGGCCAAGGACGCGCTGCTGCGGCAGCAGGACCTTCTGATGCGCGAGGTGCATCACCGCATCCGCAACAGCCTACAGCTCGTGCATACGTTGCTGCAGCTTCAGGCCGGGCATGTGAACGACGGCGGCGCCCGGGCGCATCTGGCCGAGGCCGCCCGCCGGGTGCTGACCGTCGCGGCGGTGCACAAGCGGCTCTACGAGGGCAACGACGTCACCGAGGCGGACCTCGCCACCTATCTTGGCGGCCTGCTGGACGACCTGCGCGGCAGCCTGTCCGACGAGATCGTCGGCCGTCCCATCCATCTTTCGACCGAATCCCTGATGCTGTCGCCAGACAAGCTGACCTCCCTGGGGCTGATCGTGACCGAGCTGGTGACCAACGCGCTGAAATACGGGCACGGCACGGTCTCCGTCTCGGTGCAGCCGCTCGGGAAGGTGGCGCGGATCGCGGTCGAGGACGAAGGCCAGGGCTTTCCGGCCGATTTCGACCCGGTTCGCAGCCGTGGCCTCGGCATGCGCCTGTTGCTGACCCTGGCCCGCAAGCCCGACGGCGTCCGGGTGGACCGTGGCGTGCCCTGGGGCCGGATCGTCGTGGAGATGCCGCTGGGCTGACGCCCCCTCCGGCCGGGCCCGCTACAGCCCCAGCACGGGCCCCGGGTCGATCGAGACGCCCCGGCAGAAGAGGCCCAGGTGCAGGTGCGGCCCGGTGACGCGGCCCGTGGCGCCGGAAAGCGCCATGGTCTCGCCGCGCCCCACCCGCTGGCCCTCCCGCACCTCGATGCGCGACAGGTGGGCGTAGAGGCTGGCCACGCCCTGCCCGTGCTCGACGATCAAGGTATTGCCGGTGAAGTAGAGGTCTGCCGCCAGGGTCACCCGCCCCGGCGCCATCGGGGCGGTCGGCGTGCCGGTCGGCACGGCGATGTCCAGGCCGAGATGCGGCGCCCGCGGCTCCCCGTTCAGGATGCGCTGGCTGCCATAGACGCCGCTGATGCGGCCCCGTGCGGGCCAGTCGAAACCCTCGGCATAAAGCGCCACCGGGGTTTCCACCGCGCGGGCGGCGTTGATCCGCACCTGCTCGGCGCGGATGCGGGCGAGGTCCTGCGCGTTCGGCGTCACCTGCCGGGACGGCAGGCCGTTCAGGCGCTGGATGTCCCAGTGGCGGGGGGCGATGGCGAGGCGGCGGATCTCGGTGCGGCCGCCGGGCGGGGTGATGCCCAGCGCCGCCTCCGGCCCGGCATCGCGGCTGAAGCCCAGGGCGAAGTGGCCATCCGCCGAGACCGGCACCGGCTTGCCATCCAGGGCGAGGCGCGTGCCGGGCGCAGTGCGGCCGGCGACGAAGCCGCCCTGGGTCAGGCCGGCCGGGTTCATCTCCAGCGCGGGCGCGGAGGCGGCGGTGCCGGGCCGCGACTCGGCGGAACCGGCGCAGCGGGCGAGCAGCAGGGCTGGCAGGGGCAGCAGGAGGCGGCGTGCGATCACAGCAGGGAACCCTGTTCCTTGGCCTTGGGTGTGCGCGGGCGCTTCGGGGGGGCACCCCGGGTGTCGGCGGCCTCGATGACGCCATCGGCGAATTCGATCTGCAACCTTGCCCCGGGATCGACCTGCGCGGCACGGGTGACGGGCCTGCCCTCGCCGTCGCGCACCAGGGCGAAGCCGCGCTCCAGCAGCCCCTGGTAGGAGGCGCCTTCCAGCCGGGCGGAAAGCCCGTCCAGCGCCAGCCGCCCCTCGCGCAGCCGGAAGCGCAGGCGCGGCGTCGGGTCGGGTAGGCGGGCGAACTGCCGCGCCGCGCGGTCCAGGACCCGCGACACGGCGGCGCCGGAGCGGGATTCGAGGAGCTGCAGCCGCGCCCGCCGGGCCGCCAGCATCTCGCGCGGGTGCAGCAGGCGGGCGGCGGCGTCGTTCAGCCGTGCCCGGCGGTCGCGCAGCAGCACGCGCGGCGCCAGGGCGAGGCGCTCCCCCCGGTCGTCGAGGCGCTGCCGGGCGTTCAGCAGCATCCCCGGCAGGTCCGGCAGGGCCGCCGTCGCCCGGGCGAGGCGGTAGCGCACCTGGTCCAGGTGAGACTGCCCGGCGCGGGTGAGGCGCAGGGCGCGCTGCTGCACCTGGGCCAGAAGCTCGGTGCGGGAGGGCACGGCGAGCTCGGCGGCGGCGGTGGGGGTGGGGGCGCGGCGGTCGGAGGCGAAGTCGATCAGCGTCGTGTCCGTCTCGTGCCCCACCGCCGAGATCAGCGGGATCTGGCTGGCGGCGGCGGCGCGGACCACGATCTCCTCGTTGAAGGCCATCAGGTCCTCCAGCGAGCCGCCGCCGCGCGCCACGATCAGCACGTCCGGACGGGGGAAGCCTTCCGGCAGGGCGTTGAAGCCGGCGATGGCCGCCGCGACCTGCTCCGCCGCGCCGGTGCCCTGCACCGCCACCGGCCAGAGCAGGATGCGCGAGGGAAAGCGCCGCAGCAGGGTGGTGCGGATGTCCTGGATCACCGCGCCCTGGGCGCTGGTCACCACGCCGATCACGCGCGGGAGGCCGGGGAGGGGGCGCTTGCGCTCCTCGCCGAAGAGGCCCTCCGCCTCCAACGCCTTTCGCAGCCGCTCGACACGGGCGAGCAGCGCGCCCTCTCCGGCATAGTCCAGCCGGTCCACCACGATCTGGTAGGTCGAGCGGTCGCCATAGGCGGTGATCTTGCCGGTCGCGATCACCTCGGTGCCGTTCTCGGGCCGCAGGCCGGTGCGCCCGGCGCTCCAGGCCCAGATCACCGCGCGGATCTGCCCGCCCTCGTCCTTCAGCGAGAAGTAGAAGCGGTTGGCGCCATAGGGGCGGCATTCCGTGACCTCGCCCCGGATGCGGACGCGGCCGAAACTGCTCTCCAGCGTGCGCTTCACCGCGCCCGATATCTCGGCCACGGTGTATTCGGGGATGTTGGAGGCTCCAGGGGAGCCCTTGGCGGCGGAGGCGGCGGTTTCGCTCATCGCCGTCCATTATGCTACGCGCCGGGGCGACCGACAAAACCGGGCCTTTCCCGAGGCGCCGGGCGACTGGTGGAGATCGCGCGATGAAGGTGCTGCTGGTGGGCGGCGGGGGGCGGGAGCACGCCCTGGCCCGGAAGCTGCTGGATTCCTCCCTGCTGACCGGGCTCTGGGTGGCCCCCGGCAACGCCGGGATCGCGCGGATCGCCGAATGCCTGCCCGTGGCGGCCGAGGACGTCGCCGGGCAGCTCGCCCTGGCGAAGGAGAAGGAGGTGGACCTCGTGGTGGTCGGCCCCGAGGCGCCGCTGACCCTGGGCCTGGCCGATGCCTGCGCCGAGGCGGGCATCCGCTGCTTCGGCCCCTCCGCCGCCGCGGCGCGGCTGGAGGGCTCCAAGAGCTTCACCCGCGAGGTCGCCGAAGCCGCCGGCGTGCCGGGGGCCGAATGGGCCTGCTTCACCGACAGTGCCGAGGCCATGGCCTATGTCCGGGCGAAGGGCGCACCGATCGTGATCAAGGCCGACGGCCTCGCCGCCGGCAAGGGCGTGGTGGTGGCCGCCACGCTGGAGGAGGCCGAGGCCGCCGTCACCGACATGCTGGATGGCGGCATCCACGGCGCGGCGGGCGCCTCGATCCTGGTCGAGGAATGCCTGGTCGGCGAGGAGGTCTCCTTCTTCGCCCTCTGCGACGGCAGCCATGCCCTGCCCCTGGTCGGGGCGCAGGATCACAAGCGCGTCGGCGATGGCGACACCGGTCCGAACACCGGCGGCATGGGCGCCTATTCCCCCGCCCCGGCCTTCACCGAGGCGCTCCAGGCCGAGGCCATGGAGCGGATCGTCCGGCCGACCCTGGCGGAGATGGCGCGGCGCGGCGCGCCCTTCCGCGGCGTGCTCTTCGCGGGGCTGATGCTGACGGCGCAGGGGCCGAAGCTGATCGAGTACAATGTCCGCTTCGGCGACCCGGAATGCCAGGTGCTGATGACGCGGCTGCGCTCCGACCTGCTGGCGGCGCTGATCGCCGCCTGCGACGGAGAGCTGAAGGATTTCGGCCTGCGCTGGTCGCCCGACCCGGCCATGGTCGTGGTCGTGGCGGCGCGCGGCTATCCCGGCGCCTATGCGAAGAACACGGCGATCCGCGGGCTGGACGAGGCCGGCGCCGTGCCGGGCGTGGTGGTCTATCACGCGGGCACCTCCGCCGGGCCGGGCGGCGAGATCCTCGCCACCGGCGGGCGCGTGCTGGGCGTCACCGCCACCGCGCCGACGCTGCGCGCGGCCCGCGACGCCGCCTATGCCGCCGTGGATGCGCTGGACTGGCCAGAAGGCTTCTGCCGCCGCGACATCGGCTGGCGGGCGCTCGGGGCGGGGTGATCGGGGGCAGCGCCCCTGGCCCGGAGGAAGGCTCCGCCTTTCCCCCGATACCCCCTTATCCGCCGGGACGCTGCGCCCCCTGGACCCGGTGAGTTGGCCCCCGCTGCGGCCGGACCGCGCCGGAGGAGAGCATGGCTTTCCGGCGGACTGCCGGGGCCACCAGGGTGGGCAGCGTGTCCTGATCCCCTTCCCGGGAGTCCCGCCGCTCCACCTGCTCCCCGGGATCAGGCGGGAGCTGAGCTCGACAACTGGTGCCAACCCAAGGCGAGGTCCGGGGACATGCGATGTCCCCGGCGGTGGGGGTTCCGGGGGCAGGCGGAGCCTTCCCCGGGGCCGGCCACGAAGCGCGCCGCCAAAGCCCGGGCGACGGCCGCCATCCGCATCAGCCGCGCTCCTGCCGCCAATAGGCGGCGCAGTAGCAGCGGTCCTTGTCCAGCCCGCGCTCGTCGCGCAGGTGGCAGCGCATGGACTGGGCGACCTGGAACTCGGCGGCGGCCCAGGCGGCGGCGGTGCCGCTTTCCGGCCAGTGCAGGGCGCGCAGGGCGGCGGGCAGGAGGTTGGGCGTGCCGGCGGGAAGTCCGTTGCGGTGCAGCCAGCGCAGCGCGACGCCGGGCGGGTGGGGCAGGTCCTGTTCCTCCCGCGCATCCGCGACCTCGACGATCGCCACGCCGCGCGCATCGGAGGGCAGTTCCTCCAGGATGCGGCCGATGGCGGGCAGGGCGGTCTCGTCGCCGGCCAGGACCACCCAGTCCGCGACCGGCCCCTCGCCCCCGCCTGGGCCAAGGATGCCGACCGGATCGCCCGGCGCCGCCCCCAGCGCCCAGCGCGAGCCGGGACCCGAACCGGCCTCGTCATCGCCCTCATCCTCGCCATGCACGACCATGTCCACCTCCATCCAGGCAGCGGCGGGGCCGATGCGGCGGATGGTGTAGACGCGCGGGATGGCCGCGCGCGGCCCCTGCGGCCAGACGGGGGCGCCGTTGGGTCCGGCGACGGGCCATTCGGGGTCCAGCACGCCCGGCGGCGGGATCAGCAGGCGCAGGTGCATGCCGCCGACCGCGAAGCGCCCGAGGTCCGGCCCCGCCAGGCGGATGCGGCGCATATGCGGCGTGACGGCGGCGTTGGAGACCACGCGCATGGCGCGGAAATAGGGGAGCTGCGCCGTGTCACAGCCATCGCCGGCCCAGGCGAAGTCCGGCTTCAGCCCCTCTTCGAGATTCTCCACATACCAAGCCAGGAGGCCGCGCAGCATGGAGAGGGAGGCGGCGT
Source organism: Roseomonas sp. FDAARGOS_362 (assembly GCF_002754815.1). GTDB lineage: Bacteria > Pseudomonadota > Alphaproteobacteria > Acetobacterales > Acetobacteraceae > Roseomonas > Roseomonas mucosa. The sequence continues at coordinate 2,454,272 of NZ_CP024588.1, read as the reverse complement.
CCTCCGAGGAAACATCGAGGCGCAGTGCCCGTCCTTCGGTCGTCAGCATGGCGCGGCCCAGCCGGTGCGAGATCCAGGCGAGGCCCTCCTCCCGCCGCACGGTGGCGCCGTAGTCGCCCAGCCCTTCGCAGAGCCGGTCGAGCTGACGCGGCGGGTCCGGAAGCTCGATCCGGGTGCGGGCACGCAGGGTCGTGATCGCGTTCATTCTCGGGGCCCTGAGATGGGACTTGTCCAGGCAGGACTTGTCGTGACACCCCAGCCTGGGAGGCTGGTGTATAATTGATAATGATTATCAATACAGCCTGAAACGGCCTTCCGCAACCGCCTTCCGGAGCAGCAGAGCCCATGACGGCACGCGCCGAACTCACCGAGAAGATTGTCCGCATCAAGATCGAGCGGGACCTCACCTGGGCGGGCCTCGCCGCCCTGGCCGGGGAGCTGAGCAAGGAATACGTGACCGCCGCCCTGCTGGGGCAGATGCCCCTGCCCGGGCCGGCGGCGGAGGCGATCGGGACGGAGCTCGGCCTCGACAGCTACGAGATCAAGCTGCTGCAGCAGCCGCCCTATCGCGGCTCGCTGCCGACGCAGGTGCCGACCGACCCGCTGATCTACCGCTTCTACGAGCTGATCTCGGTCTATGGCACGACCTTCAAGGCGCTGATCCACGAGGAGTTCGGCGACGGGATCATGAGCGCCATCGACTTCCGCATGGATCTGCAGCGCGAGCCCAACAATGCGGGCGACCGCGTGAACATCACGATGAGCGGGAAGTTCCTGCCCTACAAACAGTACTGAGGCGCTTCCCCGCGCGGCTGGCGGCCGGGGGGAGGCGAAGCCTCCGCCCGGGGCCGGAGCCTGCGCGCGCCGCCGCTACAGCACCGCGCGATACATCGCGACGACATCCTCCCGCACCATGTCGCGCGGGTTGTTGGCGAGGAGGCGTTGCAGCCCGCCGACCACTTCCTCCGCCATGCCGGGAAGATCCGCCTCGGTGACGCCGAGCTGGCTCATCCTCGTTTCCAGCCCGACACTTCCGGCGAGCTCCTCCAGCGCCGCGACGAAGGCCTCGGCGGCCTCCTGCGCGCTGGCGAAGCGGCGGCCCGGCAGGAGGCAGGGGGCGAGTTCGGCATAGGCTTCCGCCGCTGCCGGAAGGTTGAAGCGGAAGACCGGCCCCATCACCAGCGCGTTGCTGTGGCCGTGCGGCACATGGAAGCGTGCGCCGAGCGGATAGGACAGCGCATGCACCGCCGCGACGGAGGCGTTGACGAAGGCCATGCCGGCCAGCATCGCGCCCTCCAGCATCGCCTCGCGCGCCGGAAGGTCCGTGCCATCCGCCACCACGCGGCGCAGGTTGCCGCCGAGCAGGGCCAGCGCCTTCACCGCCAGCGCGTCGGAGACCGGGTTCTTGCGCGTGCGGCTGGTATAGGCCTCGACGGCATGGACCATGGCGTCGAGCCCCGTGGCGGCGGTGACGCGCGGCGGCATGCCGAGCGTCAGCCCCGCATCCAGCAGGGCGATATCGGGCAGGAGCTGCGGCGCGTAGATCGCCTGCTTCTCGTTGCGCTCGCTGGTGACGACCGAGGCCCAGGTGACCTCGGAGCCGGTGCCGGCGGTGGTGGGCACCTGGATCAGCGGCAGGCGCGGCCCTTGCGCCTTGTCCTGGCCGTAAAGCTCCTCGACCGCCTGGCCGGAGCGCAGCAGCAACGCCACCAGCTTCGCCGTGTCGAGCGAGCTGCCGCCGCCCAGCCCCACCACCCCATCCGCCGCGAAATCCCGCGCGGCGGCCAGGGTGGCGCGCACCGTGGCCACGGGCGGATCGGCCTGCACGCCATCGAGCACCCGCGCGGTGAGGCCGGCGGCGGTCAGGGCGGAACGGGCGCGCGCGGCCAACCCGCCTTCGACGATGCCACGGTCGCAGACGATGGCGACACGCTTCGCGCCCAGCCCGGCCATCAGCGTGCCCAGCCTGTCGAGGCCGCCCGTCTCCACGACGATGCGGGGGACGGAAAGGAAGGTGAAGCCGCCCATCAGTCGTAGTATTCCGGCGCCTTGCGGAAGCCGGGCCAGGCATCCGGGTCGTGGCCGGTCACCACCTGGGCCTTTGTGCGTTCCGCCAGATGGCGCAGCTTCTGCACGGAGCGCACCGTGTCCACCGTGGAGGCCAGGAAGCCGGGCAGCGCCTTCTCCTCCCAATGGTCGGTGGTATAGGCGGCATCGACGGTCAGCAGCATCGGCCCGCTCCTCGGCGGGCGGACCAGGAAGCTCTGGTGCCCCGGCGCGTGGCCCGGGGTGAAGACCGTGGTGAGCGTGCCGTCGCCATAAAGGTCGAAATGGTCGTCGTCGGTGCCGTTCAGGAACTCCCAGCGCAGGCCGGGGCGGTCGAAATCCTTGCGGATATAGCCGCCGGCCGCGAACCAGTCCGGGGTGAAGGCGTATTCGTATTCCGCCCGCTGCACCACATGCGTGGCGTTCGGGAAGCGGCCGATCGCGCCGGTATGGTCGAGATGCAGGTGGGATTGCAGCACGAAGCGCACGTCCTGCGGCCGGATGCCGAGGCCCTCAAGCTGCGCGACGCAGCCTTCCTCCGGCTTCATGTCCGGCCAGTACACGTCGCAGATCCCGCCCCAGTGGCCGCGTGCGTCGGTGGCGACCTCCACCGCATTGCCGCCGTCGATGATGGTGTGGCCCTGCGGATGGGTGATCAGGAAGAAGGGGACGGGGATCTCGTAGGGCGCGCCGTCGCCCTGGTTCATCTTGATGTTATGGACCTTGCACTTCAGCGTGCCCGACTGGAGCATGTAGAGCCGGATGTCGTTCATGGCGTTTCCCCGTCCTGTCGTCGCGCGTGCCTTGCCGGCACGTCAGAAGGCTTCGCGGTAGAGGGCGAGGGCGTCGGCCTCCGTCACCTCCACCGGGTTGTTCACCAGCAGCCGCGTCTGCTTCATCGCATCGGCGGCCAGCATCGCCAGGCTGTTGTCGGTGACGCCGACATCGCGCAGGCGGCGCGGGGCGCCGCTGCCGTCCATCAGCCGCTGCATGCTGTCCACGAAGTGCAGGGCGCGTTCCTCGGCCCCACCTGCGCCGGGACCGTTCAGCACCGTATCCAGCTCGGCATAGAGCGGTGCGGCGGCGCGGGCGTTGAAGCGCAGCACCGGCCCCAGCATCAGCGCGTTGGAGAGGCCGTGCGGCACGTGGTAGTGGCCGCCCAGCGGATAGGCCAGCGCATGCACGGCGGCGACCGGCGCATTGGCGAAGGCCTGGCCCGCCAGCATGGCGCCGAGCAGCATGGCCTCGCGCGCCGCGCGGTCCCGCCCGTCGCGGCAGGCGGCGAGGAGGTTGCCGCCGAGCAGGCGCAGCGCCTCCCGCGCCAGGGCGTCGGAGAGCGGGTTCTTCTTGTGCCGGCTGGTATAGGCCTCGATGGCGTGCACCATGGCGTCGATGCCGGTGGCGGCGGTGTGCAGCGCCGGCAGGCCCAGCGTCAGCTCCGCATCCAGCAGCACCGCATCGGCATAGAGCTGCGGCGCCACCACGCCCATCTTGGTGGTTTCGCCGGTGGTGAGGATGGAGATGTTGGTGACCTCCGACCCCGTGCCGGCGGTGGTGGGCACCAGGACCAGCGGCAGGCGCGAGCCCGTCACCTTGCCGATGCCGTAGATCTGCGGCAGCTCCTGCTCCGTGACCAGCAGCACCGCGGCCAGCTTCGCGACGTCGAGCGAGGAGCCGCCGCCCAGGCCGAGCACGATCTCCACCCCGGCCTCGCGTGCCTGCCGCACGCAGTCGAGCAGCACGGATTCCGGCGGGTCCGCCACCACCGCGTCGAAGACGGTGGCGCGGAAGCCCTCGGCCTCCAGCCCGGCCAGGACGGGGCCGAGAAGGCCGGCCTTCACCAGCCCCGCATCCGTCACCACCAGGGCGCGGCGTCCGGCGAAGCGGGCGGCCAGCATCTCGCCCAGGCGTTTTGCCCCGCTCCATTCCACCTGGATCGACGGGACCGTGCGGAACTCGAAGGTTGGCAGAGGGCCGGTGGACATGCGCTGCTCCGTTCGGGCTGTTCTGATGTTCCGGCTATCCCGCTGCCGGCGCCCGGCGCCCGCCGGTAGCGGGCGGCTCAGGGAGCGGACGAAAAGGGCGGGGCACGGCGTTTTCCTCGGATGAACCGTTTCGGTTCTGCTTTATACGAAGGGGCCGGCGAACCACGCCGGATTCGATTTCAAGAACGATCCTCCTGGGCCGCCGAAGCTGTCAAGCATCAGCCGGCGGGGTGCTTTCCGGGGCCGGGAACATGGCGGGCGCCGCCTGCAGGCTTCGGGATCGGGAGGGCCGGCGCCGCCTCCGGGCATCGCTGGTTCGCCCCGCGGAAACGAGGGGGGATCTGCCCGCGCGCTGCAAAATGAAGGGAAATTTAATCAATCATCCTGGCATCGCAGCGAAGTGATCCCTAACAGGACCCGCTCCGGGCTCCATGCCATTCCAGGCTGCCGAACGGGGAATGAAGACCACGCCATGCAGAGACTGACCACCTATATCCTCGTCGCCATGCTTCTCGGTATCGGCGTCGGCTATGCCTGCCACGAGGTCTGGCCCGATCCGAACACCTCCCGCGTCATCGCCGGCTACATCTCCCTGATCAGCGACATCTTCCTGCGCCTGATCAAGATGATCATCGCGCCGCTGGTCTTCTCCACCCTGGTCGTGGGCGTCGCCCATATGGGCGATGTCGGCGCTGTGGGGCGGATCGGGGGCAAGGCGATGCTGTGGTTCGTCACCGCCTCGCTGGTCTCGCTGCTGCTGGGCCTGGTGCTGGTCAACCTCCTGCAGCCGGGGGCCAGCCTGGACCTGCCGCTGCCCCAGGCCGGGGCGGCAAGCAGCGTCCAGGCCTCCTCGCTCACGCTGCGGGACTTCGTGGCGCATCTCGTGCCGGTCTCGATCTTCGATGCCATGTCGCGCAACGAAATCCTGCAGATCGTCGTCTTCTCGCTGCTCTTCGGCATCGCCGCCGCATCCCTGGGCGAGAAGGCGCGCCATGTCGTACAGTGGATCGAGGAGCTTTCGCACGTCATCCTGCGCGTCACCGGCTATGTCATGCTGATGGCGCCGCTGGCGGTCTTCGCCTCCATGGCGGCGATCGTGACCACGCAGGGCCTGGGCATCCTCGTCACCTATGGCAAGTTCGTGGCGGAGTTCTATCTCGGCCTGGCGATCCTCTGGTGCCTGCTGGCCGGGGTGGGCTTCCTGTTCTTCGGGCGGCGGGTGATCGAGCTGGTCTCGCTGGTCCGGCAGCCCTTCCTGCTGGCCTTCAGCACCGCGAGCAGCGAGGCCGCCTATCCGCGCCTGATGGAGCAGCTCGCGCGCTTCGGCGTGAGCCCGAAGGTGATCAGCTTCGTGCTGCCGCTGGGCTATTCCTTCAACCTCGACGGCTCGATGATGTACTGCACCTTCGCCGTCGTCTTCATCGCCCAGGCCTACAACATCGAACTCACCTGGGGGCAGCAGGCGGTCATGCTGCTGGTGCTGATGCTGACCAGCAAGGGCATGGCCGGCGTGCCGCGCGCCTCGCTGGTGGTGATCGCGGCCACGCTTTCCACCTTCAACATCCCCGAGGCCGGGCTGCTGCTGATCATCGGCATCGACCAGTTCCTGGACATGGGCCGCTCCGCCACCAACGTCATCGGCAACTCCCTGGCGGCGGCCGTGGTCGGCAAGTGGGAAGGCGACCGGACGCCCGGGCCCGGCTCCCAGCCGCAGCCGGAACCGTCGCCCGGCACCTTCGACGAGGCCGAGGCGCGGGAAGCCGCCACGGCTCCGGTGGCCTGAAGGGAAACCCTGCTCCCCCCGGCGGAAGCCTGCCGGGGGCGCCCTTCAGACGCGCCGCCGGCGGCCGCGGGTCATCAGGCCCAGCACGTCGTCGTGCCAGGCATAGCGGTGCACCAGGGCCATCGCGACATGGCCGAGGATGAGCGCCAGCAGCACCCAGCCGAGGAAGCTGTGCAGCAGGTCCCCGGGTGCCGTCATCCAGGCGATCTTGCCCTCGAAGCCGCTCATCACCGGGATGCCATAGGGGGTGAAGGGCTCGCCGGAGCCGTATTGCCGCAACAGCGCCAGACCCGGGACGAGGATCATCAGCAGGTAGAGCACCAGGTGCCCGATCGTGGCGAGGCGCCCCAGCCGGCCCGGATGCGGCGGGCGACGCCGGATGTTTAGCAGCCCCCAGGCCCCCCGCAGCAGCACAAGCACGAGCAGCGTGAAGCCCATGGTGAAATGCGTGCTGCCGACAAACTTCGTCACCCCGGCCTCGGGCACGGTGACGTAGAGCAGGGCACCGGCGAAGTGCCAGGCGAAGCAGGCGGCCATCAGCCAGTGCAGCATGCGGCTGACGATGCCGTAGCCCGCAGGACTGTCCATGCGGGAACCCTCCTTCGGCCCTGGCCGGGGCGGTCCCCCGTGCCTTCCCGTCCGGGATCTGGTCCCGCATCCCCCGGCTGCCTAGCCATGGCCGGGCAGGTTGTGACCCGGTGGCGGCGGACGGAGGGCCCGCCGCCTGGGCGGGGTCTAGGAGAGCGCGCCCTGCCGCTCCATCCTGGGGGCCACGGAGCCGCGCTCCAGGAAGCTCTCGTCCAGGTCGGACACCCGCGCCGCGCCGGTAAGCGTCATGGCCACGCGCATCTCCTTGTCGATCAGGTTCAACAGGTTCAGCACCCCCGCCTCGCCCCCCGTCGCCAGCGCATAGACGAAGGCCCGGCCCAGCATGACCGCATCGGCCCCCATGGCCAGCGCGCGGACCACGTCCAGCCCGTTGCGGAAGCCGGAGTCGGCCAGGATCGAGAGCTTCCCCTTCACCGCCGCGGCGATGGCGGGCAGGGCCCGCGCCGAGGAGAGCACGCCGTCGAGCTGCCTTCCGCCATGGTTCGACACGACGATGCCATCCGCGCCGAAGCTCACCGCGTCACGCGCATCCTGGGGGTCGAGGATGCCCTTGATGACCATCGGCCCCTCCCAGAAGTCGCGGATCCACTCCAGGTCCTTCCAGGAGATCGACGGATCGAAATTGGCGCCGAGCCAGCCGATATAGTCCGCGAGCCCGGTCGCCTGGCCGCGGTAGCGCGACACGTTGCCCAGGTCGTGCGGCTTGCCCTTCAGCCCGACATCCCAGGCCCAGAGCGGATGCGTCATCGCCTGGACCATGCGGCGGAACGGGGCGTTCGGGCCGCTCATGCCCGAATGCGCGTCGCGGTAGCGCGCGCCGGGCGTCGGCATGTCCACGGTGAAGACCAGGGTCGTGATCCCGGCCGCCTTGGCCCGTTCCAGCGCGTTGCGCATGAAGCCGCGGTCGCGCAGCACGTAGAGCTGGAACCAGATCGGCTTCGTGACCGCCGCGCTCACCTCCTCGATGTCGCAGACCGAGACGGTGGAAAGGGTGAAGGGGATGCCCTTGGCCTCGGCCGCCCGCGCCGCCTGCACCTCGCCGCGCCGGGCGAACATGCCCGTCAGCCCGACCGGCGCCAGCACCACGGGCATCGACAGGTCCTGCCCCAGCACGCGCGTTTCCAGGCTCAGCTCGGACATGTTCTGCAGCACGCGCTGCCGCAGCGCGATCTCGGCCAGGTCCTCGACATTGCGGCGCAGCGTGCGCTCCGCATAGGCGCCGCCATCGGCGTAGTGGAACAGGAAAGGCGGCAGCCGGCGGCGGGCGGCCTCGCGATAATCGGACGGGGAGGAGATGATGGGCGAGAAAATCACGGGTCTGTCTTCCGGTCAGGGCCGCCGGTTCGCCCGGACAGCAGGGAACGAGGCGGGTTGGAACGGGCGAGGCGGGCCTCGTCCTCGTCGATCGCCTTCAGGGTGAGTCGCACGAAATCGATATGGGCATCCGAGGCGGCGCGCGCACGGTCGGGATCGCCGCCGAGCACCGCCTGCATCAGCAGCCGGTGCTGCTCCGCCAGGGCCTCGGAGACCCTTGGCACGAGATAGAGCTTCTCCAGGCTCTGCGAGGTGCTGGCCGCCAGCAGGTCGAACATGCCGCGGATGATCTGCTGCAGCACGAGGTTGTGCGAGGCCTCGGCGATGGCGAGGTGGAAGGCCGCGTCCACCTGGGCCAGCACGGCCGGCGTCGCCGCCTCGTCATCCCGCAGCGTGGCCTCGAAACGCCCGCGCAGACGGCTGCGATCCTCCTCCGTGGCGCGGCGCGCGGCATGGGCGGCGGCGGCGCCCTCCAGCGCGAGGCGGATCTCCAGCACGTCGTAGCGGTAGTCCGGGTTGTCGCGGAACAGCTGCTCCAGGGGCTCCACGATCGCCTGACGGCCCCAGTTGTCCCCCCTGGTGCCCTCCCCGCCGCCCGGCAGGGCGCGGACGAAGGTGCCGCCGCCCTGCCGGCTCGACAGCAGGCCCTGGCTGGCGAGCATCTGGATGGCCTCCCGCACCGAGGAGCGCGACACCCCGAACTCGCCGGCCAGCGCGCGCTCTGCCGGCAGCCGGTCGCCGATCCCGAAATCCCCCGCCAGCATCCGCTTCCGCAGCACCGTGGCGAGCTGCGAGGCGAGCCGTCCGCCCTCGGCGGGGGATGTCGCGTCCTGCTCCATCAGGGGATCATACCGGTCAGCCAGTAGGCCTGCGCCAGGGTGATCAGCCCGGCCATGCAGGCGAAGGCGAGGCTGTGCCGCACCGTGAAGCGGAAGAGGTCGGATTCACGCCCGACCAGCCCCACGGCGGCGCAGGCGATGGCGATGGATTGCGGCGAGATCATCTTGCCCGTCACGCCGCCCGTCGTGTTCGCCGCCACCATCAGGATGTCGGACACCCCGATCTGCTGCGCCGTCGTTGCCTGCAACGCGCCGAAGAGCGCGTTCGAGGAGGTGTCCGAGCCGGTCAGGAAGACGCCGACCCAGCCCAGGAAGGGCGAGAAGAAGGGAAAGGCCGCCCCGGTATGCGCCAGGGCCAGGGCCAGCGTCGCCGAAAGGCCGGAATAATTGGCGATGAAGGCGAAGGCCAGCACCATGCCGATGGAGTAGATCGGCGTGCGCAGCTCGGCCAGCGTCTCTCCGAAGGTCCGCACCGTCTCCAGCGGCCGCTGGCGCAGCAGCAGGGCCGAGAGCAGGGCGGCCAGGAAGATCGCCGTGCCGGTCGCGGAGAACCAGTCGAAGCGGTAGATCGCGTCATAGGGCACGGGCCCGGCGGTGATCGGCGGCATCTTCTCGACCAACCGGTGCAGCGAGGGCACGGGAATGGCGATGACCCAGCCGCTGAGCGCCCCGCCCGCCGCGAAGAGGCTCTTGAAGGGCTTGATGCTCCAGAGCGTCACCATGGCCGTGAGGATCAGGAAGGGCGACCAGGCCAGGATGATCTCGCCCGGCGTGTGGCGGCGTGCGGCGGCCGGTGCCATGCCGCCGACCGTTGCGACCTGCGCCCCGGCGGGCTGCGCCCGGGCCATGCCCGAAGCCTCCGCCTCCGCCGTCTCGAAGCGGAAGATCCGCGCCGGCTTCCAGACGCGCAGGAAGAGGGTGAGGCAGAGCAGGGAGGCCAGGGAGGAGGTGATGTCCGGCAGCTCCGGGCCGATGAAGTTCGAGGTCAGGAACTGCACGATGGCAAAGGAGCCGCCCGCGACCACGACCGCCGGCCAGGTCTCGCGCACGCCGCGCCAGCCGTCCATGATGGCCATGACCCAGAACAGCACGATCAGCGTCATGAAGGGCAGCTGGCGGCCCGCCATCTGGCCGATGACGAAGGGGTCCAGCCCCGTCACCTGTCCCGCCACGATCACGGGGATGCCCATGGCCCCGAAGGCCACCGGCGCCGTGTTCACGATCAGGCAGAGCCCGGCCGCGTAGAGCGGGCGGAAGCCCAGGCCGACCAGCAGCGCGGCGGTGATGGCGACCGGTGCGCCGAAGCCCGCCGCGCCCTCCAGGAAGGCGCCGAAGGAGAAGCCGACGATCAGCAGCTGCAGCCGCTGGTCCTCGGTGACCGAGAGGATGGAGGCCCGCACGATCTCGAACTGCCCCGTCCGGACGGAGATCTTGTAGAGGAACACCGCCCCGATGATGATCCAGGCGATCGGCCACAGCCCGTAGACAAAGCCATAGGCCCCGGAGGCCAGGGCCTGCCCCGCCGGCATGCCGTAGAACAGCACGGCGACCGCGAGGGCGAGCACGACCGTGATCGTGCTGGCGACATAGCCCTTCAGCCGCAGAACCGTCAGCGCCAGGAAGAAGAAGGCGATCGGCACGAAGGCGATCAGGCTCGACAGCCAGATATTGCCCAGGGGGTCGTAGTTCTGCGGCCAGGCCGACATGGATCGTCCTCCACACTCACGGATGCGAGTGGCTCTTGGTGAGGCTAAATTGGTCTGTCCAATTAAGCTTGTTTTCACTTCAAGTTGTTTTTATCGAAGCGGCCATCAGGCGGTCAACTATCTTTTAACTGTCCTATTCACGTTATTGGTCTGACCATTCGAGTGCTTCGCAGCGGATGTGCCGTGTTGCCGATCGGAGGAGGAATGGGCGAGCGGGGTGTGTATGGGACCGCCTGGCGGTGCCGTTCCGGCACGGAGCGCGATGTGCCTCCCATCCGGTAACCCGGTGTGGGGAAGGCTTCGTCTTCCCGTGTCAGCCCGAAGCAGGCAGGAGCCGAGGCCGGACCACGCCCCGGAGGACCCCCGCGCTAATCCCGGCGTGAGGCATGTGGTTGACTCCGGGGGAGAGGTTCTGCCTCTCCCGCCGGGGACCGAAGCCGTTCCCCGGGCCCCGGGCTCTCGTTGGCTCCGGTGGAGGCCGTCAGCCTGCGGCCTGAACCCCAAGGAACAGGTGGAGACGCGGGGCTCCCGAGAAGGAAAACACCGCCTTCGCGCGGGTGCCACCCGCGGTCCGCCGGAGAGCATGGCTCCCTGGCGCGATCCGGTCGAAGCGAGAACCAACGAGCCGGGTCAGGGCACGCGGTGTCCTGGCGGATGGGGACAGGGGGTCGACGCATTGCGTCGATGGCGGAGCCTTGTTCCCCGGGCGGAGCAGCGCCGGCCCCCGGCCCAATCAGCCCAGCGGCGGCAGGCAGGCCCCGGCCAGCAGCGCGAAGGCGCGGGCGCGGTGGCTGATCGCGTTCTTCCGCGCCGGGTCCATCTCGGCGAAGCTCAGCGTCTCGCCCGCCGGCACGAAGATCGGGTCATAGCCATGCCCGGCCTCGCCTCGGCCCGGCCAGATCCAGGTGCCATGCGCCTCGCCCAGGAAGCCTTCCGTGTGTCCGTCCGGCCAGGCGAGCACCAGGGCGCAGGAGAACCAGGCACCGTGGTCCTTTCCCTCAGGATCGGCCTCGCCGGCCTTGCGGGCGACCTCGGCCATGGCCCTGGCATAGTCGCGCGTGCCGTCCGGCTGCTTCGCCCAGTCGGCGGTCCAGACCCCCGGCAGCCCATCCAGCGCCGCGACCGAGAAGCCGGAATCATCCGCGAGCGCCACCTGCCCCGTGGCCGTGGCAGCGGCCAGGGCCTTGATCCGCGCATTGCCGAGAAAGCTGCTTTCCGTCTCCTCCGGCTCCGGCAGGCCGAGATCGCCCACCCCCGTCACCTCCAACCCCCAGGGGGCCAGCAGGGCGGCGACCTCGCGCACCTTGCCGGCATTGTGGGTGGCCAGGATCAGGCGCTTCTCCGTCAGGCGGCGGGTCATGCGGGGGCTCCCTCGGCGATGGCCTGCCGCTGCGCGGCGAAGAGTTCCTCCGTTCCGTGCCGGGCCAGGGCCAGCAGGCTGTCGAACTGCGCCCCGGTGAAGGGCGTGGCTTCCGCCGTGGCCTGGATCTCGACGATCCCGCCGGCATCGGTCAGCACGAAATTGGCATCCGCCCCGGCCGCGCTGTCCTCGGCATAGTCGAGGTCGAGCACTGCCTCGCCCTGCCACAGCCCGGCCGAGACCGCGGCCACATGCCCGGTCAGCGGGTTGCGCGACAGGATGCGCATCCGCCGGCAATGCTCGAAGGCGAGGTGCAGCGCCACCCAGGCGCCGGTGATGGCAGCGCAGCGCGTGCCGCCATCGGCGGTCAGCACGTCGCAGTCCAGCACCACGCTCATCTCGCCCATCGCGGCACGGTCGGTCACGGCGCGGAGCGAGCGGCCGATCAGGCGCTGGATCTCCTGCGTGCGGCCGGACTGCTTCCCCTTCGCCGCTTCCCGGTCTCCGCGCTGGTGCGTGGCGCGGGGCAGCATGCCGTATTCCGCCGTTACCCAGCCCTGGCCCTTGCCGCGCAGGAAGCCGGGCACCCGCCCCTCCACGCTGGCGGTGCAGAGCACCTCGGTCAGCCCCATGCGGATGCGGCAGGAGCCCTCGGCATGGCGGGCCACGCCGGGTTCGATGGAAACAGGGCGCAACGCGTCAGGGGCGCGGCCAGAGGGGCGCGTCATGGGGAGCTCCGTCATCCGGTCAAGGTATCCGATCCCGGCAATCGGATCCGGGGCCGAGGCATCGGCGCGACAGGGCCGGGTGTCAACCACCGATCCGGATGATGGACGCAGCCATCATGGTCGTCTTGCACATCATTTCCGCCACTGCGCCGTCCCGGGGGACAAGGCTCCGCCTTTTCCCCCCGTCCCCCTTATCCGCCAGGAACCTGAGGTTCCTGGACCTCCCGTTCGTTGCCTCTTCGCTGCCGGCCGGATCGCGCCGGAGAGCATCGCTCTCCGGCAGGCTGCCAGTGCCACCAGCGCGGACAGGGTGCTTTTTCTTCTTTCCGGGAGCCCCGCGTTGCCACCTGCTTCCCGGGATCGGGCCGCAGGCTGGCGGCCATCACGGGAACCCACGAAAGCCCGGGGTCCGGGGACCGGCTTCGGTCCCCGGCGGAGAGGGGGTCCGGCGGGAGAGGCGGCGCCTCTCCCCCGGCGGCCGGCCACGGAGCGCAGCGCGGAAGCGGCCGCCCGGATCAATGACCGAGCGCGACGCCCTTGCCGGCCTCGGCGGCCGGAAGGGCCATGGGGTGGGCCAGCCGCTTGACGGTCAGGGCGGCCGCGGCGACCAGGCCGGGCACGGCGAGCACCAGGAAGAGGCTGCCCAGGCTGAGCTGGTAGCGGGACAGTTCCGCCACCAGGAAGGAGCCGGCGATGCCGCCGAAGCGCCCAAGGCCCAGCATCCAGGCGACGCCCGTGGCGCGCCCCTGGGTCGGGTAGAAGCCGGCGGCCAGGGCCGGCAGCGAGGACTGCGCGGTGTTCATCAGCGTGCCCGCCACCAGCACCGCCAAGATGAGGAGCGGCGGGTTGCCCGTCGCCTGCCCGATCGCGGCGATGGCGAGGGCGGTGAGCAGGAAGCCGATGGCGATGATGGAATTGCCGTTGAAGCGGTCCATCAGCCAGCCGAAGAAGACTGCCCCGATGCCGCCGAGCGGGAAGAGCGCCGAGATCATCGCCGCCGTGGCCGGGCGCATGCCGGCATCACCGAACAGCACCGGCATCCAGTTCACCAGGGCGTAGAAGATCACCAGCCCCATGAAATAGGCGATCCAGAGCATCACCGTGCCGACCAGGAAGCGCGGCGACAGGATGGTGGCGATGCCGCCCTTGCCTGCCTCCACCTGCTGCGCCTCCAGGTTCACGAAACGGCCCGTCTGGCTGGCGGATGCGGAGATGCGGCTCAGCACGGCACGCACGCGCTCCGCCGGGGCGCCCTTGGCGAGCATGTAGCGTACCGATTCCGGCAGCAGCAGGAGCAGCAGCACCGCCAGCAGCAGCGGCACCACGCCGCCCAGGTGCAGCACGCTGCGCCAGCCCCAGAGCGGGATCATCCAGGCGGCCAGGAAGCCGCCGAAGGCAGCACCCAGCGGAAAGCCGCAGAACATGGCGTTGACGATGGTGGCGCGCCGCCCGCGCGGGCAGAACTCGCTCATCAGCGTCACCGCGTTCGGCATCGCGGCGCCCAGGCCCAGGCCGGTGAGGAAGCGCCAGACCACCAGCGTGTCCAGGCTGCCGGCATAGCCCGACATCAGGCAGGCGATGCCGAAGACCAGCACGGAGCCGGTCAGCACCGCCTTGCGCCCGAAGCGGTCGGCCAGCGGCCCGGCGGCCAGGGCCCCGGCGGCGAGGCCGAAGAGCGCGGCGCTCAGCACCGGTGCCAGGGCCGGGCGCGAGACGCCCCACTCGGCGATCAGCGAAGGGGCGATGTAGCCGATGGCGGCGGTATCGAAGCCGTCCAGCAGCACGATGGTGAAGCAGAGGGCGAAGATGACCCACTGGAAGGGAGAGAAGGGATGCGCGTCCAGGAATTCCTGGACGTCGGTATCGCGGCCTGCCTGCATGTCTTTTCCGGAATCCTCGGGGCTTTCTTGTCTCCGGCCGCTTGGAGCGGTTCCGGGAAGGGGATGCATAAACGCTGAGAGCCCTGCCGAACCGGGCACAGGATACCGGCGAAAGCCCCCGCCACGGCCCGTTCCGGGCGCGGCGGGGGGGGCACCGGTTGGCCAGGGCGGCGGCTCAGGCGGCCAGCGGTGCCTGGCGCAGCAGGGGCAGTTCCATCGGCAGGCCCACATAGTTCTCCGCCATCACCGCGCGGGCTGTCTGCGAGCCACGGATATAGTCCAGCTCGGCCATCTGCATGCGGCGGGAGAAGCCGTCCATGTTGGGGAAGCGGTGCGTCAGGGTGGTGAACCACCAGGAGAAGCGCTCCGCCTTCCAGACGCGGGACAGGGCGCGGGCGGAATAGGTCTCGAGCGGCTCGGCCTGCCCGTCGCGGTGCTTCGCGATCAGTGCCGCGGCCAGCATCGCCACATCCGAGGCCGCGAGGTTCAGCCCCTTGGCGCCGGTGGGCGGCACGATATGCGCGGCGTCCCCGGCCAGGAACAGGCGGCCGTGGCGCATCGGCTCGCTGACAAAGGAGCGCAGCGGCGCGATGCCCTTCTCGATGGCGGGGCCGCGCACCATGTTGCGCGCCGCCTCGTCGCCCAGGCGGATCGCCAGCTCGTCCCAGATCCGCTCGTCCGGCCAGTCCTCCAGCTTCTCGTCGAGCGAAACCTGCACGTAGTAGCGGCTGCGCGTCGGCGAGCGCATGCTGGCCAGCGCGAAGCCGCGCTCGTGGTTGGAATAGATCAGCTCGTGGTCGCAGGGCGGCACGTCGGCCAGGATGCCGAGCCAGCCGAAGGGATAGACGCGCTCGAAATGCGTGCGCAGTGCCTCGGGGATGCTGGCACGCGACACGCCGTGGAAGCCGTCGCAGCCGGCGATGTGGTCGCAGTCGATGCGATGCTCCTCGCCGCCATGGCGGTAGGTGACATGCGGCGCCTCGCTTTCGAGGCCGTGCAGCGCGACATCCGACGCCTCGAAGACCAGGGCGGCGCCGCGCGCCAGATGCGCCTCGATCAGGTCGTGGGTGACCTCGGTCTGGCCATAGATCGTCACCGCCTTGCCGGTGAGCTGGCGCATGTCCACGCGGAAGGTCTCGCCGCCGAGCGCGACGCGGAAGCCGTCATGCACCAGCCCCTCGCGGTGCAGCCGCGCGGCCACGCCGCACTGCTCCAGCAGATCGACCGTGCCCTGCTCCAGCACGCCGGCCCGGATGCGGCTTTCCACATAGGCGCGGTCCCGCCGCTCCAGCACGATGCAGTCGATCCCGGCACAGTGCAGGAGCTGGGACAGCAGTAGCCCGGCCGGTCCGGCCCCGATGATGGCGACCTGTGTGCGCTGGCGCATGGATGCCTCCCAGTCCTCAATCTTACAGAAGAGATCGCGCGGAAGAGTGGCTCCGGACAAGGCAATTTTATCGCATTGGTTTGGACTTTTCAGGCAAAGCGCCGGAGAACCCCGCCATGTCTCCGCTTCCACCCACCATGGCGCCGGAGGAGCCGGGTGCCCCGGCCATGCTGCCCGCCGTTCCCACCTACGACCTCTATGGCGAGGCGCAGCCGCGCCCGGTGCTCGACCCGGTGCACCTGGAAACCCTGATGGCCCGGAGCCACCCGCATGATTGGAATATCCGGCCACACCGGCACCGCGCCCTGGGACAGGTCTTCTGGCTCTCGGCGGGCGGCGGGCTGATCCTGCGCGAAGGCCAGGCCCAGGCTTTCGAGGCGCCCTTCCTGATCTACATGCCGCCCGGCGCGGTGCATGGCTTCCGCTTCGCGCCCTGGAGCGCGGGGCATGTGCTGACGCTCACCGATTCCCTTCTGGCCTCGGCGCTGCGGCTGATGCCGGAGCCCTGGCCGGCCGGTGCCTTCAGCTTCGGCCTGGCCGGGCACGAGCCGCTGGCCGAGGGCCTGAACGGCGCCTTCCAGGCGTTGGAGGCGGAGTTCCGCCGCACCGGCCCGGGGCGCAACACGGCGATGGCGGGGTGGGTGCTGCTGATCCTGTCGCTGCTGCGGCGCGGCCTCGCGGAGGAGGCCTCGGCCCGCCAGCGGCCCTCACCGCAATCGGTGCTGGTGGAACGCTTCCGGGTCCATCTGGAGGCGCATTTCGCCGAGCACCTGCCCCTGCCGGAGCATTGCCGGCGGCTGGGGGTCACGCCCAGCACGCTGACCCGCGCCTGCCGCGCCGTGACCGGGCAGTCGCCGCTGCAACTGATCCAGGACCGGCTGATGCTGGAAGCACGGCGCCTGCTGGCCTACACGGCCTCCAGCGTGGCGGAGATCGCCTTTCAGCTCGGCTTCGAGCCGGCCTACTTCTCGCGCGCCTTCACCCGGCAGGAGGGGCTTTCGCCGGCCGCCTTCCGGCGCCGTGCCTCGTGGAGCGGGCCTGATGGATATATCAAATGAAATGATGGAAATCCTCAGAATTTTGCCCGTCCAAAGGATAGTTAGGAGACTCCATATCCCTGTCACCGAACGGGCAATAGGGCCCGCCGGAAAGACAGGAACGACACCATGTCCAGGTTTTCCAGCCGTCTCGCCATCGCCGCCCTGACCCTTTCGCTGGGCGCCTTCGCCCCGCTGGCGGCTCAGGCCGAAGTGACAGACTTCTCCAATTCCGGCTCCTCGAGCGTGAGCGGCACCCCCTCCTACGAGGACACCACCCGCGCCCTCGCCGGCGCCACCCCGCTGAACGTCAGCAATGCCGGCTCCTCGGCCATCGGCATCGGCTCGCCCTATGCCGCCGAGCGGGTGATGCTGACGCAGAACAGCCCGGGCGCCTCGCCCACCGACTTCTCGGGCTCGGGCTCCAGCGCGGTGGGCGGCGGCTTCGGCACCGGCCCCCATGCTCCGCGGCACTCCATGCTGGCCGCCCGGTAACGGTGGCTGGCGAGGAGCAGCTCCGGCCACGGAGGAGGATGCCAGGGCCCGCGATGACGCTTCCAGCGATCGTGGGCCGGCAGGGCCATCCCCGCACGGGATGCCTGTCCCGGGCCAGGCGAAGGCCCTTGGCCATGGCAGCCTCTTCCTTGCAGGGAGGCGCGACCGCGCGCAGGCAGCATGAACAGGATCACCCGGACCGCTGGCTCCCTGGCCGGCGCCAGGGGCTCCACCGCCGATCCGGTCGCCCGGGAATGTGACCTGGCCTGGGCGCGCCACCGGGGCGAGTGCTACCCGGCCAGCAGCGCCGTGAACGACTGGGAAGCCTATCACCGGCAGCTGCTGTCGGAGGAGGCGCGGCTCTACGGCTTCGTGGAATGGAACTCGCCCAGGTTGCGCGAGCGGCTTTCGGCGGAGCAGAACCACCGATGCTGCCATTGCGGCAAGCGGATGGAGGCGGATGCGCCGGACCCGGACGACCGTCCGAGCTTCGAGCACATCCTGCCGCGCAAGCAGGGCGGCGGGAACCGGCCCTGCAACCTGGCCGTCGCCTGCCGACGCTGCAACGTGGACCGGGCGGACAGGCTGGGCTGGTGCCGCGGCCACAAGCCGCGCTGAACGGGGAGGCCCGGCCTCGGGAGGTCAGGCCTCTCCTCCTTCCGTCAGGCGGCGCAGCGCCTCCTGCAACGGGGCATCCTCCACCAGCAGGTGCCGGGACAGGTCGGCCAGCGTCAGCCAGCCGGCGACCTGCCCGGCCTCGTTCGTGACAGGCAGGCGGCGGAGATGGTGCGCGGCCATCAGGTCCATGGCCGCATGCAGCGTATCGCCTTCCCGGCAGGTGACGGCCGGGCGCGACATCACCTCGCGCACCTGGATCCGGTTCGGGTCCAGCCCCCGCGCGACCAGGCGGTAGAGGATGTCGCGATCGGTGACGATGCCTTCGAGCCGCTCCGGCGAGCCCACCGGCAGGGCGCCGACCTCGATCTCGCCCATCAGCTCCGCCGCCTCCCGCACCGGCGCGTCCGGTGCGACGAACTCCACCTCCGTGGCCATGATATCCGTCACCCGCAGGGCGGCGCTCATGGCTCATCCCGGCCGAGCAGGGCCTCGTCGATCTGTTCCAGCAGGCGCGGGAAGTCCACCGGCTTGGGGTGGTAGGCATCGAACCCCGCCGCCGCCAGATCGGCCGGGCTGGCGGACAGGCCATGCGCCGTCAGCGCGATGATCGGAATGCGGGCGGCCTCGCCCTCCGCGCCACGCAGGGAGCGGGCCACGCTCCAGCCATCACGGAGCGGCAGGTTCATGTCCAGCAGGATCACGTCGGGTTGCTCCATCAGGGCCCGGCGCAGCCCGGTCTCCCCATCCGGCGCCAGCACGACATGGAAGCCCCGCCGCTCCAGCCTCCGGGACAGCGCGTCCCGCAGGTCCTCATGGTCCTCCACCAGCAGAATCCGGGTCACGTCATGGTCCTGGGCGGCACCTTCCACGGGGGCGATCCGGCGCCGGAGCCGGTCTGTCATCGAAGCGCCGCACATCCCCGCGGGTTGCCGCCGGGACGCAGGGGGGGTCATGCCGCCGGCGGGGAGCAGGGCGAGGGCGCCAGCCTTTCGGCGAGGCCCGCCACCTGCCGCCGGATCTCCGCCACGGCCGTGATCTCCCAGAGGCCACCGGGGGCGCAGGGGCCGATGGCATGGAGGCCGGGAACGGGCTCGCCACCCCGGTCCAGCACGGCGTCGCTGCCGGGCGCCGTGTCGAGGCCGAGTTCCAGCGGATCGAGCCGCGCCAGCCCCGCCGAGGCCAGCCCCGCGACGGCCGGGTGCCGGAGCCAGTGGCGCCCCCCGGCCGGGCCGGTGCAGAGCTGCAGCCGCGCCACGGTCCGTTCCTCCCGCCGGCCGTCCCGGTGGCGCAGCATGGCCCGGAGACCTCCACCCGGCCCGGCGGCGCAGGATTCCAGCCGGGCGGCATGGACCGCCACCTGCCCGCTCTCCACCATCTCCCCTACCACGGCGAAGATCTCCGGCGCGATACGGTGCCGGTGCAGGCTCCAGGCCGTGCGGGCATGGCGCAGGAAGCGCCGCCGCTCCGCCAGCGGCAGCCCACGCCACAGCGCCTGGACCTGCGGCCGGACGGCATCCATCACCGCCTGCCAGGGCTGGCCAGCGGCCTGGGCCCGCGCCGCCTCCCGCCGCAGCCAGCGCGACAGGCCCAGCACGGTCAGGGGCCGCGGCGGCCTGTTCAGGCACCAGGCCGTGTCCACCGGGATGGCAGGCGGCGCGGCGACGTGCGGCAAGGGCAGCCAGCCATGGCGCGAAACCACATGCACCGGGCCGCGATGTCCCTGCGCGCGCAGGGCCAGCAGGTGGTCCACCATGGTCAGGCCGCTGCCCAGCAGCAGCACCGCGTCCTCCGGCGGCAGGTCGTGCAGCCCGGACAGGCCCTGGCGGGCCCCCTCGACCGGATTCGCGGGCGCGTTTCCCAGGGCAAGCACGCAGACACGCGCCCGGCAACCCGCCGTCCCGGCCTCGATGCGCCACAGCCCCTCCGCGTCGCGCCGGATCGCGGAAACCGCCCGAGGCACATGGCGGATCTCCGCCCCCGGCCCGCGCCGGGCCTCCTCCAGCAGCGAGAGCATGTAGCGCCCGTAGAGCTGGCGCGGCGCGAAACGGCGGGCGGCGGGCTTGTCGCGCGCCTCCGCCGGGCAGAGGGCGTTCGGCGGCTGCGCCGCCAGCCATCGGGCGAAGTGGTCGGGCTCCGTGGCCAGGGCGCTCATGCCTCCGGCCGGGGCATTGAGGACGTGCCAGCGCCCCGCTTCCCCATAGGCCGGGCCGCGGCCAGGCTCGGGGCGCGGCTCGAAGAGGAGGACTTGCCGCCCGGCCGGAAGCCTCGTGCGCAGAAGGACGGCCAGCAGGGTCCCCGTGAAGCCCCCGCCGACGATGGCGATCTCGACCGGCTGATCCATGGCCGCAGCCTAGCGGAGCGGATCGGAGGCGGGCAAACGACCCATCCCCTTTTCCGGGGTCGCCGGGGTCGTATCTTCTCCCGAACGTCATTCAGGGGGATGAAAATTCCCCGGCGGTCCTTGGGGGGAAGGCTACACCGCCAGGTGGCGCCGCCGCAGCGCCTCGTCCGCCGCCAGTGCCTCCGGCGTGCCGCTCCAGACCGCCTGGCCTTTTTCCAGCACCACCGCGCGATCCGCCACGCCCCCGGCGAAATGCGGGTTCTGCTCGGCCAGGAGGATGGTCAGCCCCTCGGCCTTCAGCCGCAGCACGGCCTGCGCCATCTGCTCCACGATCACCGGCGCCAGGCCCTCGCCAGGCTCGTCCAGCAGCAGCAGGCGCGGATTGCCCATCAGGGTGCGCGCGATGGTCAGCATCTGCTGCTCGCCGCCGCTCATCCGCCCGCCCGGCCGGTCGCGCATCTGCCCGAGATTGGGGAAGAGCGCGAAGAGCCGTTCCGGCGTCCAGGCCGGCAGCCCCGCGCGCGGCGCCTGCCGGCCGACCTCCAGGTTCTCCATCACCGTGAGATCGGCGAAGATCCGCCGTTCCTCCGGCACGTAGCCGAGGCCGGCGCGGGCGATGCGGTGCGGCTCCCATCCCGCGATCTCCTGTCCGGCAAGGCGGATGCTGCCGCTCTCGGCCCGCAGCAGGCCCATGACGGTCCTGAGCGTGGTGCTCTTGCCCGCGCCGTTGCGGCCCAGCAGCATCACCAGCTCGCCCGCCCCGATCCGGAAGGAGAGGCCCCGCAGGATGCGGGCGCGGCCATAGCCGCTGACGAGATCCGCGACCTCCAGCATCAGCCCGCCGCCCCCTGTTGCGTGCTTCCGGTGCCCAGGTAAATCTCCCGCACCGCCGGATCGGCGCGGATGGCGGCCGCATCGCCCTCGGCGATCAGCCGGCCATGGTCCAGCACCAGGATGCGGTCGGAAACGCCGAAGACCACGTCCATGTCGTGCTCGGTAAACAGCACGGCGATGCCCTGTTCCGTGGCGATCCGCCGCACCAGCCGCATCAGCGCCTCGCGCTCCGCCGGGGCCATGCCGGCGGTGGGCTCGTCCATCAGCAGCAGTCGCGGGCGGGCGGCGAGGGCGACGGCCAGTTCCAGCCGCTTCAGGTCGCCATAGGCCAGCACCCCGGCGGCGCGTTCCGCCTGCTCCGCCAGCCCCGCCTGTTCCAGCAGCGCCCCGGCTTCCGCCCGATGGTGCCCCGCCAGGGGCTGCCAGAAGCGCCAGACCTTCCCCTCCCGCGCCAGGAGGGCGAGCTGCACGTTCTCGCGCAGTGTCATGGAACCGAAGGTGGCGGTGACCTGGAAGGTCCGCCCCACCCCCCGCCGTGCGATGGCGCGGGGCGAAAGGCCGGCGATCTCCCGCCCCTCCAGGGTCAGCCGCCCGGCATCCGGCCGCAACTGCCCGCCCACCATGTTGAAGCAGGTGGACTTCCCGGCGCCGTTCGGGCCGATCAGCGCCAGCATCTCCCCCGCCGCCAGTGCGAAGGAGACATCGGAGACCGCCGTTACCCCGCCAAAGGACTTCCGCAGGCCCTGTGCCACGAGCAGGCTCATGCGCCGGTCCGGTGTCGCGCCCGTTGCCGGCCCCGGGGGAGGCTCCGCCTGCCCCCGGCCCCCCTCCGCCGGGGAGATAGTATCTCCCCGGACCCCGCCTGGAGTGGCCTCGGGGTGGCAAGGCCGGTCTCCCGTCTGAACCCGGGGGGCAGGTGGATCAGTGGGTCTCCCGAAGAAAGGAAAGCACGATGTCCGTACGGGCGGCCCGGACGGTTGCCGGAGAGCCATGCTCTCCAGCGCGATCCGGCCGGCAGCGAAGAGCCGGCGAATGGGGGCCAGGGCCCGCAGGGTCCTGGCGGATAAGGGGGTGCGGGGGAAAGGGCGGAGCCTTTCCCCCGCGGCACGACGGCAACAAGGCGCCTCACGCCTCGCGTCCCCGCAGCCAGAGGCGCCGCGCCGCGCCGGCGATGCCTTCGGGGAAGGCCACCACGACCAGCAGGATCACGGCGCCCAGCACGAGGCGCCAGAGATCGGTGCTGCGGACCAGGAGGTCGGCGAGGCCGGTATAGGCGAGCGCGCCCACCACCGGGCCGCTCATCGTCTGGAGCCCGCCCAGCAGCACCATCAGCAAGGCCTCCACCGAATGCGGGATGGCGATGTAGGTCGGGAAGACGCCGCCCTTGGCATAGGCGAAGAGTGCACCGGACAGGCCCGCCGCCGCCCCGGCCACCGCCAGGGCCAGGATGCGCAGCCGTGACACGTCGAGGCCGATCGCCTCCGCCCGCAGCGCCGAATCCCGCGCCGCGCGGAGGGCATAGCCATAGGGGGCATAGAGCATCCGGCGCAGCAGCAGCACCGTGGCCACGGCCAGCGCCAGTGCCAGCGCGTAGAAGACGCGCGGATCGCGCGCCCAGCCCTGCGGCCAGAGGCCAAGCAGCCCGTTGTCGCCGCCGGTCAGCCCGACCCACTGGAAGGCGACGGCCCAGGTGATCTGCGCGAAGGCCAGGGTGAGCATGGCGAGGTAGATGCCGGAGAGCCGCACCACGAACCAGCCGAACAGTCCCGCCACCAGCCCGGCGGCGAGCGGCGCGCCCAGCAGCGCCAGAGGCATGGGGGCGGACAGGTCCTGGGCCAGCAGCCCGGCGGCATAGGCGCCGATGCCGAACCAGGCGGCATGGCCGAAGCTGGCGAGCCCGCCCGGTCCCATCATGAAGTGCAGGCTGGCCGCGAAGACCAGCGCCACGCAGGCCTCGGTCAGCACGCTGAGCGCATAGTCCCCGAGCCAGAAGGGCGCGGAGGCGGCCAGCAGCAGCGCCGCGAGGCCCAGCGCGCGCAGGGCGGGCGGGGCGGGGCGGATCACCGGCGCGGCGGCCATCGCCTCCCGCGCCTCCGCCTGGGGCCTGCCGAGCAGCCCGTTCGGGCGCAGCACCAGCACCGCCGCCATCACCAGGAAGACCAGCACCAGCGTGCTCTGCGGCAGCAGCGCCACGCCGAAGGCCTGCAGCACGCCGATCAGCAGGCTGGCCAGGAAGGCGCCCGCCAGGCTGCCCAGCCCACCCACCACCACGACCACGAAGGCTTCGGTGATCACCGA
The DNA here is from genome assembly GCF_002754815.1 of Roseomonas sp. FDAARGOS_362. Taxonomy (GTDB): domain Bacteria; phylum Pseudomonadota; class Alphaproteobacteria; order Acetobacterales; family Acetobacteraceae; genus Roseomonas; species Roseomonas mucosa. Next base: position 2,431,012 of record NZ_CP024588.1, on the reverse strand, counting down.
CAGGTCGATCTGGAGGTTGGCCGAGGCATTGGGCAGGGACAGCGCGCCGCCCAGCCCGGCCAGCCCGGCGCCCAGGGCGAAGACCGAGGTGAAGAGCAGGCGCTGGTTCACGCCCAGCGCCGCCGCCATTTCCCGGTCCAGCGTCGCGGCGCGCAGCAGCGTGCCCCAGCGCGTCCGGTGCAGCAGCAGCCAGAGCAGGCCCAGCACCACCGGCCCGGCCGCGATGAGCAGCAGGTCGTAGAAGGGAAAGCGGCTGCCGGCGATCTCCACGAAGCCGCGCATCCAGCGCGGGCGGGGCAGGGAAAGCTCCGCCGGGCCCCAGAGGCGCAGCGTGAGGTCCTGCAGGATCAGCACCACGCCGAAGGTGGCCAGCAACTGGAACAGTTCCGGCGCCCGGTACACGCGGCGCATCACCGCCAGTTCCAGCACCGCGCCGATCAGCCCCGTGGCGAGCGCGGTGAGCAGCACGCCCAGCACGAACCATTCCGGATCGCGCGGCAGGCGCGTCAGGATGCTCCAGCCGATATAGGCGCCGAGCATGGTCAGGCTGCCATGCGAGAAGTTCACGATCCGCGTGACGCCGAAGAGGATCGTCAGGCCCGAAGCCACCAGGAAGAGCGAGGAGGCCCCGGCCAGCCCCGTCAGCAGGGTGGGCAGGAAGGTTTCGGTCATGGGCCGGATGCGTCCCGTTCAGGCATTCGGGGCACGGCCAACGGCTTTCCCCGGTGCTCCGGCAGGTCGTGGAAGGTTCCCATGCCAGTTTCGATAGCCGATGGCCTTCCCATCGTCGCCGGGCTTGCGCCGCAAATTCGCGCGGAATGCGCCGCCGCGCCGGTTCCCGTTGCGCCCTCCCGGCCCCGCCACGGTTTTCCGGTTTCCGGGCCGGGGCCTCCGGGCTGTTCCGCCATGCTCCCACCCGCATTGACGGGATGGAAGGAGGGCGGAAACCTCGCCCCCTGACCATCGGGGGGAGAAACCATCGCATGTTGCCGGACCCGGCCACCACGGCAGCCTGCTGGCCTCGTGCCGGCATCGCCACCCTTCTCCCCGCCCTGCAGGCCGCGCTGCGGGAGCCGGTGCTGACCAGCCCCGCCGCCCGTGCCCATTACGGCCATGGCGAGGCCCTGCCCGACGACGCCCCGCCCGATGCCGTGGTGCGTCCGCGCGACAACGGGGAGGTCGCCGCCGTGGCGCGCCTCTGCCACGAGGCGCGGGTGCCGCTGATCCCCTTCGGGGCCGGCACCTCGGTGGAGGGGCAGGTCGTCGCGATCCAGGGCGGCGTGACCATGGACCTGTCGCTGATGGACGCGATCCTCGACGTCTCGCCCGCCGCGCTGGACTGCCGCGTGCAGGCGGGTGTGCGGCGGCTGCGGCTCAACGAGGCGCTGCGTGGCGACGGGCTGTTCTTTCCGGTCGATCCCGGGGCGGATGCCACGCTGGGCGGCATGGCGGCCACCCGCGCTTCCGGCACCGGCGCAGTGCGCTATGGCACGATGCGCGAGAACGTGCTGGGCCTGACGGTGGTGACGGCGGATGGCCGCATCCTGCGCACCGGCACGCGGGCGCGGAAATCGGCCAGCGGCTACGATCTGACCCGCCTCTTCCTCGGCAGCGAGGGCACGCTGGGCATCATCACCGAGGTGCAGCTCCGCCTGCAGGGCCTGCCCGAGGCGGTCTCGGCCGCCACCTGCCAGTTTCCCTCCGTCGAGGCGGCGCTGGAGGTCGCGGTGGGCGTGCTGCAATCCGGTATCCCGGTGGCGCGGATGGAATTCGCCAATGCGCCGCAGATGCGCTGCTGCATCGCCTTCTCCCGCCTGGAAGGGCTGGAGGCGCTGCCGACCCTGTTCCTCGAATTCCATGGCAGCCCTGCGGCGGTGGAGGAACAGGCGCTGGCGGTGGAGGCCCTGGCGACGGGGGCCGGCGGCGGCGGCTTCGCCTGGGCGCGGCGGCCGGAGGACCGTTCCCGGCTCTGGAAGGCCCGGCACGACGCCCTGCCGGCCAACCTGGCGCATGGCCGGGGCCGCGCCCTGATGGGCACGGATGCCTGCGTGCCCATCTCCGAACTCGCCGCCTGCATCCTGGAGACGGAAGCGGATATCGCGGCGACGGGACTGGAAGCGCCGCTGATCGGCCATGTCGGCGACGGCAATTTCCACCTGGGCATCCTCTTCGACGCCGCCGTTCCGGGGGAGCGCGAGCGCGCCCAGACCCTGGCGCACCGCACCGGGGAGCGTGCCATCCGGCTGGGCGGCACGTGTTCCGGCGAGCACGGGATCGGGTTGCACAAGCTGGACCTGATGGCCAAGGAGCATGGCGGGGCGCTGGACCTGATGTGGGCCATCAAGCGGGCCTTCGATCCGCACGGGATCATGAATCCCGGCAAGCTGCTGCCGCCGTGTGACGGGGCCTGACCGGGAAGAGGAGGGAGGAGGACGCATGAAGAAGCTGGTGAACGACCCCCGCCACGTGGTGCGGGAGATGCTGGAGGGGCTGGTGGCCCTCAACCCGGCCCAGGCCCTGCTGGAGGGCGAGGATGTCGTCATCCGCGCCGGGCTGCCGGAAGCGGCACGGCGCAAGGTGGCGGTGATCTCCGGCGGCGGGGCGGGGCACGAGCCGGCCCATGCGGGCTATGTCGGGGAGGGGATGCTCTCGGCGGCGGTGACGGGCGACGTCTTCACCTCGCCGAGCACCGATGCGGTGCTGGCGGGCATCAGGGCGGTGGCGGGCCCGGCCGGGGCGCTGCTGGTGGTCAAGAACTACACCGGCGACCGGCTGAACTTCGGCCTCGCCGCCGAGCTGGCGCGGGCGGAAGGCATCCCGGCGGAGATCGTCGTGGTGGCCGACGACGTCGCCCTGCGCGCCACGGTGGAGCCGGAGCGGCGGCGCGGCATCGCCGGCACGGTGCTGGTGCACAAGCTCGCCGGTGCCGCGGCGGAACAGGGGCTGCCCCTGGCGGAAGTGGCGCGGCTGGCGCGCGAGGCCGCGGCGGAGACCGGCAGCATGGGCGTGGCGCTGGGCGCCTGCACCGTGCCGGCCGCCGGGCAGCCCGGCTTCGCGCTGGGCGAGGAGGAGGTGGAACTCGGCCTCGGCATCCATGGCGAGCAGGGCGTGGAGCGCGGTGTGCTGCGGCCGGCGGACGGGCTGGTGGAAACGCTGCTCGCCGCCATCCTGGAGGATCGCGGGCTGCGGGCCGGGGACCATGTCGCGCTGCTGGTCAACGGGCTGGGCGGCACGCCGCCGATGGAGCTGGCCATCGTCGCCCGCCGCGCCCTGTTCCTGCTGCGGGAACGGGGCCTCGTGGTGGAGCGGGCCTGGGCCGGGAACTTCCTGACCGCGCTGGAAATGCCGGGCTGCTCGCTCTCCCTGCTGCGGCTGGACGAGGCGCGGCGGGATCTGCTCGATGCGCCGGCCGGCGCTCCGGCCTGGCCCGGTGGCGGCCATGTCCCCGCCCGGCCGGGCCTGGTCCCGGCCCCGGCCCCGGCCGACGGGGATGCGGCGGAGCGTGCGTCCGGTCCGCTTTCCGGCCCGTTGCGGCGGGCGGCCCTGGCCGTGGCGGCGGCGGTGGAGGCCGCCGAGGCGGAGCTGACCGCGCTCGACAGCCGGGCCGGGGATGGCGATCTGGGGATCAGCCTGGCGCGCGGCGCAGCGGCCATCCGGGCCTTGCCGGAGACCGCCTTCGCCGATGCGCCGGAAACCCTGGCGCGGATCGGCGGCGCGCTGCGCCGGGCCATCGCGGGAAGTTCCGGCCCCTTCTACGCCACGGCCCTGCTGCGCGCGGCGCGCGGCCTGCCACCGGAGCCCGGCCTGGCCGACTGGGCCGCGGCCCTCCAGCGGGGCGTGGACGCCATCGCGGAACTCGGCGGTGCGAGGCCCGGCGACCGGACCATGCTGGATGCGCTGCACCCGGCAGCGGAAGCCTTCCAGGCGGAACTCGAAGCGGGCCGCCCGGCGCCCGAGGCCTGGGCCGCCGCCGTGCGGGCCGCCGGGGACGGCGCGGAGCGGACCGCCCGGATGCGGCCCCGGCTGGGCCGGGCCAGCTATCTCGGGGAGCGCGCACTCGGCGTGCCGGATGCGGGGGCCGCCGCGGCCGTGGTCTGGCTGCGCGCGCTGGCCGCCGTGCCGTCCTGAAGCCGCTGAGGGGGCGTGGCTTCCCGGTAAGGGCAGACGGCGGAAGAGGAGGGAGTCGAACCCACCGGAGACGCGCAGCGCCTCCCATCGGATTTGAAGTCCGTGCACCCCACCGGGGATGTTTCTCTTCCGGAGCGGGAGCTACGCCGGAACCCCGGCCCGATCAAGCCGCTGACGTCGGGCCGACTCATTCAATGGGACCGCGGCCTCACGGCGCTCCTCGCCCCGGGCGGCATCTCCACCCGAAAGGCCTTCTCGTTGCGCGCAAATCCCTGGCCATCCAGGATGGCCCGGGCGCATCATGGCAATGGTCGGGAGCGTACGATCTGGCGGAGAGGGTGGGATTCGAACCCACGGTACAGTTGCCCGTACTTCGGTTTTCGAGACCGACCCGTTCGACCACTCCGGCACCTCTCCGCGCCGCCCGAACAGGCTTCGGCGCCGCGTATAGAGGTGGAATGCGCTGAGCGCAACGGGGGGAAGGGCGGTTCTGCGTTGACTCCCCCAGGGTGGGCTCGCTATATCCGCCGCCTCCCGGCAGATCCCCCAGGTGACGCCGCAGTGCCGCTCGCGGCCTCACCATCGACTTGAATAGAGCAGGCGTAACAATGACCTACGCAGTGATCCGCACGGGCGGCAAGCAGTACCGCGTCACCCCGAACGCCGTGCTGGTCGTCGAGAAGCTCGAGGCCGAAGCCGGCCAGACCGTGACCTTCCAGGACGTCCTCGTCCTCGGCGGCGAGTCCGGGCTGACGATCGGCGCCCCCACCGTGGCCGGCGCCTCGGTGACCGCCACGGTGATCGAGCAGACCCGCGGCGACAAGGTGATCGTCTTCAAGAAGCGTCGCCGCCAGAACAGCCGCCGCAAGAATGGCCATCGCCAGCACATGACCGTGCTGCGCATCGGCGACATCGCCGCGGCCTGATCCAGAAACACAGGAAAACCCCACCATGGCTCATAAGAAGGCTGGCGGTTCCTCCCGCAACGGTCGCGACTCCGCCGGCAAGCGCCTCGGCGTGAAGCTCTATGGCGGCCAGGCGGTGAAGTCCGGCTGCATCATCGTGACCCAGCGCGGCACCAAGATGCTGCCGGGCCGCAACGTGCTCGTTTCCCGCGACCACTCCATCCAGGCCGTGGCCGATGGCGTCGTGAAGTTCGACCGCAAGGCCGAGGGCCGCGTGATGGTCTCCGTGGACCCGCGCCCGGTGGCTGCCCCGGTGGCCGCCGAGTAACCACGCGCCCCCTACCAACGGCTCGTCTTACCGGACGGGGGCCCTCGCGGCCCCCGTTCGTCGTTTCAGGGCTCCATTCCGGTGGTCCCGCACTCCCTCTTCAGGCTCCCGAACCGATGAAGTTCCTCGACGAAGCGAAGGTCTACCTGAAGGCAGGCGACGGCGGTGACGGCGTCGTGGCCTTCCGCCGCGAGAAGTACATCGAGTTCGGCGGCCCGGACGGCGGCAATGGCGGCCGGGGCGGCGATGTCGTGGTCGAGGCGGTGGAGGGGCTGAACACCCTGATCGACTACCGCTATGCCCAGCATTTCCGCGCCCGCAAGGGCGGCAACGGCGCCGGCTCCGACCGCACCGGCGCGGGCAGCGAGGATGTGGTGCTCAAGGTCCCCGTCGGCACGGTGGTGCTGGACGAGGACAAGGAGACCGTCCTGGCCGACCTCACCGAGGCCGGGCAGCGTGCCACGCTCTGCCGCGGCGGCGACGGCGGCCATGGCAACGCGCACTACAAGACCTCGACCAACCGCGCCCCGCGCCGCGCCGACAAGGGCTATCCGGGCGAGGAACGCTGGGTCTGGCTGCGGCTCAAGCTGATCGCCGATGCCGGCCTCGTCGGCCTGCCCAATGCCGGCAAGAGCACCTTCCTCGCCGCCGTCTCCGCCGCCCGGCCCAAGATCGCCGACTACCCCTTCACCACCCTGCATCCGCAGCTCGGCGTGGTGCGCCTCAACGCCTCCGAGGAATTCGTCCTGGCCGACATCCCCGGGCTGATCGAGGGCGCGGCGGAGGGGGCCGGCCTCGGCACCCGCTTCCTGGGCCATATCGAGCGCTGCGCCGTGCTGCTGCACCTGATCGACGGCACCCAGGCCGATCCGGCCGCCGCCTGGAAGACCGTGCGCGGCGAGCTGGAGGAATACGGCGCCGACCTGACCGACAAGCCCGAGATCCTGGCCCTCAACAAGACCGACGCCATGACGCCGCAGGCCCGCACCTCCCGCATCAAGGCGCTGGAGCGTGCCACCGGCCGCCCGGTCATGCTGATCAGCGGCGCCACGGGCGAGGGCGTGCCGGAAGTGCTCCGCGCCCTGGCCGACGCCGTGGCCGCCGACCGGGCGGAACGCACCGCATGATCGACCTGCGCACCGCGAAGCGGATCGTCGTCAAGGTTGGCTCCGCCCTGGTGGTGGACCCGGAGACCGCCGCGCCGCGCGAGGCCTGGCTCGCCTCCGTCGCCGCCGACCTCGCCGCGCTGCGCGAAGGTGGAGCCGAGGTTGTCCTGGTCTCCTCCGGCGCCATCGCCCTGGCCCGCCGCGTCCTGGGCCTGACCCAGCCGCGCCTGCGGCTGGAGGAAAAGCAGGCCGCCGCCGCTGTCGGCCAGATCCGCCTCGCCGGTGCCTGGCAGGGCGCCTTCGCCGCCCATGGCATCGCCGCCGCCCAGCTCCTCCTGACCCTGGAGGACAGCGAGGACCGCCGCCGCTACCTGAACGCCCGCGCCACGCTCTCCACCCTGCTGGGCCTGGGCTGTGTGCCGGTGATCAACGAGAACGACACGGTCGCCACGGCGGAGATCCGCTTCGGCGACAATGACCGCCTCGCCGCCCGGGTGGCGGAGATGGTGCAGGCCGATGCCCTGGTCCTGCTCTCCGACATCGACGGCCTCTACACGGCCGACCCGCGCCGCGACCCGGAGGCCCGGCACCTCCCGGCAATCGAGCGCATCACCGACGAGATCATGGCCATGGGGGGCGAGCCGCCGCCCGGCTATTCCTCCGGCGGCATGCGCACCAAGCTCCTGGCCGCGAAGATCGCCACCGGCGCCGGCTGCGCCATGGCCATTGCCCTGGGCACCCGCCTGAACCCGCTGCGGCACCTGCTCGAAGGCGGCCGTTGCACCTGGTTCCTTCCGGCGCCCGAGGGCCGCAGCGCCCGCAAGGCCTGGATCGCCGGCAGCCTCGCCCCCCATGGCGCCGTCACGGTGGATGCCGGCGCTGTCCGCGCGCTCCGCAACGGCTCCTCGCTCCTCCCCGCCGGGGTGCGGGAGGTCTCGGGCAGCTTCACGCGCGGCGACCCCATCTCCATCCGCGACGAGGCCGGCCGCGAGATCGCCCGCGGCCTTTCCGCCTATGACGCCGACGCCGCCCAGCGCATCGCCGGCCGCCATACCGACGAGATCGAGGCCATCCTCGGCCTGCGCGGCCGTGACGAGATCATCCACAGGGACGATCTCGTCCTGCTCTGAACGCTTCCGGACAGGAAGAACACGCCCCGGCCGGCTGCGCCCGGGACGGTGCCGGGCGGCGGATCGTGGAGCCTGGGCATTTCGGCGCACCCACCCCGGCCCTGTCCAACCGCCCGACGGGGGGAATGACCTTCCGCCGCAGGCCGGTATCAGCCCAGTGCGAAGGCCAGGGACAGAAGGGCGAGCCCCGCCAGGATCCAGGTCACCTCGTCGCTGATCAATCCGCTGTGCAGCCCCTGCAATCCGGTCAGCAACGGGCGTATCACCAGACCCACCCCATTCCTGACAGGGCGGGGCAGGTGGCGCCGTCCGAGATCCCAGCCGGCGATCGCCAGGGCAAGGACCAGCCCCATCCAGGAAAGGAAGGAATGTCCCGTGGGCGTGGGCGATGGCGGGGCGGCCCAGAGCTGCCGGGTCGCCTGCCGTGCGAACTCCTCGGCAAAGGGGCCCGCCGCCAGGACCAGGAACAGCAGGACCCCGACCGGCAGCAGCATCAGCCAGAGCGGCCGGTTCGCCTTCTCCGCCTCCTCGCCGGGCACATGTTCCTCCTCACCCGGCATCCCGCCCCAGCCCAGGAAGATCCGGCCGGTGACCCGGAGCACGGCGCCGCCCGTCAGCCCCGCTCCAAGCGGCACCGCCAGTACCAGCCAGGGATGCGGCTCCTGCTTCGCGGCATTTTCCAGCAGCACCATGCCCGTATCCATCAGCCCGGCCGGCAGGCCTGCCAGCAGCAGCCCGGCCAGCAGGAAGGCGATCCCGGCCGGCCAGATCGGGCGGCCACGGCCGCGCAGGCCGATCTCGTCGATCCCGCCCAGTGTCGCCAGCAGCACGCCGGCCAGGGCGAAGAGCGACGCCTTCACCATCCCATGCCCGGCCATATAGGCCAGCATGCCGGCCGTTCCGTCCTCCCGCAGCATGGCCAGGCCCATCAGCATGATCCCTGTATGGGAGATGGTGGAGAAAGCCAGCATGCGCTTCACGTGACGCTGCGACAGGCAGGCCGCGCCGCCGATCAGCGCGCTGGCCGCGCCCAGCCAGAGCAGCAGCGCATGGGCATTCTCCGTCACGGCGGGAACATGCGCGAAGACCGTGCCGGTGAGCCGGGCCAGGCCGAACAGGCCCATCGAGACCATGACGCCGGAGAAGACCATGGAGACCGGGCTCGGTGCCACCGCATGCGCGTCCGACAGCCAGAGATGGAAGGGCACCGTCGCCGCCTTGATCAGCAGCGCCGCCACCAGCAGGCAGAAGGCACCCAGCAGCACCGGGTCATGGCCGGTGGCGGCGGTCACCGCGCCCGCGCGTTCGCCGAGCGCCACCATGTCTAGCCGCCCGAGCCGGGCATAGAGCAGGCCGATCCCGGCCAGCATCATGATCGCGCCCAGGCTGTTGGTGACCGTGAAGTTCAGCGCCCCGGTCAGGGCGGATTCCTCCAGCCGGTAGGCGGTGAGGGCGAAGGCCGCCACGCTCATCACCTCGAACCAGACGAAGAGGTTGAACAGGTCGCGCGTCAGGCAGAACCCCGCCATCGCCGCCAGGAAGAGCAGCATCAGCACATGGAACTGCGCGCCCACCTCCTCGAAGAACCCCCAGGCGAAGAGGCAGGCCGAGGCCACGATCAGGCCGACCAAGCCGACCATCGCCGCCCCGGCCGGATCGGCCGAGAAGGCGATGCCGATCGGGATATCCCCATGCATCGCCCAGCCGCCGAACCAGTGCAGCAGGGGGCCCGCCATCGACAGGCGCGCCATCCAGGCCCCCAGCGCCGCCACGCCCAACGCGGTCAGGATGGCCAGGATGTCGGGGGCGCGCCGCGGCAGCACGCGGCCGGCGGCGAGAAGCAGGGCCGCCATCAGGATCGGCACCGCCACGACCAGGGGAGGGAGCGGGGAGGTCACTTCCGCAGCGTCTGCAGGCGCCGGGGATCGAGCGTGCCCCTCCGCTTGTGCAGTTGCAGCGCCAGCGCCAGCAGAAGCGCTGTCACCGCCGCACCCACGACGATGTCGGTGAGCACCAGCGCCTGTACCACCGGATCCACTGCGGGTGTGCCGGGCGGGTGGTCGTGGAAGACCGGCGGACCGGCTTGCCACCGGAAGCCCGCGGCCAGCAGCAGGACGTAGGTGCCCGACTGCGTGACCGAGAGGCAGGCGATCAGGTGGACATAATGCCGGCTGGTGAGAATGCCGTAGAGGCCGATGGCGAAGAGCCAGACGCTGACCAGCCACGGCAGCAGCGTCATGGCCCGTCCTCTCCCGCCACGCGGGTCTCCTCCAGGAACTCCAGGAAGAGCATCCCGAAGCCGCCGGCCACAGCCAGCCCGACGCCCAGGTTGACAACAGGGATGATCCCGCCGGACAGGAGGCTTCCCATCTCGCCGAGCGGCAGCAGATTGGCGAGAAAGGCGCCGCCACTGAGCAGTGCCCCCATCCCCACCAGCGCGTAGAGCGCCGCGCCGCCAGCCTCGGCCGCATGGAGCGCATGGCCCCGCACCACGCGCCTCCATGTTCCGTACCGCTCCCCCAGCCACACGAGCAACAGGCCGGAGCCGATGATCATGCCACCCTGGAAGCCGCCGCCGGGCGTCAGCGCGGCGTGCAGCACGACATACAGGCCATAGAGCAGCGTCATCGGCGCCAGCACGCGGCAGAGCAGGATCACGCCCGGGCTGCGCGGTGCGATGGGGCGGCCCTGACAGGTGGCCGCGCGGTCCATCGTCTTCTCGCCACGCGCACCGCGCAGGATGACCGTGGTGCCCACCACGGCGGCGAGCAGCATGACCTCCTCGCCCAGCGTGTCGAAGCCGCGCAGGTCGAAATTCACCGCCGTCACCATGTTGGTGACCTGCCGCTCCGCCGGGCCGAGCCGGTTGACGGCATCGCCATAGGGCAGGGGGTGGTTCCCGAACTCCGGCATGGCGTGGATCACCGCAGCCGCCCAGGGCAGCAGGCAAAGGGCCGACACCCAGGCCAGGAGGCAGCGCAGGCGTGGCGTCACGATCCGTCCCCGTTCGGGCGCCGCTGCCGGAGCCGCAGGTTCGCCAGGACCACCAGGAACAGCAGCGGCAGCGCCGCCGTGCCCACCACGAGCTGGGAGAAGGCGACATCGGGCGCCTGCAGGGCCGTGAAAAGCATGGTCAGGGCCAGGCCATGGGCGGCCATGGCCATCACCTGCCGGTGCGGTTGGCGCGACAGCGCCACCCCGGTGCCCGTCGCCGCGACAAGCAGGAACAGCATGGCCAGCAGAAGGCTCATCCCGTTTCCGCCCCCTTGTGGTCCCGCCGGAGCAGGGCCCGGCCGGTGGCATGCGCCAGCGCCGCGCCGATGGCCCAGGAGAGCAGCACCATCAGGGTGATCTTGAGGGAGCGTCCGCTGACCCCGTCCGTCACGAAGGCCGCCGCCGTCACCGCCGCGCCGCCTGCGATGTTCACGAAGGTCACCGCGTGCAGGCGGTCCAGCGGATCGCGCAACCGCGCGGCGCCGAGGACGCCGAGCCAGACCGCCGCCACGGTCAGGAGAAGGCAGGCCGCCAGCAGCGTGCTCACAGCCAGCGTTCCAGGAAGATCGTCATCACCAGCGTTCCCGGCAGCGACAGCAGCACCAGGGCAAAGGGCAGGTCGATGATCGATGGCAGATCGAACGCGAAGCTCATCGCCACGAGGATGAGCGTTGCGACGGAAAGGGCGAGTTGCGCGGCCACCAGCCGGCTGCCGACCCGCCCGCGTATCGCCATGGCGGCCGGGACCGCGAAGGCTGGCACCAGCGCCCCCAGGGCAAGAAGCCAGAGGCCGGCGGGACTTGCGAGCGGGCCCGTCATCCTGGCCATGTCTCGTCGCCGTCAACCGGACGAGGCACCAGCTGGTGCAGCGGCCAAAGCCCCGGCTGCGCCGAGTCGTCCGTGACATAGCCGTTCGGCGCCAGGGACAGCCGTAGGATCGACAGGCCGCGCCGCGTCAGGCTGCCTGGGTCATTCCCCTGGGCAACGGGGATCTCCCGTATCTTCCCTGGCCGCATCTCCCTGCCGCTTGCGGCGCGGCACAGCGCGGCGGCCGTCAGCGCCGTTTCCCGCAACAGCGTGAGTGGCAGCGCCAGGAGGAGCCGGGCCGGTGGCCTGGGCCAGCCGAGGCGATGGGGCGCGATGCGGCGCAGCGCCAGCGACAGGGCCGCCGCCAGGCCGCCACAGAGCAGCGCGGCCAGGACTTCCTCACCATCCACCTGCCCGGCGAAGAGCAGGTAGAGGAGCATCAGCGCAATCAGGCGCAGTGGCATGGCGGCCCCACGACGTCATGCCTCCAGGAGTTCCCGGGGCAAGTCTCGCTGCTAACCCTTTCCGCAGCCGGTGGGTTGCGTGCCCTTGCGCCGCAGGGGCGTGAAGGCGGCGAGAACCGGCGGGCCCGCCCTCGGCCGCCAGCTCATGCGACGGCTGTCCGCGGCGGAACACCGGCTTCCGTCACGCATAGGCATAGGGCCCGCCCCGTTCCAGCGCCCGCCGGTAGGCCGGCAGGTCATGGATGCGCGCCAGGAAGCGCGCCGGGTTCGGCCGCGCCTCGCCGAAGGGCGCGCGCTGCGCCGCGGCTTCGAGCGGGAAGCTCATCATGATGTCCGCCGCCGTCATTTCCGGCCCGGCGAACCAGCCCGTCCCCGAAAGGGCGTCGTTCCAATACTGCTTCATCCGCTCCAGGCCGGGCGCCACGAAGCCGTCGCGGATTTTCAGCATGGCATCGCGGGCCTCCGGCGGAACCTTCTCCGCGGCGCGGTTGAGCAGCAGCGTCATCACCAGCGGCGGCATGGCCGACCCCTCGGCGTGATGCATCCAGTACCGGTAGGGCCACCAGTGCGGCCCGTCCTTGGCCGGCTGGAGCCGCCCCTGGCCGTGCCGGTCCAGGATGTATTCCACGATCGCACCGGTCTCGGCCAGGACCATCCCCTCGTCGGTGACGACCGGGGACTTCCCCAGCGGATGCACCGCCCGCAACTCCGGCGGCGCCTGCATGGTCTGCGGGTCGCGTTCGTAGCGCTTCACCTCGTAAGGCACCCCCAGCTCCTCCAGCAGCCAGAGCACCCGCTGGGAGCGGGAATTGTTCAGGTGGTGGACAGTCAGCATCGTGGCCTCCCTGTTGCGCGGCGCGGGAGCGGCGCGGGAAAGGTTAACGCGCTGAAGCGTCGCCCGTGCGGCCCGTTACGCGGAAAACGCCGCCCCACCCCTTGCCCCGCCCGTCGCTTTTGGCTCTAAGACGCGCCCCCCTCGACCCAGCGGAGCCGCTCCATGTCCTCTCCCCATGCTGCCATGGGCCGTTCCGCCATGGGTGCCTCGGTGGGGCCTGTCCTGGGCATCGACTTCGGCACCACCAACAGCGTCATCGCCACGCTGCAGCCGGACGGCTCCGTCACCACCGCCCGCTACGCCGTGGGGCGGGAGGTGCTGGACACCTTCCGCTCCGTGCTCTGCTTCTGGACGGAGCACGGGGCCGCGGGCCGCGCCGCCACCCGCCACGCCGCCGGCCCCCGCGCCATCGAGGCCTATCTGGAGGACCCGCTCGCCAGCCGCCTGATCATGTCGATCAAGAGCTACCTGGCGCAGCGGAGCCTGATGGAGACCCGCGTCTTCGGCCGCTCCTACGCCCTCGACCAACTCGTCGGCCTGCTGCTCAACGGCCTCTTCGACTCGGCGGGCGGCCTGCCGCAGGGCGCGCATATCGTGGCCGGCCGGCCGGTGCGCTTCGTGGGGGAAACGGCGGACGACGCGCTGGGCGAGGCCCGGCTGCGCGATGGCTTCCGCGCCGCCGGCCAGGGGCGGATCCAGGTGGCGCTGGAACCCGAGGCCGCCGGGCACCGCTTCGCCAGCACCCTCGACGGCGCGGCCACCGTGCTGGTCGGGGATTTCGGCGGCGGCACCAGCGACTTCTCGATCCTGCGCTTCGAGCCCGGCCCGCCGCGCCGCGTCGCGCCGCTCGGCCATGCCGGCGTCGGCATCGCCGGCGATGCGCTGGACTACCGCATCATCGATCATGTGGTCTCGCCGCGCTTCGGCAAGGGCACCAGCTACCAGATCATGGGCAAGGACCTGCCCGTGCCGCCCGGATGGTACGCCAACTTCGCCCGCTGGCACCGGCTCTCCCTCATGCGCGCCCCGCGCACCCTGCGCGAGATCGAGGAGGTCGCCCGCACCGCCGACCACCCCGAGCGCCTGCACCACCTGATCCGCTTCATCGAGGAGGAGGCGGGCTACGCGCTCTACCAGGCCGTCTCCGGCGCCAAGGCCGCGCTCTCCCGCGCGCCCTCCACCACGCTGCGCTTCGAGCATGAGGGCTTCCGGCTGGAGGAGGAGGTGGCCCGCGCCGATTTCGAGCGCTGGATCGCCCCGGAGCTGGCCCAGTTCGAGGCAGCGGTGGACCGCGCCCTGGCCGATGCGGGCCTGCGGGAAGGAGAGGTGGACCGCGTCTTCCTCACTGGCGGCACCTCCCTGGTCCCGGCGGTACGGCACCTCTTCGAGCGCCGCTTTGGCCCGGAGCGGGTGGCGGGCGGCAGCGAGTTTGTCTCGGTGGCGGAGGGCCTCGCGCTGATCGGCGCCGAGGCGCAGGATAGGTAGCGCCGGAGGGCACCGCCCCCCGAAAGAACAGCCCGAACGGGAAGAACCGCCATGAGCCAGATCCGCTTCGAGGACATCGACGCCGCGACGCCGAGCCGGGAAAGCCTCTCCGCGCGATACGCCGTCATCGAGGCGCTGCTGGGCCGCCCCGGCACCTCCGGCCATGCCGAGGCGCTGGAGGAATGGGACCGGCTGCGGCGCGAATACGAGACCTGGAGCTCCCTGGTGCACCTGCGCTTCTCGCAGGATACCACCGACGAGGAGGTCAGGGCGGCGCGCGAATACGCCGATGCCCTGGCCCCGGTCGCGACGGAGCACGAGGTCGCCGTCAAGCGCCGCCTCCTGGCCGAGCCGGATCGCCGGGCGCTGGAGCGCCTCGCCGGCGCCCATGCGCTGCGCCTCTGGGAAACAGACATCACCACCTTCGAGCCGGCGATCGCGAAGGACCTGGAGGAGGAGGCGAAGCTCGGCGCCCGCTACACCGCGCTGCTCGCCTCCGCCCGCTTCGAGATCGGCGGCAAGTCGGTGAACCTCGCCGGCCTCGCCCCCTATGCCGAGGACCTGGACCGCGACACCCGCCACCGCGCCGAACGCCTGCGCTGGAGCTTCTTCGAGGCGAACGCGAAGGAGCTGGACGCGATCTACGACGGGCTGGTGAAGCTGCGCGACGGCATGGCGCGCAAGCTGGGCTATGACAGCTACACCCCGCTCGCCTACCGCAACATGCGCCGGGTGGATTACGGGCCGGAGGACGTGGCCCGCTACCGCGAGCAGGTGGCGGAGCATGTCGTGCCCCTGGTCTCCCGCCTGATGGAGCGGCAGCGCCGCGAGAATGGCTGGGAGAAGCTGTATTTCTGGGATGAGGCGCTGGTCGATCCCCAGGGCAACCCGAAGCCCGCGGGCTGCCACGACCTGCTCGTGACCCGCGCCCAGGCAATGTTCGACGCGATGGACCCGCGCCTGGGCGATTTCTACCGCCTGATGCACGAGGGCGGCTTCCTCGACCTGAAGAACCGTCCGGGCAAGGCGGGCGGCGGCTTCTGCACCTCCTTCCCCAGCTATGGGGTGCCCTTCATCTTCGCCAACTTCAACGGCACCAACCACGATATCGGCGTCTTCACGCACGAGATGGGGCACGCCTTCCAGAACTGGGAAAGCCGCGAGCAGCCGGGCATCGACTATCTCTGGCCGACCATGGAGGCGGCGGAGATCCATTCCATGGGCCTCGAATTCCTTACCTGGCCACAGATGGAGAAGATGGTGGAACCCGGCGCCGCCGACCGCTTCCGCCGCCTGCACCTGATCACCTCGCTCGCCTTCCTGCCCTATGGCGTCTGCGTCGATCACTTCCAGCACGAGGTTTATGCCAACCCCGGGGCCACCCCGGCCGAGCGCCACGCGACCTGGCAGCGGCTGGAGAAGCTCTACATGCCCTGGACGGATTACGGCGACCTCGCCCATCCGGCGCGGGGCGGGCGCTGGCAGGCCAAGCACCACATCTACCGTTCGCCCTTCTACTACATCGACTACACCCTGGCGCTCTGCTGCGCGATGCAGCTCTGGGTGAAGTCCCGCCGCGACTACGCGGGCACGCTGGAGGCCTATGTCGCCCTTTGCGGCCAGGGCGGCTCCGCCCCCTTCGGCGAACTCGTCCGCTCCGCCGGCCTCGTCTCCCCCTTCGAGCCGGGCGCCCTGGCCGAGGTGGTGCGCGAGGCCGAGGCCGTGCTCGGGGCGTGACGGCGGCCTCCCCGGAGAAAGGGCGGCCCGGAGGCGCGGCGGCGGTCGCGGTGATCGGCGCCGGCCCCGCCGGGCTCTTCGCCGCGGAATGCCTGGCCGGGGCGGGCTGCGCCGTCACCGTCTTCGACCGTATGCCTTCCCCGGCCCGCAAGCTGCTGATCGCCGGGCGCGGCGGCCTGAACCTGACCCACAGCGAGCCGCTGGACGCCTTCCTCCCCCGCTATGGCGCGGCCCACGACTGGCTGGAGGCCGCCATCCGCGCCTTCCCGCCCGAAGCGCTGCGCCGCTGGTGCGAGGATCTCGGCCAGCCGACCTTCACCGGCAGCAGCGGCCGCGTCTTTCCCACCGCCTTCAAGGCGGCGCCCCTATTGCGCGCCTGGCTGCGCCGGCTGGATGCGCTGGGCGTCCGCCTGCGCCCACGGCACCGCTGGACCGGCTGGGACAGGCAGGGAAGGCTGCTCTTCGAGCCCGAGGGGGCTGAAGCCTTCGCATGGCGGGCCGATGCCACGCTCCTCGCCCTGGGCGGCGCCTCCTGGCCGCGCCTGGGCTCGGACGCCGCCTGGGTGCCGGTCCTGCGCGATGCCGGGATCGCCATCTCGCCGCTCCGCCCTGCCAATGCCGGCTTCACCCTCGACTGGTCGCCCCTGTTCCGCGAACGTGCCGCCGGCGAGCCGCTGAAGCGCATCGCCCTGCATTTCGAGGGCCACACGGTCCGGGGCGAGGCCGTCGTGACGGCCGAGGGGCTGGAAGGCGGGGTGTTCTACGCCCTTTCCGCCCCCTTGCGCGAAGCCATCGCCCTCCGGGGAGAAGCGGTGCCGCAACTCGATCTCCGGCCCGACCTTCCAGCCGAGGACGTGCTGCGGCGCCTTTCCGCGCCCCGTCGCGGGCAATCCCTTTCCAACTTCCTGCGCAAGACCCTGGCCCTGCCGCCCGTGGCCATCGGCCTGCTGCGGGAGGCGGCGCGGGAGGCACCGGACAGCCTGTCGGAACCGGCGCGGCTGGCAGGGCTGGTCAAGGCGCTCCCGCTGCGCCTGACAGGGATCAGGCCGATCGAGCGCGCCATTTCCTCGGCGGGCGGCATTGGCAGAGAGGCATTGGACGCGAACTTCATGCTCCGCCGCCGTCCCGGCATCTTCGCCGCGGGGGAGATGCTGGACTGGGAGGCGCCGACCGGGGGCTACCTGCTCCAGGCCTGTTTCAGCACCGGCCGCGCGGCGGCGGAAGGAATGCAGCACTGGCTGCGTCTGCCGGAAACGGTTCCGCCGGTGCCGTAGGGGGCAAGGGAAGGCTCGCGCTCGTCTCTTCTCGTCCACCGGCTATTCCCCCGCCTGCTCCGCGACGATTCCCGCAGTCCCGCAGGAAACCCATCCGCCATGCCGGCGCTCAAGGTTTCACAACGTTTCCGGAGACACCGAAGTGGGCATCATCTGGACCATCATCATCGGCTTCATCGTGGGCCTGGTCGCCAAGTTCCTGATGCCTGGGCGTGACCCTGGCGGCTTCATCATCACCACGATCCTGGGCATCATCGGCGCCGTGGTGGCCACCTATCTCGGCCAGGCCGTCGGCTGGTACGGACCAGGACAGGGAGCCGGGTTCATCGCCTCCATTGTCGGCGCGGTTATCGTCCTCTTCATCTACCGCATGGTGGCCCGACGCTCGAACTCCGTCTGAGGAAAGAGCCTCCAGGCGGAGCACCTGCGCGTCATGAAGGAACCGGAGCCGGCATAGCGGGCTCCGGTTTTTTCTTGCCCGCTTCCGGGTGGCGGAGGGTACTTCCCCACTGCCCGGCTGCTCTTCACGCATCCCGGGATATCCGCGATGCTTCCCTCCTCGAAAAGGGAGGAAGAAGAATGCTGGTTTCCCTGGTCACGCCCCGGCTGATCCTCCTGGGCGGCGGCGCGGTGGCGCAGGTCGCCGAGGTGCTGGCGCAGTTCGGGCTGTCCCGACCCCTGGTGGTGACCGATCCCTGGATGGTCTCCTCCGGCATGGTGGAACGTTGCCTGGAGCCGCTGCGGCAGGCCGGGCTCGAACCGGCCGTCTTCTCCGACACCGTGCCCGATCCCACCGACACGGTGGTGGCGGCGGGCGTGGAGCGCCTGCGCGGTGCCCGGCATGATTGCCTGATCGGCTTCGGCGGCGGCAGCCCGATGGACACCGCCAAGGCCATGGCCATCCAGGCCGCGCTGGAACCCGGCACCCATATCCGCAGCGTGAAGTTCCCCGCCCGGGCGGATCGCGGTGCCCTGCCGGTGATCTGCATCCCCACCACGGCCGGCACCGGCAGCGAGGCCACCCGCTTCACCATCGTCACCGACACGGAACGCGACGAGAAGATGCTGATCGCCGGCCTGGGCGCCCTGCCCCTGGCCGCCATCGTGGACCACGAGCTGAGCTGGACCGTCCCGCCCCGGATCACCGCCGATACCGGCGTGGACAGCCTGACCCATGCACTGGAAGCTTTCGTGTCCCGCCGGGCGAACCCCTTCTCCGACGACTATGCCCGCCAGGCCATGCGCCTCATCGTGCCCAACCTGCGAGCCGCCTATGCCCGGCCGGACGATGTTGCGGCGCGGGAGGCCATGATGCGCGGTGCCCTGCTGGCGGGGCTCGCCTTTTCCAACGCCTCGGTCGCGTTGGTGCATGGCATGTCCCGCCCGCTGGGCGCGCATTTCCATGTGCCGCACGGGTTGTCCAACGCCATGCTGCTGCCCGCCGTGACCGCCTACAGCCTACCGGGTGCCCTGCCGCGCTATGCCGAGGCGGCGCGGATCATGGGCGTGGCGGGGCCGGAGGAGGGGGACCAGGCCGCCGCGGCCCGGCTGGTCGAGGCCCTGCGCGCGCTGAACCGTGACCTCGCGGTGCCGTCCCCCGCCGCCTGGGGGATCGAGGAGCGGCGCTGGAACACGCTCCTGCCCCTGATGGCGGAACAGGCCCTGGCCTCCGGCAGCCCCGGCAACAACCCGCGCGTGCCGGGGAAGGAGGAGATCATCGGGCTGTACCGGGAGGTGTATGGAGGATAGCCGCAGCCTCATGCCCCCGTTTCTTCCCGGCGGTGATCCAGCCCGGTCCGGCGATGGTATCCGGGCGGAGCCTGCCTATCCCTCCGTGAGCACGGCGTCGTCGTCCACCCGCTGCGGCGGGAAGGCAGCGGGGGGGTGCCAGCCGTCGGGCCACTGTCCCCGCAGCACTGCATCCAGGAACCGCGCGATGGCGCTGTCCCAGCTCCAGGACGGGCCGCGCCCGGCCGGGCGCGAGGCGCTTGCCGCGGCCTGCCCGAGCGTGCGCCGTATGGCGTCCGGAAGAGCGGTGGAGATGGCCCCTTCGTAGAGGGTGACGTCTGTCCGCCATACCCCGTCGTGGCCCGGCAGCCGCCGGGCGATGACCGGAAGCCCGACCTGCACGGCCTCATCGACGAAGGGGACGCTGCTCTCGCTCTCGGACGTGACCAAAAGGGCCGAGCAGACCGTCCGGAGCTGGCGCTGCTTCGTCTCCTCGGGCTGGAGGATCCAGTGCAGCCGGTATCCGGATTCGCGGTGCTGGCGCAAGGCCGCCGCGAAACGTCCCATCCCTTTTCCCATGGGGCCGACCAGGGTCAGCGCGACATCATATCCCTCGGACCATAGCGTCTCGACAGCTTCGAGCGCCTGATCGAGTCCATCCCAGATCGCGAAGGGACCGTTCATGAGAAGGGTGGGGCGCCGGGCCGCGGATCTGATGGCCGCGAGATAGGCTCCTTCCTCCGTGTCGCCGAGTTTCGCCGGCAGGGGGCCGACATAATCGGCGCCGGCCCGCAGGCTGGCTATCGGAAGAGGGCAGTTCCGCGTGATCTGGCCATCGTCGAGCCAGGACCTGAGCCCCTGGGCCGTGGCGGGCGACCAGCAGACGGCGCCATCCGCGATGGCCAGCAGCCGGGCGTGCCAGTCCGCCAGGGGAAGCGCATCGCTTCCCAGGCGTTCGGGCTGCAGCAGCGGCAGCGAATCATGCAGCAGCACGACCACCTGCACCCCCGAAAGGCGCAGGCGCTGGATTTCCCGGAGTTCCGCATGCGTCATTCCGGCATGTGGGACCGCGCAGAACAGGATATCGCCCTCGCCGGCATCGAGCGGCCGCTGCCAGCCCGGCAGGAGCGTCGTGCCGAGCAGGGCCGAGGCGATGTCCGGGGCATAGTGCAGCCGCCCATCCAGGAAGCGGACGGCTTCTCCCCGGGCCTCGGACACGTCATGCCGGAGCAGGCGGCGGCAGGTCTCCTCGACCGCCCTGCCGGAGCCATGGCCGGGTTTCTCCGGACTCCAGCCGGAGAGCTCGAGGAAGACACGCCTGACGAGCGGCCTCGTCAGGGTTCGCGCCGTGGCGCGGGCCATGTCCGCCAGAATCTCCTGCGACAGGCTGGGCTGATCCGCCAGGCTGCGGCCCATCTGCGCGATGGCCGGGGCTGGAGACGCGGCATAGGCACTCTCGATCGCCGCGTGGTACTGGGCCGCGACGGCATCGGCCCCGAGAACCTCGGCCGCATAGGCGCTGCCGGCACGTCCCAGTGCCTCGCGGCGCCCGGCATCGTCGCGCAGCGACGTCAGCGCCGCGCTCAGTTCCTCGTCGCTGAACGTGTCCGGCAGCTTGATCACGCATTCATCGGGCAGTTCGGCCGAGGAGCCATGCGCGTTGACGATCAGCGGCAGGCCCGCGGCAAGGCAGTCGGCGATGGCGCCGGAACTCTCGCCGCGTGACTTGCTGCGGAGTTGCACGGCGATATCGGATGCGGCGAGCCACAGGTCGTAGGTGTCCGCGTCGATGCGGCCCAGGAAGCGCGGCTGGTCCGCATCCTGCTCCGGAGCCGTGCCCTCGGCCAGATGGGCGGCGTCGTCCGCCAGCAGGCCCGCGAAGACCAGCAGGCCCGGATCGCCGTCCATACGCTGCCACGCGCCGATCAGGCGTTCCGGCAGCTTGGTCGCCGCCACGATCCCGAAGCTGCAGATGACGAACGCGTCTTCCGCCAGGCCGAGCTTCCGCCGGGCCTCGGCGCGGCCGGGGCGCGGGCGGAAGGCACGGAGGTGAGGGATGACGCTGGTCTTGCGGGTGACCGTTTCGCCGAAATGGTGGGACAGCACCTCCTGCGCGTGCCTGGAATGCTGGATGAGCCAGATGGCGCTTTCCAGGACCGGCAGCGAACATGGGAAGGAGCCGAGTGCCGCCAGATCGCCTTCCGCTTCGTAGGCCTCGACGGCGCGGTATCCGTGGGAGGCATAGAGATCCTCCCGGAAGCCCTCGGGCTTTCCCCTGCGGTGCGCGAAGGCATGCAGGGCGTTCGAGAGAAAGGCGTCGTGCAGGGTGACCACCCCCGGGATAGCCGGGAGCAGGTCCTGCAGCTGGAAGCGGTGAAACTCGGAATTGCCGATCTGGTAGAGGACACGGTCGAAACGGTCGGCCTTCGCGGCGAAGGTTTCCGGATCGATGACCGGGAAGCCGCCGGTCAGCCTGGGATCGTCAACGGGCGAGGCTTCCGTGACGAGCGTGATGTCGTAGTGCCTCGCCAGGCTCGGGATGAGATCCCGGCTGTAGTCCGCGATGCCGGTCGCCTGCGGCGGCAGGGGCGATACGAAGGCGAGACTGGGCCTCGGGCGCAGCACCGCGTGGCGCGTGGCCCCCAGTTCCTCGTCGCGGCGCAGGAGGGCGATCTGCTCCAGCGCGTCCCAGGCCAGCTCGGCACTGGCCTGCCAGGTGAACTTCCTCGCCTGCTCCCGCCCATGGGCCACAAGGGAATCGCGCAGCGAAGGGTTGTCCAGGACCTCCCTCATGCGGGCCGCGATCTCTTCGGGCCGCGTGGGATCGAAGAGCGCATCGGCCCTTCCCACGACCTCCGGCAGGCTCGTCGTATTGCTGGCGATGACCGGCGCGCCACATGCCATGGCTTCCGCGGCCGGAAGGCCGAAGCCTTCATGCAGCGACGGGAACACGAAGAGCGAGCAGGCCGTATAGAGCGCGGAAAGGTCGCCCTCCTCGACGAAGCGGGCGATGACGAACCGTTCTTCCGGGATGCCGTGCTCCGCTGCAACCCTGTGCAGCGTTCCGGGGTCCATCTTGCCGACGATGAGGAGCTGGTAGCGTGCCTGCAGGTCCGGCGGCAGCAGGGCATAGGCGCCGATGAGCCCGGCCTCGTTCTTGCGGATGTCGCCGGCGCCGAGGAAGAGGATGAACTCCCCTTTCAGCCCGTAGCGTTGCAGCAGCGCCGCGCGTCCTTTCTCGTCCAGGGAGGCGGGGCGGAAGTCGCCGTGGATGCCGGCCCGGATGTTGAAGACACGCCCGGGCGGATAGCCGAGATACCGGATGGCTTCCTGGCGGCTGGATTCGGAGATGGCCAGGAGGCCGGTGGAGAGCGACATCTCCTGCAGGCAGCCATAGTACCAGTTCTGGCCGCTGGAGATGATGCCCCTGGGGCCGAAATAGGTCTCGCGCAGGATCAGCGGGATCAGGTCGTAGCAGGTCCCGACGACCGGCAGGCGTTGCAGCGGCCCGGGCCAGCGGGTCACCACATCGTCGCCGAGCCCTTCGAAGATACTGGAGACATGGATCAGGTCGGGGCGCAGGGAGGCCAGGAACTGCGCCCGCAGATGCTCGGCGACGCCGCGGTTCGGCGAATGCGCGAAGAAGGAGGTTCCCGGCGGCGGGTGCCAGGACCTGATCTGATCCCGGGGCAGGATGGCCGAGAAGCTCTCGGTCAGCTTGCCGGCGACATCCGGGAAAGCACCGCTCAGCGCGACGACGACCTCGTGGCCGCGCGGGGCGCGCGCCATCGCGGCGGCAAGCTCCCGGGAATAACGGCCGATACCGCGCTCGTGGCTGCTTCCCTGCGCGCCCTGCAGGTCGATGACAAGCCGCATATCAGTACCGTTCCCGCCTTGCTGTCACGAACATGGGTTGCGTGACCATTCAGGCCTTTCTGAACAATTTCGCAAGGTATCGATACATACTGCCCTCACGACCACCCAGCCCCGACACGCTGTCCGGCGCGGCAGGCAGGGCCGTCACGGAATGGCTGGGCTGCTCCAGGGCCATGGGTTGGGGCCAGATCGCCTCGGGCTGCGCCATGGGCCAGGTCAGGCGCTGGGCCGCCGCCTGGTCGTAGTAGCGGTAGCGCATTTCCAGCCAGCCGGACGCCCGGGGCATGACGCGGCCGAACAGCTTCGCGGCCGGCCGCCCGCCCGGCACGCGGCGGACATAGCGCAGTGTCTTGTGGAAGATCCGGCGGGCCACGTCCTTCGGGGTCAGGTCGCCCCGCATCAGGTGAACGGGCGCGCGCAGCGGCGCGGTCACGCGCCATGAGGTACTGCTTTGCAGCGCATGGAACCGGGCTTCGGCCTGCTCCGCGCGGAGGCGCAGGGCATGGGCCACGCTTTCGCGCTGCGCGGTCTCTTCCGCGGCCCGGCGGTTCTGCCGCATCGCCTCGGCGGCCTGCTGCATGGCCTCCGCGACCTGCTGCTCCGCCAGGCCGCGTTTCTGCCGATCCGCTTCCGCGGCGTCGGAAAGCGCGTCCCGGAGGCTCGTCCCATAGGTGACACGGAGTTCGACCAGCCTTGCCTTCAGGGAGCGGATTTCGACTTCCGACCGGTGCTGGCGGGCCAGGGCCGCATCCTGGGCCTCCTGCAACGCGGCCTCCAGGGCCGCGATCTTCCGCTCGGCCTCGTCCTGCCGGGCCAGGGCGGCATCCCGGTTCTCCTGCAGGGCGGCTTCCAGGGAGGCGATCTTCCGCTCGGCCTCGCTCTGCCGGGCGAGAGCGCCGTCCTGGCTTTCCCGTAAGGCGGCTTCCAGGGAGGCGATCTTCTCCCCGGCCCGGTGTCCATCCGCGGTCGCGGTGTCCCGGGCCTGTTGCAGCTCGGCCAGCAGTCCGTCCCGCTGGGCCTCCGCGCTCGTGGCGCGCGACAGCGCGGCCTCCAGCTCGACCGGCAGGCCGGCGGAACGGAAGGCGTCGTCGAAGACATTGGGCTGCACCTGGAAGTGCCTGCCGAGCTCGTCGAAATGCTCTTCCGCCAGATAGAAGCGGTTCAGGCCGTCGAACCAGACGAAGCGATAGCCATGGTCCAGGAGGGACGGTTCCCAGCCGTAGTCCTCCTCCTGCGACAGGGGGCGCGTGGCTTCCAGCAGGATGATCCAGGGGCGGAAGCGGTGCAGGTCCATGCCGGCCAGCACCGCGCCCTCCCCGCCTTCCACGTCGATCTTCAGGAAGTGGATCGGGCCTTCCGGACGGTGTTCCGCGCAGATGTCCGCCAGCGTGCGGCAGGCGATGTCGATGCGCTCGACCTCCCAGCCGGTGGCCGCGTGATGCTCGGCGACGGCGGTGTCCAGCGTCGAGAGCCCTGTCGTGCCGATCCGGTAGAACGTCTTCGTCCCGGACGTTTCGGCGGCGCCGACCATCAGGTTGACGTCGCGTGTCCTTGCCTTCTGGAGTTCCTGGAAGAGCTGGGGATTGGGCTCGATGTTGATCCCGCTCCAGCCGTTCTCGTAGAAAAGGCGCGTCACGGACAGGTGGCCGGGCTCGGCGGCCCCGACATCGATGTAGAAGCCGTCCGGGACATGCTTCAGCGCCCGCCACAGCATCACATCTTCCTGATTCTGTGCCCAGGATAGGGAGGTCATCGCGCTAGCGGCCCTTCTTGCGAACAATGCGCCTGTCGGCGGGTCTTGGAGTGCCGTCCTGCATCCGTCGCGGGTGGACGGGCGCCCACACCGGCTGGTGGCGCGATGGACCCGGCGGCGGGGGCGGCAAGGAACGCTAGCCCCCCGCCACGGTCAGCCCCTCGACCCGCACCGTCGGACTGTCGGTGCCCCGGCGGAAGCGCAGGTCGTCGGCCGGGGTCATGGCGAGGAACATCTCGCGCAGGTTGCCGGCGATGGTCAGGCCGCTGACCGGCTCGGCGAGCTGGCCGTCGCGGATCATGAAGCCGGCGGCGCCGCGGCTGTAGTCGCCGGTCAGGGTGTTGACGCCGTGGCCGATCAGCTCGGTGACGTAGAGTCCCTCGCGGATATCGGCCATCAGCGCCTGGGGCGAGAGGGTGCCGGGTTCCAGCCACAGGTTGCTGGGGGCCGGAGCCGGAGGCGAGGAGGGACCGCGCGTGGCGTGGCCTGTGGTGGAGAGGTTAAGCTGGCGGGCGGAGCGGGCGTCCAGGACCCAGCTCCGCAGCGTGCCGTCCTCGACCAGGGCGAGGGAGGCGCCCGGCTGGCCCTCGCCGTCGAAGGGGCGGGAGCGCAGGGCGCGGGGCTTCGTGGGGTCGTCGCGGACGGTCAGGCCGCGGGCCATGACCGGCTGGCCCATGCTGCCGCGCAGGAAGGAGGTGCCGCGCGCCACGGCGGCGCCGTTCAGCGCCCCGGCGAGGTGGCCGAGCAGCGAGGCGGCGATGCGGGGGTCGTAGACCACCGTGTGGCGCGCCGTGGCGGGGCGGCTGGGGTTCAGGCGGCGGACGGCGCGCTCGCCGACCTGGCGGCCCAGCGTGGCGGGGTCGTCGAGGTCGGAGAGGTGGACCGTGGAGACATGGTCGTAGTCCCGCTCCATCCCCGTGCCGCTGCCCGCCAGGGCGGCGACGGAGAGGTGGTGCCCGGAGCGGGCATAGGCGCCGGAAAAGCCGGTGGAGGTGACCAGGGCGAATTCGCGGTGCGACCAGCCGGCCTCGGCGCCCTCGGAATTGGTGATGCCTGGGATGGCCAGGGCGGCGTCCTCGGCCTGGGCGGCGCGGGCGGCCAGTTCCTCGACATCCGGGCGGGCGCCGCTGGTGAGGTCGAGGTCGGGCAGGTCGAACCTCGCCGGTTCGGACAGGCCGGCGAAGCCGTCCTCCGGCACGGCGCGGGCCATGGCCACGGCGCGTTCGGCCAGGGGCGGAAAGGACAGGGGGTCGGTGTCGGTGGTGGAGACGATCGCCTGCCGCCGGCCGGAGCGGCTGTGCAGGAAGACCCGCAGGCCGAGCTCCACGCCCTCGGCGCGCTCGATCCGCTCCACCTTGCCGAGACGGCGGGCGACGGAGAGGGCGGTGCCGCGGATCAGCACCGCATCGGCCGAATCCGCCCCGGCCGCCCGGGCGGCGGCGACGAGGTCGCCCAGCCGCGCCAGGTGGCGTTCCGCGTGGCCCTCCATCCGGCCCGCCATCCCGGTGGCGCTCACGCCGCCAGCTTCTCGGCGATGGTGGCCAGCGAGGGCACCTT
The DNA here is from genome assembly GCF_002754815.1 of Roseomonas sp. FDAARGOS_362. Classification (GTDB taxonomy): domain Bacteria; phylum Pseudomonadota; class Alphaproteobacteria; order Acetobacterales; family Acetobacteraceae; genus Roseomonas; species Roseomonas mucosa. Next base: position 2,404,905 of record NZ_CP024588.1, on the reverse strand, counting down.
GCCCATGGGGCCGAGGGCCGCGAGGGTGGGGGTGCCGCGGAAGGCGCGGGCGGCGGCCGCCTGGACCTGTTCCACCGTCACGGCGGCGATCTTCGCCTTGGTTTCCTCGACCGGAATGATGCGGCCATGGACCTGGAGCTGGCGGGCGAGCTGCTCGCAGCGGCTGCCGGTGGATTCCAGGGACATCAGCAGGGAGGCGCGGAGCTGGGCCTTGGCGCGGTTCAGCTCCTCCTCGATCACGTCGTGCTGGACGCGGCGCAGTTCCTCCAGCGTCACGGGGACGAGCTCGGCGGCCTGGTCCTCCCCCGTGCCGGCATAGATCGCGAACATGCCGCTGTCCCGGAAGGGGGAGTGGAAGGAGTAGATGGAATAGACGAGGCCGCGCTTCTCGCGGATCTCCTGGAACAGGCGGGAGGACATGCCGCCGCCCAGCAGGCCGGACATCAGCATGGTCGGGTAGTGCATCGGGTCGCCATAGCCCGGGCCGGGGAAGCCCAGCACGACATGGACCTGATCCAGCTCCCGCTCCTCGCGGAACTCGCCGCCGGTATAACGGGCGGGCTCGGCCTCGTGCGTCTCGGCCACCGGCAGGTCGGCGAAGTGGCGGCCGACCATCTCCACCAGCGCCTCGTGCTCCAGCGCCCCGGCGGCGGCGACCACCATGCGGGAGGGGCCGTAGTGCCGGCGCATGTAGTTGCGCAGCGCGTCGCGCGGCATCTTCTCGATGATGGCGGCCGGGCCCAGGGTGGGGCGGCCCATGGCCTGATCGCCATAGGCGGTGGCCTGGAAGTGGTCGAAGACGATGTCGTCGGGCGTGTCGTTGGCCTGCCCGATCTCCTGCAGGATCACGCCGCGCTCGCGCTCCACCTCCTCCGGCGCGAAGGAGGAATGGGTGAGGATGTCGCCCAGGATGTCGGCGGCGAGCGGCAGGTCGTCCTTCAGCACCTTGGCGTAGTAGGCGGTGTTCTCCCGCGCCGTGTAGGCGTTGAGGTGGCCGCCGACATCCTCGATCTCCCGCGCGATGGCGGCGGCGTCGCGCTTCTCGGTGCCCTTGAAGGCCATGTGCTCCAGGAAGTGGGAGACGCCGTTCTCCTCGGCGCGTTCGTCCCGGGTGCCGGCATGGACATAGGCGCCGATCGAGGCGGTCTCCACGCGGGGCATGGTGTCGGAAACGACGGTCAGGCCGTTGGGGAGGCGCGTCAGGCGCACGGCATCGCTCATGGGTTCGGTCGGTCTTCCACTCGTTCGGGGCCCGGCCCGGTCCTGGGCAGGGCGTGCTGGCGTATCGGGGGACAATGTAGGCGCGGTGGCCCGAAACTGCGACCGGGGCCGGGGAGATAAGGGGTGGATTCGGCGGTGGGGCATGGCGGGGTCATGCCCAGCCCAGGCGCAGCGAGCGCGGGATGCGGGCGCGGCCGGCGGCGGCGCGGTGCAGGGCGGCGAGGCCCCGCACGAGGCGGCGATACGGGGTGACGGTGCCGTAAGCGCCTGTAAACGGCGGAAGCTTCGCGCGAGCGAGGGTTTGGGACAAATCCGGATCGAGCAGCAGCCAGGGCGGGCCGGGCAGGGCCGCGCGCAGGTCCAGGCGGCGGGCGAGCAGGATGAGGCCGAGGCCCAGGATGCGGTGGGCGCGGCGGGCGGCGCGGCAGATGCGATGGGCCAGGGCGTGGAGAGGGTGGCCGGGCGGGGTGGTGGCGAGGGCGGTGAGCAGGCGCTGCCACAACCCGGCATGGGTGAGGCGGCGGAAATGGCGGGCGACCGTGCCGGGATTGCCGAAGCGTTCCGGCAAGGCGGACCAGGGGGAATGGGTGAGGGCAACGTGGAAGATGGCGTCGAGGCGGTGGCGGTGGTCGGCGGGGCGGCCAGTGCCGGTAGGGTTGGTGGGGAGGTAGGGGGCGAGGGCGCGCCATTCCGCCTCGGTCATCGGGTGAAAGGGATGGGGGGTGGGGAAGGAGCTGGCGCGCATGGGGGGGATAGCATGGGGGAGTGGAAATAGGCAAATTTTCCTATTTGTGGGGGTGATCGAGGGTCAGTCCATGAGGTGAAGGGTCGGCCGGGAAGGGTGGAAAGCAGACGTTTCCTATCTCGTGGCGTTGATCAGGAAACGGCGATCAGTTCTCTGATGCGACTGGCCAAAACCTCCATCGCGAACGGCTTGATCAGCACGTGCATGCCCGTCGCCAGATGGCCATGGCTGAGCACCGCGTTCTCGGCATAGCCGGTGATGAAAAGCACCTTCAGATCCGGCCGCACCGCCCGGCCGGCATCCGCCATCTGCCGCCCGTTCATGCCCCCGGGCAGGCCCACGTCAGTCACCAGCAGGTCGATTCGTGCGTCCGACTGCAGAATGTGCAGCCCCGCCGTGCCGTCCGCCGCTTCCAGGGCCATGTAGCCCAGCTCCTCCAGCACCTCCGTGACCAGCATCCGGACCGTGGGCTCGTCGTCGACGACCAGCACCGTCTCGCCCCGCTCTGCCCGCGGCACGTCGGTCAGCTCAGGTTGCGCTTCGACGCGGCCCGCCTCGCCCAGGTGACGCGGCAGGTAGAGGCACACCGTCGTACCCTGCCCAACCTCCGAGGTGATGCGGACCTGTCCGCCGGACTGCCGCACGAAGCCGTAGATCATCGACAGGCCGAGACCGGTCCCCTCACCGATCGGCTTGGTGGTGAAGAACGGATCGAAAGCCTTGGCGATCACCTCGGGTGACATGCCCGTGCCGTTATCTGTGACGCAGAGTGCCAGGTACTCCGCAGCTGGCATATCGAGGTCACGCGCCATGCGCGCGTCTATCACCTTGTTATCCGCCTCGACCGTCAGCTTGCCGCCGTCCGGCATGGCATCGCGCGCGTTGATGCAGAGGTTCAGCAGCGCATTCTCGAACTGGTTCGGGTCGACCAGCGCGGACCAGAGCCCCACCGCGCCGACCACATCGACCGCGATGGCCGGACCGACCGTGCGCCGGATCAGCTCCTCCATGCCGGACATCAGAAGGCGTACGTCGGTCGGCTTGGGGGCCAGGGTCTGCCGCCGGGAGAAGGCGAGCAGCCGGTGCGTCAGCGCGGCGGCGCGATCCGCGGCACTCCTGGCTGCCGCGACGTAGCGGTCGACGGTGCCGAGACGACCCTGGGCCACGCGGGTCTGCAACAGCTCCAGGCTGCCGATGATGCCGGTGAGCAGGTTGTTGAAGTCGTGGGCCAGCCCACCTGTGAGCTGGCCCACCGCCTCCATCTTCTGGCTCTGCCGCAGCTGCTCTTCCAGCTGCTTGCGCTCGGTCACGTTGCGACCGACGGCGTAGACCTCTCCGTCCGCGGGCGTGCAGGTCCAGTTGTAGCTGCGGTAGGAGCCGTCCCGGTGCCGCGTCCGGGCATCCAGGTCGCTGACGGCTCCGCCGGCAAGCAATCGATCGAAAGCTGCCCGGACCACGTCGACATCGTCCGGATGACTGAGCTGGTCGAAGCGCAGTCCGACCAGTTCGTCCCGTGCGTAGTCGAGCGCTGCGGTCCAGGCCGGATTGACGTTGCGGTACTGGCCGTCAGAACCGACAACCACGAAGAGGTCGGGACTGAGATTCCAGACTTTGTCCCGCTCGACCGTGCGCTCGGCCACCGTGACCTCAAGCTGGTCGTTTGCCCTTCGCAGCCCTTCCTCGGCCTGACGCTTGTCCTCGATATCCTGCAGGATGGTGATGGCGGCCGCAATCGCCCCCATCTCATCGCGGATGGGCGTGCTGCTCACCTCCAACCGCCGCGTGCTGCCATCCTCGGTGCCGGCACCGCCCCGGCGATAGATCATCTCCTCGTCGCGCACGACCTCGCCGTGGCGCAGGGCGCGCACGGTCGGGTAGTCCTCGATGGCATAGGGGGTGCCATCCGCGTGCACGGCGCCGTAGTCGCGATAGCGGTTGATATCGTCGCCGAGCGCGCCGTGGCCGATCATCTCGCGCGCCCGGTCGTTGAGCACCAGGGCGCCGCCGGTCGTGGCTTCCGCGATCGAGATGCCGATCGGCGCCTGCCGGATCAGTGTGTCCAGCAGTTCGCGCTCCACCCGCAGCCGGGAACGCGCCTCCTCCGCCGCCACCTCGGCGAGATGGCGCGTCGTGATGTCGCGAGACACGCCCACGAGGCGCATCGGCGTCCCGTCCCCCTGCAACATCGGCGCGAAGCTCACCTCCCACCAGCGCGGCTTGCCCAGAGCGGTCGGGCAGAAGGCGTTAATCCGGGTGACCTGACCCGCAATGGCTCCCCTGATCGCGTCACGGAGTTTCGAGGCCTCCTCGGCAGGCCAGAGATCGACGAAGTTCCGGCCCAGGATCTGAGAGAGATCGACGATCTCGTTCAGCCAGAGGCCCTGCTCGTTCATGAACTGCAGCGTGCCGTCGGTGTCCAGCACCTTCACACAGTCAGGACTCGCGGCCAGGATGCCGCGCGAGAAGGCGTCGTTGCGCCGGGTCTCCTCCAGCACCCGCAGCCGGTCCACCGACGCCGCCAGCAGGTTGGCGTAGGTACGTAGGAACGAGATGTCGTCGTTGGTGAACGACCGCGATTCGCGGCTGTCCACCTGTAGTACGCCGTAAGGCCGCCGCTCCCGACCGCCGATGATGACGACGTTGACCAAGGCCTGTACGCCATTGTCGAGCAGAAAGCCGGGTATGCTGAATCGCCGTTCGTGCCGGACGTCGGTCGAGATGACGGGCTCGTTTGTCTGCAGCGCGTGTCCTTCGGAGGAGCTTTCCTCCGCCTCGATCCGGGTGTGGCCGACGATCCCCGGTTTCCAGCCGACGCCTGCCTTGACCAGCAGGGTCCGGCCGTCTTCCTGCAACTCCAGCACCTTGGCCAGATCGGTACCGAGCGCCTCGCCCACCAAGCGGCAGGCCTCGTGGAGGATCTCGTCAAGGCTCTCCGACTTCAGCGAGAGCTCGCCGAAGCGGGCGAGCGCCGTTTGATGTCGTAGCAGGGCTACGATCTCATCACCCTGCTGGGAGCTGCCACGCGGGTCCGACGGGGACTGGCTCTCCGCCATCTCGTTATCAGGCATCGACGGACTTCTCTGAGGCGGTGCCCTGAGGCTGCTTGGCCGCGTCACGTTCGATCAGCAGACGCAACCCGGCGCGGATGACCTCGCTGGCCGTGGCGTAGTGTCCCGACGTGACCTGTTCGGCAACGTAGGTCACGAGAGACCGGGTCAAGGCTACGTGGAGGGAGTGTTGCGCGGGCATGACCTCATGATACGGCGAGGCGGCCGGGGTGTCACCTTATGGCTGGAATACCGAGCCTTAGGAGCAAGGTCCGGATTGGGTCGCTTGCAGCCATTGCGACGTCATGCGCCCCGGCGCGACCCCGCCGGCAGCAAGCGCCAACTCCCCGGGTCCAGGGCTCGAAGAGTCCTGGCGGATGGGGGCCGGGGGAAGGTAGGGCCTTCCCCCGGGACGGGGCGACGCCGGACCGCCTCAGCGCAACGGCAGGACGAGCGGCACCAGCGCCACGCTGACCGCCATCACCAGCACGGCGAGGGGCAGGCCGATGCGGAGGAAGTCGCCGAAGCGGTAGCGGCCCGGGCCCATGACCAGGGTGTTCACCGGAGAGGAGACGGGGGTCATGAAGGCGGCGGAGGAGGCCAGGGCCACGATCATGGCGAAGGGATAGGGGGAAAGGCCGGTTTCCTGCGCGGTGGCGATGGCGACGGGGGTCATGAGCACCGCCGTGGCGGTGTTGGAGATGAAGAGGCCGGTGACGGCGGTCAGGGCGAAGAGGCTGGCCAGCAGGGCGTGGGGGCCGGCCTCGCCGACCGTGGCGATCAGCGCGTCGGCGGCCAGCGTGACGCCGCCGGTGCGCTGGAGGGCGAGCGAGAAGGGCATCATGCCGACGATGAGGACCAGGCTGGGCCAGTGGATGGCACGGTAGGCGCTGTCCATGTCCAGGCAGCGGAAGCCCAGCATCAGCAGGCCGGCGATGAAGGCCGCCTGGACGTTCGGGACCAGGCCGCTGACCATCAGCGCCACCATGACGGCGAGGCTGAGCAGGGCGTAGGGGGCGCGGGTGGCGGCGGGGGTGAGTTCCTCCAGGTCCTCCGGCTGGTTCAGCAGGAGCAGGTCGCGGCGGCCGCGCTGGGAGCGGCGGATATCCGTCCAGGGGCCGACCACCAGCAGGGAGTCGCCGGCCTGGAGGGGTTTTTCCAGCATGTCCTCGGCCACCGGGGCGTTGCCGCGCCGCATCCCCGCGACGGTCAGACCGAGGCGGGAGCGTAGCTTCGCCTCCAGCACCGACTTGCCGGTGAGCTCGGCACCGGGGGTGACGATCATCTCGGCGATGCCGACGGCGTGGGGGCGATGGGCGAGGTCGGAGTGTTCGATCGGCAGGGGCTGGAGGCCCAGGCGCCGGGCGATTTCCGCCAGATCCTGCGGGGTGGCGGGCAGTTCCACCAGCAGCTCGTCATCCGCGCGCAGCACGGTCTCGGCGTTGGGGCTGAAGATTTCGGTGCCGAAGCGGGCCGGGCGTTCCACCGCCATGACGTTGAGCCTGTGCCGTGCGCGCAGGGCCAGCTTGTCGAGCCGCTGGCCCGCCAGCAGGGAGCCGGCGCGCAGGCGCAGGCGGTGGGCGCGGTCCTGGAGGCGGTAGTCCTCGACGAGCTGGCGCAGGGTGGTGCGCGCACCAGGGGTGGTGCCGTCCTCGGCCGGGCCGGCGGAGAGCCGGCGGCGGGCCAGCAGCATGTAGCCGATGCCGAGCAGGAGGATGGGCAGGCCGAAGGGGGTGAAGCCGAAGAAGCCGAAGCCGGGCAGGCCCTGCCGTGTCAGTTCCGCCTGGACCACGAGGTTGGGGGCGGTGGCGACCAGGGTCATCATGCCGCTGATCAGGGCGGCGACGCTGAGCGGCATCATGAGCTGGCCGGGCGGGATGCCGAGGCGGGTGCAGATGCGCAGCACCACGGGGATGAAGATCGCCACCACGCCGGTGGAGCTCATCACCGAGCCGGTGAGGCCGACGATCAGCATCAGCAGCACCAGCAGGCGGGTGGCGCTGCCGCGGGCGCGGGCGAGCAGCCAGTCGCCGAGCCGGCGGGCGATGCCGGTGCGGACCAGGCCCTCGCCGACGACGAAGAGGGCCGCGACGAGCAGGACGCTGGCATCGCCGAAGCCGGCCAGGGCCTCCGGCACGGTGACGGTGCCGGTGAGGGGCAGGAGGAGCAGCATGAGCAGCGCCACCACATCCGTGCGGGGGCGGCCGGTCACGAACATCCCGATGGCCAGGCCGAGGAGGGCCAGCACCGTGGCGAGCTGGGCGGTCATCGGCGGGCCGGAAGGCGATCGCGCCACGAGGGAGAGGTCATGCCGGTCCTTCCGCCGCCCTGGATCGTCCGGCCCCGAGGGGGCGTTCCCTCGGGGGGGCTCCCCCTTGGAGCGCCCCGGCCGGTGCCGGGGCGGAAGGCGGGGCGGCCGGGATCTGGGGCGGGACTATCCCATTCCGCCGCCCGGGTGAACCGGGCGGGGCGATATCAGGGCGGCGGCATCCCCACCCCGGTCAGAAGGCGAAGTCCACCTGTGCCGGATTGGCCTGCCCGCTGGCCAGGAAGCCGAAGCTGATCTCGCCATCGCCGGCGATGCCGCCGTTCCAGGCCGCGTTGTGGATGATGTAGCCACTGCTGGTGCGGGAGACGATCTCGGCGTTCCAGATCTAGGTGATCTCGTTGCTGATCTTCAGCTCGAACTCCCAGTCGGAAACCGTGGCGGCGCCTTCGTTGTGGACCGTGACGGCGCCCTGGAAGCCGTTGTTCCAGGCATTGGTGACGGCGAAGCTGGCGTCGAGGCCGCTGCCGGCGGAGCCCGTGCCGCCGGTTCCGCCGCCGGTCGAGCCCCCGGTGGAAGTGCCGGCGTCGTCGTTCAGGATGGTGGCGGTGGCGGTGCCGTCCAGGAGGGTGGCGCCGGAGGGGCTGGAGAGGACGAAGGAGAAGGTCTCGTCCGCCTCGGCCGCGCTGTCCGCCCCGATGGCGATGGCGACGGTCTTGCTGGTCTCGCCCGGGGCGAAGGTCAGCCTGCCGGAAGCGGCGGTGAAGTCCTCGGCCGTGGCGGTGCCGGGAACGGTGCCGAAGTCGACGGTGACGGCGGTGCCGGCGGCGGCGGAGAGGGTGACGGTGAAGAGCGCCACATGAGCGTCGCCCGCGGTGCCGGGGGTGGCGGTGCTGCCGTCGAGGCTGAACTGGATCGGCTGCAGCTCCGCCACCTTGGCGGCGTTCACCGAGGTCCAGTCATCCTGGAGGATGCCGCCGGTGTCGCCGGAATTCGGGTTCCAGGACCACCAGGTCCAGCTGATGCCCTGCTGGCCCGCGGCGATGTCGTGGGTGCCGTTGGCGTCGAGGTCGCCGGAGAGGTAGGCGGTGATCTTGTCGAGCCAGACGAGGTCCTTGGCGTCGGCCATCCTGCTGCCGAACTCGCCGAGATAGACCGGCGCGATGCCTTCCTTGTAGATGTAGCCCCACATCTGGTCGAATTTCTGGGTCAGCGTGTCGCCGAAATTCGCGCCCTGGAACCAGGGCTGGGCATAGATCGAGTTCGGGTAGTCGTGGGCCGAGTAGACGAGCTTGTTGGCGACGTCGAGCGTGACGGGGCGGTCGCGCACGCCCATGAGGTTGCCGCCCCACCAGTAGTTCTGGCCGTCATAGGTGCCGATGCCCTCGACGAAGATCAGCCAGTTCGGGTTGACCTCCCCGATCGCGTTGCCGGCGCGTTCCGCCGCCGCGGCCCAGTCGGTGGCGGTGCCGGTGCCCCAGGTGCCGTTATAGGGCTCGTTGTGCAGGTCGGCGCCGATGACGGTCGGATCGCCGGCATAGCGGGCGGCCAGCATCTGCCAGTCGCCGATCCACTGCGATTCCGGATGCGCGTCGTCGTACCAGAGGCCGTTGCCGGAGGTGCCGGCGCCGGCATCGCTGCGGTGGTGGTCGAGGATGATGCGCAGGCCGACCTGGCCGGCATAGTCCACGATCCGGTCCATGATCTGGAGGCCGGTCAGGCCCTGCAGGTCGGGGTTCTTGCTGAAGTCGATGCCGCTGGGCATGCCGCCGTGCAGCAGGTCGGTGGAGAAGGGGAGGCGGATGGTGTTGAAGCCCAGATCCACCATCTGGTCCATCATCTCCTTGTAGCCGCGCGCCCAGAGGCCGTGCGGCGCCTCGTTGGAGGATTCCAGCCCGAACCAGTTCACCCCGGCGATCTTCACGATGTTGCCGCCGGCATCGACGATCTGGTTGCCCCGGGTGCTGAACCAGCCGGTGGCGGCGGTGCCCGTGCCGGAGGTGCCGGGATTGCCTTCCGTGACGGAGACGTCGCTGACGCTGAGCTTCGGCGGGGTGGCGGCGGTGTCGTCGTTGAGGATGGTGCCGGTGGCGCTGGCGCGGGCGATGGTGGCGCCGCTCGCATCGGAAAGGTTGAGCAGGAAGCTCTCGTTGGCCTCCACCAGTGTGTCGCCGGAGACGGTGACGCTGACGGTCTTGCTGGTTTCCCCGGCCGCGAAGGTGAGGGTGCCGGAGGCGGCGGCATAGTCGCTGCCTGCCGTCGCGGTGCCGTCCGCCGTGACGTAGTGCAGCGTGACCGGGCCGCTGGCGGCTTTGGACAGGGCGACGGTGAAGGTCAGGACCTTGCTGCCGCTGTTGCCCTCGGCGACCGAGACATCGGCGACGGAGAGCTCGGGCAGGGTGGCGGGGGGCGCGGCGGCGGTGCCGTTCAGGGCGAGGTTGGCGGCCTGGCTGCCGGCGGCGCCGGTGGTGGCCTGGAAGCCGAATCCGAGCTGGCCGTTGGCGGGAACGGTAGCGTTCCAGGACAGGTTCCGCACGACGTAGTGCGTGCCGACATGGCTGACGATCTCGCCGCCCCAAAGGTTGGTGATGGTGAAGGCGGCGTCGAATTCCACGAGCCAGCCGTTCAGGGCCGTGTCGCCCGCCTGGATGGCCATGTTCGCGACGAAGCCGGCGCCCCAGTCGCTGGCGACGTTGTAGGTCAGGGACGATGCCATGGGCGAGGGCGTTCCGAATCCGGGTGTTGCAGCGCATGAGACATCAGGCGCGGAACAGTTGCAATTCCGGAAACATGCTTTCGCGAAACGTCAAGAATGGGGGGCGTGCGGCGTCGCGCCCATGGTTGGCCCTGGTGGAGGCGCCGCCTCCCCCGGTCCCCACCGCTGGGAAGATCGTATCTCCCCAGACCATGCCCCGGGTTGGTGCTGGTGGCACCGGCAGTCGCCGGGAAGCCATGATTCCCGGCGCGATCCGGCATCGCGAGCGCCAGCGAAGGGGAGGTCCAGGCCCCTGGTGGATAGGGTCCGGGGGAGGCAAGGCCTTTCCCGGCTGGCCGTGGGGGAACTCCGGGGGCCGGAGGGTTCAGGCCCGGTTGCGGCGCGCGTGGCGGCGGACGGCGCCCTCGACCTGGGCGAGATCGCCGGGGAGGAGTTCCAGGCGTTCCTCGCGGGTGAAGAGGTCGGCGAGGTGCGGGGGGAGGGCGGGGCGGAAGCCGACTGCCTGTTCCGCCGCGTCGGGGAATTTCGCGGGGTGGGCAGTGGCGGCGACGATCACCGGGATCGCCGGGTCCTCGGGCGCCAGGGCGCGGGCGGCGTAGGTGGCGGTGGCGCTGTGCGGGTCGGGCAGCCAGCCGGTGGTGGCGTGGACGCGGCGCATCTCCCGCAGCGTGCCCTCGTCGTCCAGGGCGACGCCGCGGAAGAGTTCCGCCGCGCGCTGCCAGGCGGCATCGGGGACGGGCATGCGGCCGGTTTCGCGGAAGCCGCGCATGGCCTGGGCGGTGGCGGCGGGGTCGCGGTCCAGGAGCTCGAAGAGCAGGCGCTCGAAGTTCGAGGAGACCTGGATGTCCATGCTGGGGGAGAGGGAGGGCTCCACCGGCCGGGCGGACATGTCATTGGCCGTGAAGAAGCGCGGCAGGATGTCGTTGCGGTTGGAGGAGATGATCAGCCGCTCGATCGGCAGGCCCATCTTCCGGGCCGCCCAGGCGGCCAGCACATTGCCGAAATTGCCGGTGGGGACGGAGACGGCGACCGGGCGGTCGGGGGCGCCGAGCGCCAGGGCGGCATAGGCGTAGTAGGGGATCTGGGCGGCGACGCGGGCCCAGTTGATCGAGTTCACCGCGGAAAGGTTCATCTCCCGCCGGAAGGGGGCGTCGGCGAACATCGCCTTCACGAGATCCTGGCAGGTGTCGAAATCGCCTTCCACGGCCAGGTTGTGGACGTTGGAGGCGAGGACGGTGGTCATCTGCCGGCGCTGCACCTCGGAGGTGCGGCCCTGCGGGTGCAGGATGACGATGTCGATGTTGGCGCGGTCGCGGCAGGCCTCGATGGCGGCGGAGCCGGTGTCACCGGAGGTGGCGCCGACGATGGTCACGCGCTCGCCACGCTCGGCCAGGACATGGTCGAAGAGCCGGCCCAGGAGCTGCATCGCCATGTCCTTGAAGGCGAGCGTGGGGCCGTGGAAGAGCTCCAGCGCGAAGCTGCGGGTGTCGAGCTGCACCAGCGGGGCGATGGCGGGATGGTTGAAGGAGGCGTAGGCCTCCTCCGTCATGCGGCGCAGGGCGGCGTCCGGGATCGTGCCGCCGGTGAAGAGGCCGACGATGCGCGCGGCCAGTTCCGGATAGGGCAGGCCGCGCATCGCGCGCCATTCGGCGGCGGAGAGCGAGGGCCAGGTCTCGGGGACGAAGAGGCCGCCATCCTCGGCCAGGCCGGCGAGCAGGACGCCCGGGAAGTCGCGGGCCGGAGCCTCGCCGCGGGTGGAGACGTATCGCATGGGAGGCAGCGTATAGCCGGGTGGGCGGCAGGAAGCCATGCGGGATGAGGGGGGTGGGACGCGGGACGCGGCTTCACCGAAGATTCCGGGACGAAGGCCGGGGTGGGCCGTTATGGGAGGGGTCCGGGCGGGAGGCCGCCCCGGAAACGGTCCTGGATGGAGCGGAGGGAATCGTGAAGATCACGTTCTACGCGCATGCGAGCTTCCGGCTGGAGGCGGATGGGGTGGTGGTGATCACCGATCCCTACAAGCCGCCGCTCAGCCGCTTCGACCCGATCGACGAGCCGGCGGACCTGGTGCTGATGAGCTCGGCCACCGACGAGTTCCATTCCGACCCCAGCCATATCCGGGGCGAGCCGGTGGTGATCAACACGCTGGAGCTGCCGCCCGAGGGGGTGGAGGTGCTGGGCATCCCGGTCCGCTCCTTTCCGGCCTATGAGAGCCTGACCTTCGACTTCCAGGCGGCGGCGGGGCGGGACCCGGATGCCAATGCGCTCTACCACTTCACCCTGGGCGGGCTGCGGGTGCTGCACATGGGCGATATCGGCAACCCGGTGGACCCGAGGCAGCTGGAGGCGCTGCGCGGGCAGGTGGACATCCTGCTGGCGCTGACCGGCGCGCATGCGACCATCGCGCTGGACGACCTGGACGCGGCGATCGAGGCCATCGGGCCGCGGGTGGTCATCCCGATGCACTATTACAACCCGCGCGGCATCCTGCCGATCGAGCCGGTCGAGACCTTCCTGGCGCGGGTGCCGCCGGGACGGGTAACGCGGGTCGGCGGGCCGAGCCTGGAACTGACGCCGGAGACGCTGCCGGCGGATGCGCCGCATGTCTATGTGCTGGAGCAGTCGCGCTGAGGGCGTGATACGGGCGGCGTTGCGCCCTGTGGCCGCCCGCCGGGGGAAAGGCAGGGCCTTTCCACCCCGGGGACGGAGCGGCGGCGCCGGTCGGGCGCGGACCGGAGGTTGCCTGGCCTTGACCGGGCCGGGCAACGGGCGGAGCCTCCGCGCCCGGAATTCCGGAGGCCCCTGCCATGAACGAGCTTTCCCCGCCTGCCATGTTGCCTGCGCTGCGGGAGGCCCTGGTCTCGGAAGGTGGGCCGGAGGTGGCGGGCGAGGTGACGCGGCTGCTGTCCGGCGAGGCGTTCCGCAAGGCGGATGCCTTCGTGCGGCAGGACCATGAGCGCACGGTGTCGGAGATCATCCGCATCGCCGAGATCGCCTCGCCACCCTTTGGCGAGGCGAGGCGGGCGGCGGCCTATGGGGAGATGCTGCGGGCGCAGGGGCTCGCGGATGTGGCGCGGGACGCGGAGGGCAACGTCACCGCGCTGCGGCCCGGCACCGACCCGCAGGCGGGGCTGGTGGTGATCTGCTCGCATCTCGACACGGTGTTCCCCGAGGGGACGGACGTGACCGTGAAGCGCGAGGGCACGGTGCTGCGCGGGCCGGGAGTGGGGGATAACAGCCGCGGCCTGGCGGTGAAGCTCGCCATCCTGCGGGCGCTGGATGCGGCGGGCATCCGGACGAAGGCGGGAATCCTGGTGCTGGCCTCGGTGGGCGAGGAGGGGGCGGGCGACCTGCGGGGGGTGAAGAGCTTCTTCCGCGAGCATCCGCTGCGTGACAGGGTGGCGGCCTTCGTGGCGGTGGACAGCCTGGAGACGGCGCGGCTGACCGTGGGGGCTGTGGGGAGCAAGCGCTACCGCGTCAGCTTCCGCGGGCCGGGCGGGCATTCCTTCGGCGCCTTCGGCCTGGTGAACCCGGTCTTCGCGCTGGCGCGGGCGGCGGACGACCTGTCGCGCATCCGCGTGCCGCCGGTGCCGCGCACCACCTTCTCCATCGGCAAGATCGGCGGCGGCACCTCGATCAACGCCATTCCGGAGGAGGCCTGGATGGAGGTGGACCTGCGGTCGGAATCCGCCGAGGAACTGGCGCGGCTGGAGGAGCGCTTCCTGGCCACGCTGCCGCAGGCGGCGGCGGACGAGAATGCGGCGCGCGACGTGAAGCGCGGCGGCATCCAGGTCGAGGTGAGGCAGGTGGGCGACCGGCCAGCGGGGACGACGCCGCGCGAGGCGCGGATCGTGCGGCTGGCGGAGGCGGTGATCGCGGCGCGAGGCTATGCGCCGAAGCTGGAAGCGTCCTCGACGGACAGCAACATCCCGATCAGCCTGGGCATTCCGGCGGTCACCGTGGCCTCGGGCGGCAAGGGTGGGCGGGCGCACTCGCTGGAGGAATGGATCGACGTGGCGCCGGAGGAAAGCGCGAAGGGGATTGCCACGGCGCTGGGCATCATCGTGTCGGTGGCTGGCCTGGCGGGGTGACGGCGGGGCGCGCCGGGAGATGGGAAGGGCGGACCGTCAGGCCCACCCTTTCCGCCGGCTCTGCCTCAGTGCAGAACGCCGAACAGCCACAGCAGGATGATCACCGGGATCGGGATCCCGATCAGCCACAGAAGGATGCCGCGCATCGTTTCCTCTCGATTGTCTGCGGAGGGGAAACGTGGCGTTCGCGGCGGGGGTTGCGTCCCGGACTTGCGGTCTTCCGTGCCGCTCCGGCGGGACGGCGGAGATGAAAGAGGGGTATGGGGAGGTGGGCATGAGCGGTGGAACGGCGCCGGAAGCGGACAGGGCGAACGAGACACCCTGGGTGGCCTCGCCGCGCTATCCGGATGCGCGGCTGCGGGATCTCGACCCGGGATTCGCGAAGTACCGGGTGATGAACGCGGCGGTGGAGAAGCTGTGCGGCGGGCTGCGCTGGGGCGAGGGGCCGGTCTGGTTCGGCGACCATCGCTGCCTGCTCTTCTCCGACATCCCGAACAACCGCATCCTGCGCTGGGACGAGGAGACGGGTGGCGTCAGCGTGTTCCGCAAGCCTTCGAACTTCGCCAACGGCAATACCCGCGACCGCGAGGGGCGGCTCGTCACCTGCGAGCACGGCGCGCGGCGGGTGACGCGGACGGAGCATGACGGGCGGATCACGGTGATCGCCGATGGTTTCGAGGGGAAGCGGCTGAACTCGCCGAACGACGTGGTGGTGCGGTCGGACGGCACGATCTGGTTCACCGACCCGCTTTTCGGCATTGGCGGCGATTACGAGGGCGAGCGTGCGGAGTCGGAGATCCCCGCCGCCGTGTACTGCGCCGATCCGTCGCGGGGCACGCTGCGCAAGGTGGCGGAGGGTGTGCCGGGGCCGAACGGGCTGGCCTTCTCGCCGGATGAGGGGCTGCTCTACCTCGTTGCCTCGCGCGCCGAGCCGCGGCAGATCCTGAGCTATCCGGTGCGGGCGGGCGGCGTTTCGCTGGGCGAGGCGCGGGTGCTGGTCGAGGCCGAGGCGGACGGCACGCCGGACGGGTTCCGCGTGGACGAGGACGGCAATCTCTGGTGCGGCTGGGGCATGGGGCGCGACGGGCTGGACGGGGTGCGGGTGTTCAACGCCAGCGGCGCGCCGATCGGGCATGTCGACCTGCCGGAGCGGGTGGCCAATGTCGCCTTCGGCGGGTGGCGGCGGAACCGGCTCTTCATGGCGGGGTGCCGTTCGCTGTACAGCGTTTTCGTCAACACGCGGGGGTGCTGAGGCATGGCGATCCGTTTGCATGAGTTGTGCGGCAGCGATCCGGCGCGGGTCTTCAGCCCCTATTGCTGGCGGGCGCGGTTGGCGCTGCTGCACAAGGGGCTGCCGCATGAGAGCCTGCCCTGGCGCTTCACCGAGAAGGCGGCGATCGCCGATGCGGGCACGGACAAGGTGCCGGTGCTGCGCGACGGGACACGCACCGTGCATGATTCCTGGGCGATCCTGGAATATCTGGAGGACCGCTATCCGGGCCATGCCAGCCTCTTCGGCGGCGAGGGCGGGCGGGCGCTGGCGCGCTTCGTGGCGCACTGGGCGGATACGGTGCTGAACCCGACGATCGCGGTGCTGATCGTGTCCGACATCCCGGCGCTGCTCGATCCCGAGGACCGGGCGTATTTCGTCCGCACGCGCGAGGCGCGTTTCGGCAAGCCGCTGGCGGAGGTGACGGCGGGGCGGGAGGAACGGCTGGAAGGCTTCCGCGCCGGGCTGCGGCCGCTGCGGCTGACGCTGTCGGACCGGCCCTTCCTGCATGGCGCCACGCCGGGCGCGGGGGACTACATCGCCTTCTCCGGCTTCCAGTGGGCGCGGGTGGTGAGCCCGCTGCCGCTGCTGGCTCCGGAGGACGTGCTGCATGCCTGGCGCGGACGGCTGCTCGATGCCTTCGGCGGCGTGGCGCGGGCGGTGCCGGCGGCGGAGCGGGGCTGACGTTCTCGGGCGCCCCGCCTTTCCGCCTGTTCCCAAGAATCGGACGCCGCGATGACGGCAACCACCAGGGCCAACCCTGCCCCGGGGTCCGGGAACCGGCTTCGGTCCCCCCGGCGGAGAGGGTCCGGGAGAGGCGGCGCCTCTCCCGGGGAGAGGTGCTGCCGAAGGGAACCTGTGTGCCGGAGGGAATGCGCCGCTCTGGCACGCCATGTGCGAGCGCCCGCCATGCGATAAGCTGAACAGGTTGGCGAGGCAGGGACCGATGCTGGGACGACGCGGGCTGGGTTTGGGATTGCTGGGGGCGGCATCGCTGGCGGGTGCCAGGAAGGTGCGGGCGGCGGGCTGGCCGGAGCATCCGTTGCGCTGGGTGGTGGGCTATCCCCCGGGCGGGGCGTCGGATGTCTTCGCGCGGCTGATCGGCGCGGGCATGGGCGCGGCGCTGGGGCAGAACGTGGTGGTGGAGAACCGGCCCGGCGGGGGCGCGGTGCTGGCCAGCGAGGTGGTGAGCCATGCCGCGCCGGATGGCTATACCTGGCTGCATACGGACAACGGGAACCTCGTCTACAACCCGGCACTCTATGCGAAGCTGCCCTATGACCCGGACCGCGACCTGACCGGGGTGGGGTTCATCGGGCGCTTTCCGCTCTTCCTGGTGGTGCGGCCCGACGATCCGGCAAAGGGCTTCGCGGATTTCCTGGCCGCGGCGCCGAAGGACCCGCCGACCTATGGCACGGCGGGCGTGGCCTCGCCGCACCATCTGGCGATGGAGATGCTGCGGCGGCGGGCGGGGAACTTCCCGGCGGTGCACGTGCCCTATCGCGGCGCACCGGCGGCGATGCAGGACCTGATCGCGGGCAGCGTGGACTGCGTGGTGGTGGACTGCGCGACGGGCATCCCCTTCCTGCGCGACGGCAAGGCGCGGGCGCTGCTGGTGATGGGCGAGGCGCGTTCCCGGGCGGCGCCGGAGGTGCCGACGGCGCTGGAGCTCGGCTATGCGGATGCGGTGGCCTATGGCTGGCAAGGGCTTTCGGTGCCGGCGGCCACGCCGCCGGACCTTGTCGCGAAGCTGAACGCCGCGCTGAACGACACCGTGCGCAGCGACATCGTGCAATCGCGCATGAGTGCCCTGGGCATCGAGACCTCGGCCCTGTCGCCGGCCGCCTTCAGCGCCTTCGTGGCGAAGGAAAGCGGGCGCTGGCGGCCGCTGATCAAGGAACTCGGCATCCGGCTGGATAGCTAGCCTGGAGGTGGCCCACGCCAGACCGCGGGCCGCCCTGCGGCTGCCTCAGCCGCCGAAATAGCCGGGCCGACCGATATCGGCGAGCAGGCCTGGCTGCGCCGGCGCCCAGTCCAGCAGCGCCCGGGTCCGCTCGCTCGAGGCCGGCGCGTCCATGCCGGCGAAGGCCGCGAACCAAGCGAAGTGCCCGGCGGCCTCCCCCGGGGGCAGGGCGGCGGCGGGCAGGCCGAGCTGGCGGCCGATGGCCTCGGCGATCCCGTGGAACGGCACGCCTTCCTCGGCCACTGCGTGATAGCGCTCGCCCGGTGGAGCATCGCCCCGGGACCCATGCTCGATCGCCAGCCTGAAGGCGCGGGCGGCATCCAGGCGGTGCACGGCGGGCCAGCGGTTGAGTCCTTTGCCGATAAAGGCGGACCGGCCTTTCTCGCGGGCGATGCGATGCAGGATCGGCACGAAGCCGTGGTCCCCGTCGCCATGCACCGATGGCGGCAGGCGCATCACCGCGACGCGCACGCCCTCTGCCGCGAGCGCGGCGGCGGCCGCTTCGGAGGCGCGGGGGAAATGGGGCGTCGGGGGAGGCGGGGTGTCGTCCTCGGTCGCGAGCCGGCCCTTCGCCAGATGCGCCATCCCGGAGGTGACGATCAGGGGCCGCCCGGAGCCCCGCAGCGCGGCGCCAAGCGCCGCGATGGCGCGGCGGTCGATCTCGCTGTTCTCCTGGAAGCGCGAGAAGTCGTGGATGAAGGCGGTGTGGATGACGCCGTCCGCCGAGGCGGCGGCGCCGCGCAGGCTCTCGGCATCCTCCAGCGTGCCGCGATGCACCTCGGCTCCCATGGCGGCGACGGCCCGGGCGCCGTCCTCCGAACGGGCCATGCCGAGCACCCGGTGCCCGGCGCCGATGAGTTCCCGGACCACGGCGGAACCCACGAAACCCGTCGCGCCGGTCACGAAGATACGCATGGGACAATCTCCAGATCTTGGTCGTGGGCGAGACTTGGCCCAGTCTCCATCGTGGTAAAGCCGTGAGATCATCGTGGTATAATGACTGTCAGGATGAGCACGCCGGCCGGCGGAATGACGCTGGGCGCCTATCTGAAGGACCGTCGCACCAGGCTCGACCCGGCGGCCTGTGGCCTGCCGGGGACGCGGCGCCGGACCCCGGGGCTGCGGCGGGAGGAAGTGGCGTTGCGCGCCCATATCAGCCCGGCCTGGTACACCTGGCTGGAGCAGGGGCGTGGCGGCGCGGCCTCGCCCCAGGTGCTTGACCGGCTGTCGCAGGCCCTGATGCTCACGGAGGTCGAGCGCGAGCACCTGTTCCTGCTGGGGCTGGGCCGGCCGCCGGAGGCACGCTACCGGGCGGCAGAGGGCATCACGCCGCGGTTGCAGCGCGTGCTGGATGCGCTGGAGCCCGGGCTGGCGATCATCAGGACGGCCACCTGGGACGTGGTCGCCTGGAACCGGGCGACGGCGGTGATGCTGACGGACTACAGCCTGCTCCCGCCAGGGCAGCGCAATGTCCTGCGCCTTCTCTTCGGCGATCCGCGTGTCCGTGCCGCGCAGGATGACTGGGAGGGCGTGGCCCGCTTCGTGGTGGGGTCGTTCCGGGCGGATGCGGCGCGCGCCGGCGCGGTGGAGGAGGTGCGGGCGCTGGCGGAGGAGCTCTGCCGGACCAGCCCGGAATTCGCGGCCATGTGGCGCGACAACGATGTCCGCAGCCATGGCGAGGGCTTCAAGCACCTGCGGCACCCGGTGCTGGGCCGGATTACCCTGGAGCTGTCCAGCTTCGCCGTGGATGGCCGGCCCGATCTCTGGCTGCTGGTCCACAACCCTGTCCTGCCCGCGGACAGGGAGCGGATCAGGGCGCTGATCGAGGCGCCGCGCGCCGCCCCGGGCTGAGCGGCACGCTGAACGGGATGTCCGGGCGGCCGCCTTCCCCACGGATGGACCGGGGCCGGGCAAGGGGGGCCGGGCAGGGAAGGATGGCCACCCGGATCACTCCGCCATCAGGCCGCGCGCCAGTTCCAGGGCCTGGCGTTCGAAGAGGCGGCGGTAGATGCCGTCCTCGCGGCGGACCAGGGTCTCGTGGCGGCCTTCCTCCACGACCTGGCCGTGGTCGAAGACCAGGATGCGGTCCAGGGCGCGGACGGTGGAGAGGCGGTGGGCGATGACGATGGTGGTGCGGTCGTGCATCAGCCGTTCCACCGCTTCCTGGATCAGCGCCTCGGATTCCGAATCCAGGGCCGAGGTGGCCTCGTCGAGGATCAGGATCGGGGCGTCGGCCAGGAAGGCGCGGGCCAGGGCGACGCGCTGGCGCTCGCCGCCCGACAGCTTCACGCCGCGCTCGCCGACCGTGGTGGCATAGCCTTCCGGCAGGCGGGCGATGAAGCCGTGCGCATTGGCGAGCTGCGCGGCGCGCTCGATCTCCGCGCGCGTGGCGCCGGGGCGGCCATAGGCGATGTTCTCGGCCAGCGAGCGGTGGAACAGCACCGGCTCCTGCTGCACGATGGCGATGTTCCGGCGCAGCGATTCCTGCGTGACGGCGGCGACGTCCTGGCCGTCGATCAGGATGCGGCCGCCGCTCACGTCGTGCAGCCGCTGGATCAGCTTCACGAAGGTGGTCTTGCCGGAACCGGAGTGGCCGACCAGCCCGACACGCTCGCCCGCCTGGATGGTGAGCGAGAAGTCGCGGTAGAGCGGGGTGGTGTGGCGGCCGTAGTGGAAGGTGACGCGGTCGAACTCGATGCGGCCTTCCCGCACGTCGATGGCGCGCGCGCCGGGGCGGTCGGCGACACCGAGCGGCAGGGCCAGGATCGCCACCATCTCCTCCATGTCGTTCACCGAGCGGCGGAGGTTGTTGATGTGGTAGCCGATGTCGCGCAGGTAGCCCTGCACCACGAAGAACATGGCGAGCACCGTGGCGAGGTCGCCCGGCGTGGCCTGTCCGTGCCACCACAGCCAGACGGCCATGCCGATCGTGCCGATGCGCAGCAGCAGCATCGCGGCGGTCTGGGCGGTGCCGCTCCAGGTCGCGCGCACCCAGGTCGCGCGGGTGCGGTCGCGCCAGCGGCGCAGGATGCGGGCGGTGCGGGCATCCTCGCGCGGTTCGGCGCCAAAGGCCTTGACCACCGCGTTGGCGCCGACCGCATCGGCCAGCGTGCCGCCCAGCCGCGTGTCCCAGGCGTTGGAGCGGCGCGCGGCGGGCGCCACCCAGCCCAGGTTCATCGACAGGGTCAGCGTGATGTGCAGGGTGGCACCAAGGCCGACCACGAGCCCCATCAGCGGCCAGCGCCAGCCGAGCAGCAGCGTGGCACCGACGAGCACCACCAGCGCCGGCAGCAGCGCCACCAGGATGGTGTCGTGCAGCAGGTCGAGCGCGCTCATCCCGCGGGTGATCTGGCGCACGGTGGAGCCGGCGAAGCTGCCGGCGTGCCAGTCGGCGGAGAAGCGCTGCACGCGGGCGAAGCTGCGCTCCGTCGCCTCGACCATCGCGCGCAGGGTCATGCGGATGATGGCGAGGAAGGCGATGTGGCGCAGTGCCAGCGCGGCGAGGCCGAGCAGGGCGAGCGCCGCCAGCGCGGCCAGCATGGCGCGCAGGGCGAGGTCGCGGTCCGCCAGGGCGGCGGCGTCGACCAGGCGGCCGGCGAAGATCGGCACCAGCAGGTCCGCCAGGGTCGCGGCCAGCATGGCGGTGCCGATGGCGGCGACGAGGCGGCGCTGTCGCGCCCAGCCCTGGAGGACGAAGTTCAGGACATCCCGGATGGGATGCGCGCGCCGTTGTCCGGCGTGGTTCTCGGAAGACACGATGTCATGCACGCCATGCGGGGGCACGGCGTTCCTCGGCACGAAGTTCAGGAAGGCGGCATCGGGCCGCCAGGATGGCGAGGCTGGCTCCGGGCTTTCCCGGGAGGCTTCAGCCCCGCGGCGTGTCGGTTTTGCGGGACACGCGCGAGGCCATCAGGGGGCCACGACGATGGCGGTAGCAAACCATGCAGCCCTCCTTTTGGCCGAGGTGACGAGGAGGTCACGTTAGAACGAGGCGCGGGCGAGTCGCAAGTTCACCTTGTCGTGCTTCGGGCCGTGCCTTGGCGGGCCTGCCGCCGCCTGTCCGTCAGCCGCGCCTCGCCCCGGCTAGGATGCGCACGGGTTCCTGGCCGGGGGAGGCCGGCGCGGGATGCGCCCCGCGGGCGCGGCCGGCCATGCGGGCGAGGACGCCGTCGCGCCAGAGAAAGCGGTGGAGCAGCACCATGGCGATGTGGCCGCCGATCAGGGCCAGGAGCGTCCAGGCCAGGAGGCCGTGCGCCGTGTTGGCGGGGGCGACCAACGCCTCGATCCGCTCGCCGGAAGCGGGCCAGAGCGGGATGCCGAAGGGTGCGAAGGCGCGGCCCGAGCCGTATTGCCGCAGCAGAGCCAGGGCGGGGACGGCCAGCATCAGGGCATAGAGGGCGAGGTGGCCGAGGCGGGCGGCGAGGCCGAGCGGGCCGGGCTCGTGCGGCGGGCGGCGGCGCAGGTTGTACAGGCCCCAGGCGCCGCGCAGCAGGATCAGCAGGAAGAGCAGGGCGCCGACGCTGGCATGGGTGCCGACCAGGAAGGCGGTGAGCGGGGTGCGCCCGGCCGTGACCTTCACCACCATGCCGGCGAACTGCCAGGCGAAGAGCAGGGCCATGCCCCAGTGCAGCGCCCGGCTGACCAGGCCGTAACGGGCGGAGGTGTCGAGCCAGGGCAGGGTTCGCATCGGGGCGTCTCCTGTTGCATGGGCAGCCCGCCGGGCGGGATGCCCGGCCCGGACAGGCGGTCCGGACAGGCGGCCCGGATGGAACCGCGCAGCCGGGGCCGCCGCCAGGATGGAGGTTGGATGACAGGCCGTACATGTCCTGCTGCCGCGCTCCGTGCAAGGGCGGATGTTGCCGCGCCGCGAAAAGGGGGTGGCCGGCGGTGCGGCAAAGGCCGGTCAGCGCCGCTCCGCGAAGAAATCCCGCAGCAATAGCGCGCATTCGGTCTCGCGCAGGCCGCCGACGACTTCTGGGGCGTGGTGGCAGGAGGAGGCGGCATAGATCCGGGCGCCGTGCTCCACCCCGCCGCCCTTGGGGTCATAGGCGCCGAAGGCCACCCGTTTCACGCGGAACAGCGAGGCGGCCTGGGCGCACATGGGGCAGGGTTCCAGCGTGACCGTCAGGGTGCAGTCCGCCAGCCATTTATGGCGGCGCCGGGCGGCGGCTTCGCGCAGCGCCAGGATCTCTGCATGGGCGGAGGGGTCCTGGCGGGCCTCCACCTCGTTGCCGGCGCGGGCCAGGACGAGGCCGCGCGGGTCGGTGACCACCGCGCCCACCGGCACCTCGCCCCGCAAGGCGGCGGCGCGTGCCTCGGCCAGGGCGAGTTCGATCGGCGCCGGCGCGCCGGTCATGCCCGGTGGCCGGATGGGTGGGCCAGGGGATACGCCAGGGGGTGGCCGATGGGATGGCCGGCGTGGCGCATGGGGCGGTCTGCCGGCCAGGGCGGCTCAGGCGCGGCCGGCACGAGCCGCCGTCTCGGCCTCCAGCCCGGCCAGCAGCACGCAGAGGGCGATGCCCTCGGAGGCGAGGCGCACGTTCTCCAGGCTGGGAAAGGTGGGGGCGAGGCGCAGGTTGCTGTCCCGCGGGTCGGCGCCGCCCGGCCAGGTGGAGCCTGCGGGGGTCAGCGCCAGCCCGGCCTCCTTTGCCAGGGCGACGACGCGCTTCGCCGTGCCGGGGCGGGCGTCGAGGCTGATGAAGTAGCCGCCCTCGGGCTTCGTCCAGCGCGCCACGCCGGTGCCGGCGAGGCGGGCTTCCAGCGCCTCCAGCACCGCGGCGAATTTCGGCGCGATCAGGGCGCGGTGGCGCTCCATATGGGCGGCGATGCCGGCCTGGTCGCGCAGGAAGCGGACGTGGCGGAGCTGGTTCAGCTTGTCCGGGCCGATGGTGCGCTTCTCGGCGGAGCGGAGGAACCAGGCGACGTTGGCGGGGGAGGAGGCGAAGAAGGCGAGCCCCGCCCCGGCCAGCGTGACCTTGGAGGTCGAGGCGAAGACGAAGGCACGGTCGGGGTTCCCGGCCTCGGCGCAGAGTTCCACGATGTTGGCGATGGCGTGCCGCGTGCCGGTCAGGTGGTGGACGGCATAGGCATCGTCCCAGAACAGGCGGAAATCCGCCGCGCCGGCCTTCATGGCGGCGAGGCGGCGGATCACGGCCCCGGAATAGACCTCGCCGCTCGGGTTCGAGTACTTCGGCACGCACCACATGCCCTTGACCGCGGGATCGGCGGCGAGGCGCTCGACCTCGTCCATGTCCGGCCCCTCGCCGGTCAGCGGCACGGGGATCAGGCGGATGCCGTATTCCTCGCAGATCACGAAATGCCGGTCATAGCCGGGCACGGGGCAGAGGAAGGCGACGTCTTCCTCCTGGCCCCAGGGACGCGCGCCGCCGGGGACGCCCTTCACCATCGACCACAGCACCGTGTCATGCATCAGGGCGAGGGAGGAGTTGTCGCCGACCACGACCTGGGAGGGAGGCACGCCCAGGATGGGGGCGTAGAGGGCGCGGGCCTCGGCGATGCCCTGGAGGCCGCCGTAGTTGCGGGCGTCCTCGCCGGCCTCGGTGGTGGTGTCGCCATTGCCGGGCAAGGCGAGCATGGGTTCGGTCAGCGAGAGCTGTTCCGGCGCCGGCTTGCCGCGCGTCATGTCGAGCTTCAGGCCGCGCGCCTTGAAGGCATCGTAGCCGGCCTGGATGCGGCCGCGCAGGGCTTCGAGTTCGGCGTCGCTCAACTCGGCGATGGCGGGCATGTCCGGCTCCCTCTGGGCGTCTCTCGGAGGCGTCTGGCCGGTCGGGCCGGCCGCAGGGGCCTCTTAGCCAGTCGCGGGCGGGGGGGTGAAGCGCCGCGTCGTGGATTCCGTCATGCACCCCGCTGTCATGCGGGCGCCGTGCCGCCTCGTGCACGCCCGGCCGCGTGCGTCACGGGCCCGGGAGGCGAGCCTGCCATGCCGGCGGGACTGGACGCTTCAACCCGACCCGATCCTGGTCTAGAGCAGGGGGCAGGTCGCGGCCCGCCTGTTGCGCCGGACCCGGCTCGCGGGCGCATCCTCCGGAGCCTCTGCCGGCGCCTCCAAGGACTTCTCATGACCTCACGCCCCTTCATCGGCCTGACCCTGGATGCGGAGGAGGCCGGCGGCTGGTCCAACCTGCCCTGGTACGCCATCCGCCAGAACTACCTCGCCGCCGTGGCCGGGGCCGGCGGCCTGCCCGTCGCGCTGCCGCACCTGCCGGCGCTGGCGGAGGACTATCTCGACCGCCTCGACGGGCTCGTGGTCACGGGCGGCGCCTTCGACGTGGACCCGGCGCTCTATGGCGCCACGGAGCGGCACGGGACGGTGACGCTGAAGGAGACGCGGACGGCCTTCGAGCTGGCGGTGCTGCGCGGCGCGCTGGCGCGGGACATCCCGGTGCTGGGCATCTGCGGCGGCGAGCAGCTTCTCGCCGTGGCGCTGGGCGGCACGCTGATCCAGCACATCCCGGATGCCGTCCCCGATGCGCTGCCGCACGAGCAGCCGAACCCCCGCGACGAGCCGGGGCACGAGGTCGCGGTGGTGCCGGGATCGCTGCTGGCGCGGGTGACCGGCGGCGCCGCGAGGCTGGCGGTGAACAGCTCGCACCATCAGGCGGTGGACTTCGCCGGGCCGGGCGTGGTGGTGAGCGGGACGGCGCCGGACGGCGTGGTGGAGGCCATCGAGCACCCCGGCTACCGCTTCTGCCTGGGCGTGCAGTGGCACCCGGAATACGCGGTGGACCCGCGCGACCCCGACATCTTCCGCGCCTTCGTGGCGGCCTGCCGCGAGGCGGCCCGCCAGCGCGCCGGGCTTCGCCCGGCGGAGCGGGTGACGGCATGACGGGGGCGGGGGACGGCC
Source organism: Roseomonas sp. FDAARGOS_362 (assembly GCF_002754815.1). Taxonomy (GTDB): domain Bacteria; phylum Pseudomonadota; class Alphaproteobacteria; order Acetobacterales; family Acetobacteraceae; genus Roseomonas; species Roseomonas mucosa. The sequence continues at coordinate 2,379,722 of NZ_CP024588.1, read as the reverse complement.
GGCCCGGCGGCGGGACGCCGGAGGACGACCGGCCCGGGGCCGACGGGGAAGATGGCGGGGAGCGCGGCGAGCGCATCGCGCGCTTCCTGGCCCGCGCCGGGATCGCCAGCCGCCGCGCCGCGGAGACGCTGATCGCGGAAGGGCGGGTGAAGCTCGGCGGGCGCGTGGTGGAAACGCCGGCCACCTTCGTCTCGCCCGGCGATGCGGTGTCGGTGGACGGGCGGGCGGTCGCGGCGCCGGAGCACACGCGGCTGTTCCGCCACCACAAGCCCGATGGGCTGGTGACGACGCACAAGGACCCGCAGGGGCGGCCCACGGTCTTCGAGAAGCTGCCGGCGGGCCTGCCGCGCCTGATCTCGGTCGGGCGGCTGGACCTGAACAGCGAGGGGCTGCTGCTGCTGACCAATGACGGCGCCCTGGCCCGGAAGCTGGAGCTGCCCTCCAACGGCTGGATCCGCCGCTACCGCGCCCGGGTGCATGGCCGGGTGGACGAGGCGGCGCTGGCCTGGCTGGCCAAGGGCATCACGGTGGAGGGGGTGAAGTACGGGCCGATCCAGGCGGGGCTCGATTCGCGCCAGGGGACGAATGCCTGGCTCACGGTCTCGCTGCAGGAGGGCAAGAACCGCGAGGTGCGCCGCGTGCTGGCGCATCTGGGCCTGCAGGTGACGCGGCTGATCCGCACCGCCTATGGCCCCTTCCAGCTCGGCAGCCTGCCACGCGGCGCGGTCGAGGAGGTCAACGCCAAGACCATGCGCGACCAGCTCGGCCTCGACGTCGCGCCCCGCATCCCGCGTGGCCGCGAGCTGGCGGCGCAGGCCGCCGACGCCGCCCCCGAGGCCGAGAAGCGCCGCCGCCCGCCCCGTGCCCGCCGCGCCGGCGACCCCTACCTCAATCCCTGGGGCACCGGCCGCCGCCGCGGCGAATCCTGATGGGAGCCGCTTTCCGGTTCGAGCCTGGGAACCGGGAGGCGCTGCCTCCCGGACCCTCCGCTCAGGGGGATAGTATCCCCCCGAGACCCCGCCATGAGCGCTCCGCGAGGAAGGGGGTATGGCCGGCCGGTCGCCACCTGGTGAGGCGGCGGAACAATCCCCCTCCTCGCGGAGCGCGCACAGGGTTCCCAGGGACCAACGTCCCTGGGCGGGTGGGGTCCGGGGAGGGTGGAGCCCTTCCCGGGGCGCCCGGCCCGAACGGAAAGCGCCACCCATGAGGATCGTGGCCGGGCGGTGGCGCGGGCGGCGGCTGGAGGCACCGGCGGGGGCGGGGACGCGGCCGACGGCGGACCGGGTGCGGCAGGCGCTGTTCGACATGCTGTGGCATGCGCCCTGGGGCGGGCGGGAAAGGGTGGAGGGCGCGCTTGTGCTCGACGCCTTCGCCGGGACCGGGGCGCTGGGGCTGGAGGCGCTGTCGCGCGGCGCGTCGCGGGCCTGCTTCATCGAGCGCGACCGCGCGGCGCTGGCAGTGCTGCGGGCGAATCTGGCCGCCTGCCGGGTGGGGGAGACGGAGGGGCGTGTCATCGCCGGCGATGCCACGCGTCCTCCCCGGGCCGAATCCGCCTGCGGGCTGATCTTTCTCGATCCGCCCTATGGCGCCGGGCTGCCCGGGATGGTGCTGCCGGCGCTGCGTGGCGCGGGCTGGGTGGCGCCGGGGGCGCTGTGCTGCCTGGAAACCGGCCGGGCGGAGGACATGCCGGACCTGCCGGGCTGGGAGCCGCTGGCCGAGCGGGAGCATGGGGCCGCCCGGGTCCTGGTGTTGCGCGACACGGGGGCCTGACCGCGGCGCAGCCTGAACGGGGCCGCCTGAACAGGGGTTCCAGGCGGGAGAATGCCCGGACCGGGGAATGCCCGGACCGGGAAATGCTCGGACTCGGGGATGCCACGCCGGAGGGCAGGCTGGAACGGGATCGTGAACCGGCCGGGACGGTGTGGCGGAAGGGTGCCGCCCGGGCTTCTCCTGTCTGCCGGCGGACCGCGTGAACGATTTGTCAGGGCCGGCCCATGCCCGGGTCAGGCGGGCCGGTGCAATGCTGCACTGCGCGGTCGGGCTCCGGTCCGGCTGCCGCGGAAATCGGCGGCGGTCTATTCCCGGCAGATCGTCGTTCGACCGGTCGCCCCGTGAGGGGAGGCCATTTCGAGCCGGCTGGACTTCGGTCCAGCCGGCTCTTTTTCCGTCCGGGCTCCGGTTTCTGGCTTCGCCTGGGCGCTTTGGGGTGGTCCCGCCGGCGCGCGGTGGATTCGGCGTGGCCGGGGGCCTTCACGCCCCGCGCCGGCCGCGCGAGGATAGGGCCAATGGCCCTGGGCACCGGACCAGGGCCGCACGAGTCCCGCACAGAGGCCGCCCCACGGGCACCGTCCAGGAGATTTCTGCGCATGAGCATTCCGTCCAAGCCCGTCCTGCTGACGGGCGCGTCCGGCAACCTGGGGCGCATGCTGGCGCGGGAACTGGGGGCCAAGGGCTGGACCCTGCGGCTGACCGACCTGACGCCCTTCCCCGACCCGCTGCCGGAGAAGGCGAGTTTCACCCGCATGGACCTGGCCGACGGCGTCGCGCTGCTGAAGCTGGCGGAGGGCTGCGGCGCCATCCTGCATTTCGGCGGCGCCAGCACCGACCTGCCCTTCGAGACGGTGATCGGGCCGAACCTGCGCGGCGTCTATCACGTCTATGAGGCGGCGCGGCGCGAGAAGGCGCGGGTGGTCTTCGCCTCCTCCAACCACTCCATCGGCTTCCACGAGCGGCCGGCGGAGGGCGAGGCGAAGCTGGACGCGGACTGCGCCTTCCGGCCCGACAGCTTCTACGGGCTGAGCAAATGCTACGGCGAGCTGATGGGGCGGCTGTACTGGGACAAGCACGGCGTGGAGAACGTCAATGTCCGCATCGGCTCCTCCTTCGACGAGCCGGTGGATGCGCGCATGCTCTCCACCTGGCTGAGCTATGGCGACCTCGCGCGGATGATGGAGCGCGCCGTGCTGGCCGAGCGCACGGGGCATTGCGTGATCTGGGGCGCCTCTGACAACCCGGCGAGCTTCTGGGGCGAGGATCACCGCGACCGCATCGGCTGGAAGCCCGAGGACAGCGCCGAGCCCTTCCGCGACCGGGTGGGCGGCAAGAAGGCCGATCCGGTCTCCGAACGCTACCAGGGCGGCGGCTATACCACCGCGGGCTACAGCCGCGAGGCGCCGAGCCCGCGCGACCCCTTCGCCCTCGGCTGAGCCGCGCCCCCGTGATCCGTCTCGAAGCGGGCGGCTGGCAGGCGGCGCTGCTGCCGGAGCAGGGGGCCTGCTTCGCCAGCCTGCGCTGCGATGGCCGCGACGTGCTGGCGCCGGTGCCCGTCGGCGCCGCGGCGGTGGGCAGCCAGGCCGGCGCCTTCCTGATGCTGCCCTGGTGCAACCGCCTGGGCGATGGGCTGCTGCGCTGGAACGGCGGCGAACATCACTTCCCGGTCAACGACCTGCGCGGGCACAACGCCATCCACGGGCTGGGGCGGGACCGGCCCTGGATGCTGCTGCGGCGCGATGCCGCCAGTCTGCGACTGGAACAGCGGATGGAGGAGGCTGACCAGCCCTACCGCTACCATGCGGTGCTGGATGTCGCGCTGACGGAGGCCGGGCTGCGGCTGTGGCTTGCCATCACCAACACCTCCGGGGCGGTGATGCCCTTCGGCACGGGCTGGCATCCCTGGTTCGCGCGGCGCCCGGGAACGCGGGTGGCGTTCCGGGCGCGGCATCTGGTTCGCACCGATGCGCGGGGCCTGCCGGTGGCCACGGAGGAAACGGCGGGCATCTCGGGCGGCGAGGAGAGCTGGCTGGGGCAGGACCGGCACTATGCCGGCTGGGACGGGGCGCTGGAATTCGATCTCGGCGAAACGCGGCTGCGGCTGGCGGGCGAGGGGCGCTGGGCGGGCAACCTGCAGCTCTATGCCCCCAGCGCGCCGCAGGTCCTGTGCCTGGAGCCGGTGAGCCATGCCACCGACCTGCCCAACCGCGCCTTCCTCATCCCCTATGGCGACATGGACTGGCTGCCGCCCGGGAGCACGATGGAAGGGGGCGTTGCCCTGACCCTGCGCTGAGGCGGCGGTCTTTGCCGGGGAAGGAAGGGGAGGCATGGTGCCGCCCGGCCCCCGGCAACCGGGATTCCCTCCCCGGCGTTCCGGCAGAATCCGGGGGCAGGAGAAGGGGAAGCCCATGAGCGATCACGCGAGCGATCACGCGCAGGATGCCGACGACATCCGCCGCGAGTTCGGCGATCTGGTGAACATGACCGCCGAGGAGATGCGCCGCTGGCTCGACACGCCGGAAAGCTGGGAAGTCGGCTGGCATGACGAGGGCGAGGCGGAATCCGTCGGCCATCATTCGGGCCGGTGGATCCTGGAGATGCTGGAACGCGGCGGCGGGGCCGCGCCGGACGAGGACGAGCTGGCGCAGATGCGGCGGGTCGTCGGCTATGTCCGACGGCATCTCGCCCAGGGGCCGGCGGAGGATATCGAGCACAGCCGCTGGCGCTTCAGCCTGATGAACTGGGGGCATGACCCGGTGAAGACGGGACGGGGTTCCGGCGAGCCGGGCGTGGCGCCGTCGGAGGCGGAACCGGAGGCCGCTTCCCCGGAGGAGGATTCTCCGGAAGCGGTTCCGGAAAGCCCCGCGGAAGCGCGGGGCGAGGGCGGCGAGGCGGAGCGGCTGGAGAAGCCCAGGCCCCGCAGGCGCGCCGCCCGCAAGCCGGCGCCGGAACCCGCCCCGGAGGATGGATCGGAAGACGATCCGGCCGCCCCGCGGCCGGAAGCCCCCGCCGCACGGCGCACCGCCACCCGGAAGGCGCCTGCCCGCACGGCCGCGCCGCGAAGCGCCGCCAGCCGTGCCAGGGCCACGGCAAAGGCCCCGGAAGAGGGCACGGCCCGTGCCGGGACCCGGAAATCCGCGAAACCCGCCACGGGAACAGGGACGGCACGGAAGGCTTCCGCCAGCAAGGCCGCCGCGACGCGGAAGACGGTTGCCACCGGGACGGGCCGCACCCGTGCGGGCACCGCGGCGAAACCCGCCTCCGGCCGTGGGGTCAGCAAGGCGCCGGCCCGGGCCAGCGCCGCGAAGACGGGTAGCCGGGGGGCCGGGGCCGCCAGGCCGGCGGCGAAACGGGCGGCGGGCAGCGGAAGCACCGGCGCCACGCGGCGCCCGGCCGGCGCGGCGGCGAAAGAGAGCCGGACCACGGCGGCGCGGAAGCCCGCGGCCGCCAGCCGCGCGGCGAGCGGCACGAGGAAGGCCGTGACTGCGAAGGCCGGAGGCCGCGGGGCGGGTACGACGGCCAGGGGAGCGGCGGCGAAGACGGCCGCGAAGTCCGGTTCGGCCCGGTCCGGAGCCGTGACATCCGGTGCGCGGAAGCCGACGCCGAAGGCCGCGGCCCGGAAGACTGCGGCCACGAAGCCCGCTGCCGCGAAGGCGGCACCGAAGGCGGCAACCCGGAAGACCGCAGCTTCGAGGAGCACGGCCGCGAAGGCGACCTCGCGCAAGACGACAGCCTCGAAGGCTGCGGCCTCGAAGACCGCGACCACGAAGACCGCGGCCACGAAGACGAGGACCCCGAAGACGGGGAGCCCGAAAGCCGGGACGGGTGCCGGCAGGACCGGTACTGCCAGGGCCGCCGGCACCGGTGCGACGCGTGCCGGGGGGCGGGGCGCTGTCTCCGGTGCCGCGCCGCGCCGCGCCACCGGCAGCCGGGGCGGCGGCACGGCGGGCCGGAAGCGCTGACAGCAAAACGCCGCCGGCGAGGTACCGGCGGCGTGCAGGGCTTGGGGGAGGCGGGCTGCGTGCCGGCCTTCCCCCCGGTCGAGCCCGGCGGGCGGGGCCGGGCGCGGGGCGCTCAGCTTTCCTCGTCGCTCTCGCTCTCGACGCCGATCTCCTCGCCGAGATCCTCGTCCGCGTCCTCCAGGTCCTCGGCATCTTCCAGACCGGCGTCGGTATCGGCGTCCTCGAGCTCCGTGTCGTCCGTCTCGGCCTCCGTTCCCGGCGTCACCGCGCGCTTACGCAGCTTGTCCTCGACGGGGGCGGCCGGGCGGCGCAGGCGCGGCTGTTCGGCCGGCTGCTCGGTGCCGCATTTCGGGCAGACGGCGGGCGTGCGGGTGAGGTCGTAGAACTTCGTGCCGCAGGCCACGCAAACGCGTTTGGTGCCCAGTTCGGGTTTGACCATGGATGGAGTCGTCCTGGCTTTGACCGACGTCCGCTCAGGCCCCGCGCTTGCCGCGGAGCCTTGGGGGCCGGGCTTCAATGAGGGCGCGCGATTGCCACGCACCCCCTCGCGTGTCAAACGCGCAATCCATGCGGGACACCTGCCAGATGTTCGGGCCGCTGCGCGCGGCCGCCCCGGGCCGGGGCCTCGCGGGCGAGATCCGCGTGCCCGGCGACGGCGCGATTGGCCTCCGCGCGCTGATGCTGGCGGCCCTGGCCGTGGGCGAGACCCGCATCGACGGCCTGCCGGAACGGGACGACACCCGCCACATCGCCGCCGCCCTGCGCGCCCTGGGGGCGAGGGTGGAACAGGCCGGTCCCGGCGCCTGGCGCGTCGCGGGACGCGGGGTGGGCGGGCTGGCGGAGCCCGCCGAGGTGCTGGAGATGGGCGGTTCCGGCAGTGCCGCCGCGCTGTTCTGCGGGATGCTCGCGGGACATCCGGTCTTCGCGGTGCTGGCCGGCGATGCAGCGCTGCGCCGCCACCCGATGGGACGGGTGACCGGGCCGCTCGCGGCCTGCGGGGCGCGCTTCACCGGGTGCGGGGGGGAGTTCCTGCCGCTGGCGGTGGAGGGCGCGCGCCTGGCCCTGCCGGCGGAGCACCGGCTGCCCGTGGCCTCCGCCACGGTGAAATCCGCGCTGCTGCTGGCCGGGCTCTGCGCCCGGGGCGTGACGCGGGTGGAGGAGCCCGGGCCCAGCCCTGACCATACGGAGAACCTGCTGCGCCATTTCGGCGCCCGGCTGCGTATCATGCCGGAGGGCGCCGGCTGGGATGGCGCGCGCGTGACCGAGCTGGACGGGCAGCCGGAACTGGTGGCCGCGCCGGTTTCCGTGCCGGGCGACCCGTCGCTGGCCGGTTTTCCGCTGGTGGCGGCGCTGCTGGTGCCGGGATCGCGGCTGACGGTGCGCGGCGTCGGACTCAACCTCCTGCGCAACGGCCTGCTCGCCACGCTGCGCGAGATGGGGGGCGAACTCGCCGTGACCGGTGAGCGCATCGAGGCGGGCGAGGCGGTGGGCGACGTCACCGCCACGCATTCCGCCCTGCGTGGCGTGGATGTCCCGGCCGGGCGGCTGCGCGGCACGAAGGGTGCCCTGCCGTTGCTGGCCGTCGCGGCGGCCTTCGCCACAGGCACCAGCCGCATCCGGGGGGTGGGGGCGGAAAGCGGCGGCCTCGCGGCCGTGATGGCCCTGCTGGCGGCCAACGGGGTGGCGGCGGAGGCCGAGGAGGGCGACCTGATCATCCGGCGCGACGGTGCCCCCGTGCCCGGCGGCGGCAGCATGGCCGCCGGGGCGGATTCCTGTTCGGTCATGAGCGCGCTGGTGCTGGGGCTGGCGGCGGAAAAGCCGGTGACGGTGGAGGATGGCGCCTGTGCCGGGGTGGTTTTCCCGGATTTCGCCGGGCTGATGGACCGTGTGGCGGGCGGAGGCGCGATCACATCCGCTTGACGCGGCGGTGTATGATGCGGCGCACGCATCCTGTAAGTTGCCGCAACCAGAACGGGAGCAGATCCGGATGACCGCCACCGAGACCCTCACCGCCGGAACCAGGGCGATCATCGCCGTGGACGGTCCGGCCGCCGCCGGCAAGGGCACGTTGGCCCGCCGCCTCGCCGCGGCGCTGGACCTGCCCTATCTGGACACCGGGCTGCTCTATCGCGCCACGGCGCGCCGCGTGATCGACGGGGGCGGCGATCCCGGGGATGCGGTGGCCGCCGAGGCCGCGGCGCGGGCGCTGGAGCCGGGCGATCTCGGCCGCGCCGGCCTGCGCGCCCCGGACACCGATACCGGCGCCAGCAAGGTCGCGGCCATTCCCGGCGTGCGGGCCGCGCTGCTCGACTTCCAGCGCCAGTTCGGCCGCGCCAATGGCGCCGTGCTGGACGGGCGCGACATCGGCACCGTGGTCTTTCCCGATGCGCCGGTGAAGCTCTTCGTCACCGCTAGTCTCGAGGCACGCGCCGAGCGCCGCTGGAAGGAGCGCCAGGCGCGGGGCGAGGACGTCTCGCTGGAGGCGGTGACTGCCGAGATGGCCGCCCGCGACGCCCGCGACGCCTCCCGCGACACGGCCCCCATGAAGCCGGCCGGGGACGCGATCCTGCTCGACACCACGGCGCTCGATGCCGAGGCCGCCTATGCCGAGGCCCTCCGCCTCGTCCGCCAGCGCCTCGGCCTTGCCTCCTGAGAGGGTGCGTCTGGAGGGTCTGGCCTGTGAACCGGGAGGCTCTGCCTCCCGGACCCTCCGCTCAGGGGGATCGTATCCCCCCGAGACCCCGCCATGGGCGCTCCGCGAGGTGGAGGAACAGGACGCCGGTCGCGATGGGCGCGACGGCGGTCGCAGCCCCCTCCTCGCGGAGCGCTCATAGGGTCCCCAGGGACTGACGTCCCTGGGCGGGGTGTCCAGAGGGGCAGGGCCCCTCTGGCCCCGGCCGGATCATCCAGTGCGATCCCTCAGCGGGTGTAGCCGTGGGAGGCGTCGGCGGCGGGGGTGGTGCCGCCGAGTTCGGCCAGGAAGGTGTCGTGGGTCATGGGGCGGGAGAACATGGGGTAGTTCTTTTCCACCGCGAGGCGCTGTTCCTCCTCGCTGACCGTGGCGGTGCAGTCGGTGAGGGTGACGACCTCGAAGCCCTTCTCGTAGCCGCTGCGCATGGTGGATTCGACGCAGCAGTTGGTCAGGAAGCCGCCCAGCGCCATGGCTTCCACGCCGCGATGGCGCAGGATGAAGTCCAGGTTGGTGCTGGCGAAGGCGTCGAGGCCGCGCTTGCCCTCCAGCACGATGTCGGTGGGCTCGGGCGTGAGCTCCTCGGTGATCTCCGCGCCCCACGTGCCCTTGCGGAAGGCCTGGCTGTCCACCACGCCCTTGAGGATGCCGTAGGGCTTCGGGTTCAGCTCCGGATAGCCCTCGGCGAAGGAGATCGGGGACCAGACGATCAGGGCGCCCATCTCCCGTGCGCGGCGCACCGTCTCGACCGTGTGGCCGAGCATGCCGGTGCTCTGCATCACCGGCTTCACCGCTTCGTGGAGGGCGCCGCCCTCGGTGGTGAAGTCGTTCTGGTACTCGATGAGGACGAGGGCGGTCCTGGCGGGCGTCATGCGCTTGCTCCTGCTCTGGGCTCTTGGTCCGGGCTGCCGGTCCGGCCTCCCGCGGGCCGTTAAGGCATCGGGCGGGAGGTGGAGGATGCGACGGAAAGACGCACAGGGACATGGTGCGGTGCCAGCCCGGCCGAAGGGGGCGGAAGGGCCGGAGGGGCGGCTTTCACCGGCTGTTCATGCCGGCCAGCATGCTTCCGGCGGGAAGCGGGTTGCACCGGGACCGGGGTGCGGCGGCGAGTCACGCTTTCCCTTGACCGGATCGTTGCGTGGGGCGTAAAAGCCCGATCGTCGCGGGGGAAAGGTTTTCCCCCGCGTGCCTGTGCTGCGGTTTCCGGAACCGGAACGGTTCTTCACCGGAAAGGTTCGTCGGAGCCCACCACGGGCCACATCCCCCCACCGGCCCGGCCAAGCCGGGCAAGACGTGCCGGTCCCGGCTGCTCGCTGAAGCGGAGCCGGAGGTCGGGGCGCAGGCCCAGCGGCTCCCTTCCCCCCGAAGGCGCCGCCGTTTCAGGAACAGACAACTACATGGCATCTGCCACCACCCTCGACCGCGCCGCGGCTTCCGAGGATTTTGCTGCCCTCCTCGACGAGACCCTCGGCGCTGACACCGGCTTCGCCGGCTCCGTCGTCACCGGCCGCGTCATCCGCGTGGACGACGACGTCGCCGTCGTCGACGTCGGTCTCAAGAGCGAGGGCCGCGTCCCGCTGCGCGAGTTCGCCCCCCAGGGCCAGAAGGCCGAGGTCAAGCCGGGCGACACGGTCGAGCTCTTCGTCGAGCGTTACGAGGACAAGGACGGCTCCATCGTCCTGTCCCGCGAGAAGGCGCGCCGCGAGGAAGCCTGGACCAACCTGGAGAAGCAGTTCCAGGCCGGCAACCGCGTGAACGGCACGATCTTCGGCCGCGTCAAGGGCGGCTTCACCGTCGATCTCGGCGGCGCCGTGGCCTTCCTGCCGGGCTCGCAGGTCGATATCCGCCCGGTGCGCGATGTCGGGCCGCTGATGGGCTCCCCGCAGCCCTTCCAGATCCTGAAGATGGACCGCGCCCGCGGCAACATCGTCGTGAGCCGCCGCGCGGTTCTCGAGGAGACGCGTGCCGAGCAGCGCAGCGAGCTGATCCAGGGCCTGAAGGAAGGCATGGTGCTCGACGGCGTGGTGAAGAACATCACCGACTACGGCGCCTTCGTGGACCTGGGCGGCGTGGACGGGCTGCTGCACGTCACCGACATCGCCTGGCGCCGCATCAACCACCCCTCCGAGGCCCTGACCATCGGCCAGCAGGTCAAGGTGCAGGTCATCCGCTTCAACCCCGAGACGCAGCGCATCTCGCTCGGCATGAAGCAGCTGATGGCCGATCCGTGGGAGGGTGTGGCCGTCAAGTATCCGGTGAACGGCAAGTTCTCCGGCCGCGTGACGAACATCACCGACTACGGCGCCTTCGTGGAGCTGGAGCCGGGCGTCGAAGGCCTGGTCCATGTCTCCGAGATGAGCTGGACCAAGAAGAACGTCCATCCGGGCAAGATCGTCGCCACCTCCCAGGAGGTCGAGGTGATGATCCTGGACGTGGACGAGCCGAAGCGCCGCATCTCGCTGGGCCTGAAGCAGGCGCAGGGCAACCCCTGGGACCAGTTCCTGGAGCAGCACCCGCCGGGCTCGACCGTCGAGGGCGAGATCCGCAACATCACCGAGTTCGGCCTCTTCATCGGCCTGGGCCCGGACCTGGACGGCATGGTCCACATGTCCGACCTGTCCTGGGAGCTAACCGGCGAGCAGGCCATGGCCAACTACCACAAGGGCGACACCGTCCAGGCCAAGGTGCTGGACGTGGATATCGAGAAGGAGCGCATCTCCCTCGGCATCAAGCAGCTCCAGTCCGACCCGGCCGCCGAGGTGCTGGATCGCGTCCGCAAGGGTGACGTCGTCACCGGCGTGGTGACGAAGATCGAGGCCAACGGCATCGAGGTGAAGGTCGAGGACATCCTCACCGGCTTCATCCGCCGCGCCGAGCTGGCCCGCGACCGCAACGACCAGCGCCCCGAGAAGTTCGCGGTGGGCGAGAAGGTCGATGCCAAGGTGGTCATGGTGGACCGGGCGGCCCGCCGCCTGAGCCTGACCATCAAGGGCAAGGAGGTCGAGGAGGAGCGCGAGGCGGTGCGCGAGTACGGCACCTCCGACAGCGGCGCCTCGCTGGGCGACATCCTGGGTGCCGCGATCCGTCGCCGCAACCAGATGACCGAGGACTGAGCCTCCGCCCCACGGCGAAGGTTACGGGAACGCCCCGGGGAGAGATCCCCGGGGCGTTTCGCGTTCCAGGTGGAATGGGGGTTTGGGGGCGGGGCGGAGCCCTGTCCCCAAAGGGCGGTGCGTCAGCTTCGCCGCAGGGCGCTGCCGTAGAACACCAGGATGCTGCGGTTGAGCAGCAAGATCTGCGGGCGCGACAGGGGCAGTGGACCGCAGCGCGGGTCGAAGAGGGCGCGGCGCAGGTCCTCGTAGAGGGGACGGAGTTCCTGGCGCATGGGCGGGCGGCGGTAGGCGGGGCGGACGGCCAGCACGCGGCCCGCGGCGTCCACCTGGACCTCGAACTCCAGCACGGCGTCCGGCGGCACGGGCACGTCGCCGCGGCAGGGGGCGATGTGGTGGATCAGCGTGTCGATAAGCTGCGCGGACGGGTCGCGCGGGACATCCTGGGCCCGGGCGGCGGGCGGGAGGAAGGGGAGCAGCGCCAGCAGGGCGAGGGCGTGGCGGCGCATGGCCGGGGCTATTCCGAGCTCCAGCCTGCCTTGCGCTCGTAGTGCTTGAAGTATTTTTCCGTCACTTGGTCAGTCTTCACCACGACGCAGACATCGGTGGTGTTGAACTGGTGGTCCACCACGGCCCCGTCGCCGACGAAGCCGCCGAGGCGCAGATAGCCCTTCACCAGCGGCGGCAGGTCCGCCAGCGCATTGCGGCCGACCTGCGACGGGTCGAGCCGGACCATGCTCTCGTAGCGGGCCGGCAAGGCGCGTGGCCGCAGGTGAGGCGGCGCCATGTGGTTGAGGGCGAGATAGGTCAGCGGCTCCGCCAGCACGTCCAGATCCGTGCCGGGCAGGGAGGCGCAACCGAACATCACCTCGACACGATGCTTGTGCACATAGGCGGCGATGCCGCGCCAGAGGAGTTGCAGGCTGCCGCGCGTGCGGTGGTTCTCCCCGACGCAGGAACGGCCCAGTTCGAGGATCTGCCCCGGCAGGCCCAGCAGCGGGCGCAGGTCGTACTCGTCGGCGGAGTAGAAGCGGCCGATCAGCGCCGCGGCCTCGCGCCGGATGAGGCGGTAGGTGCCGACCACCGATTCCGGGCCTTCGCCCAGGCTGTGGTCCACCACCAGCAGGTGGTCCGCCACCGCGTCATAGGCATCGACATCGCGGCCGGGGCGCATCTCCGGCGTGGGGCGGGCGCCCATCTCCTCGTAGAAGACCTTCCAGCGCAGGGCCTGGGCGGCCTCGATCTCCCAGTCCCGCACCGCGATCCGCACGCCGAGTTCGCCGGCGCGCAGCTCCCCGAAGCCGGCATCGGTCATGGGAGGGGGGGCATGGAAATTGTCACGGATCACCCCCCGGACCACGCTCATCCTTCGCCGTCCGTATCCCGCTGCCGCGCCAGGGCCTCGCCCTTGGGCTTGCGGCCAAAGAGCTCCAGCCGCTGGCCGATCAGGGAGAAGCCGAGCCGCGCGGCGATCTCCTGCACCAGGCGCTCGTGGGCGGCATCCTCGAACTCGATCACCTTGCCCGAGTCGACGTCGATCAGGTGATAGTGGTGACCGTGATCCGTCGGCTCGTAGCGGGCGCGGCCGCCGCCGAAGTCATGGCGCTCCAGGATGCCCTTTTCCTCCAGCAGCCGGACGGTGCGGTAGACGGTGGCGATGGAGACCTTGGAATCGATGGCGAGTGCCCGGCGGTACACTTCCTCGACATCCGGGTGGTCCTGGGCCTCGCTCAGCACGCGCGCGATCAGCCGGCGCTGGCCGGTCATCTTGAGACCACGCTCGACGCAGAGGCGCTCGATGCGGGATGGGTCTGGGCGTGCTGCGTCCATGCGTCCGTTCTAGTCTTGTCCCCGGCGGAGCGGGAAGTGCCGGCTGGGCGGCACATTACCCATCCCTGGCCCTCCACGGCAAACATGACGGGTCCACGACACCGTCATGTTCCCGCGCCTCAGCCGCCCGCGCGGCGGCTCCGGCCCCGCGGGCGCGTTCCCAGGCCGATGCTCTTGGCCAGGGAGGAGCGGTGCTGGGCGTAGTTCGCGGCGACCATCGGATAATCCGGCGGCAGGCCCCAGCGCTCGCGGTACTGCTCGGGCGTCAGGTTGTAGTGCGTCATCAGATGCCGCTTGAGCATCTTGAGCTTCTTGCCGTCCTCGAGACAGACCAGATAGTCGGGCGTAATGCTCTTCTTCACCGGCACGGCAGGTTCCGGGCGGGCCACCGGCGCCGGCTCGGCCGGCTTGCCAAGACCGAGGAGCGCGCGGTGGACTTCCGTGATCAGCCCAGGCAAGTCATTGTGCTGGACACTGTTGTTGGAGACGTGTGCCGCGACGATCTGAGCCGTCAGAGCCAGTACGTCGCCACGTGTCTCTTCCTGGGCCGGCGCATCGGCCATGTTGACTCTCCTTGAGATCATAGTCCCGGAGCACCCGCGCAATATCCTGGAATTTGGCGGGAGCCTGCACGAACCTAAATAGACGCGGATGGGCAGAAAAACAACAGGAGGTTTTATGATCAGTTCAGGTGAAGAAGAGTTGCTCGACTATGATTCACGCATCGACATCACACGCGACACTTGCCCCATGACCTTCGTCCGGACCCGCCTCGCCCTGGATCGCATGGCGCCGGGACAGGTTCTTCTGGTGGAGATGCGGGGCGCCGAGCCGGTGCGGAACGTGCCCCGCACGGCGGTGGAGCAGGGGCACCAGGTTCTGGCGCAGGACGAGGCCGGGGAGGGGCTGGTGCGGCTGTGGCTCCGACGCGGGGGCGCCTGAGCCGGGGCGGTAGCGGTCCCGGCCGAGCCCTGGCGTCCGGCGTCGCGCCACCTGAGGGGGGAAGGCTGCGCCTTTCCCCCGGGGTTGGACACGGGGCGCGCGGTTGAGGCGATCAGGCCGGCATGCGGGCCGTGTGGACGGCATCGGCCAGGGCGCGCACATGCTCCAGCACCTTGCGGACCGTGTCCGGCCCGGCGCGGCCTTCCGAATCGAGCGTGGCGGCCAGGGTGTCGATCAGCGCCGTGCCGACCACCGCCGCATCGGCCACGCGCACGGCGTCGGCGGCCTGTTCCGGCGTGCGGATGCCGAAGCCGATGCCGATCGGCAGCGTCGTCGCGGCGCGGATGCGGCCGACGTTGCGGCGCAGTTCCTCCGTCGCGGCGGAACGCGTGCCGGTGATGCCGGTGATGGAGACGTGGTAGACGAAGCCGTCCGAGCCACTCAGCGCAAAGGGCAGGCGGGCATCGTCCGTGGTGGGGGCGATCAGGCGGATCAGGTCCAGCCCCTGCGCCGTGGCGAAGGGCGCCAGCTCGTCCGCTTCCTCCGGCGGCATGTCCACCACGATCAGCCCGTCCACTCCGGCCGCCGCGGCGTCGGCGCAGAAGCGTTCGGCGCCATAGGCGAGGATCGGGTTCAGGTAGCCCATCAGCACCAGGGGGATTTCGGCCTCGGCGGCGCGGAAGCCGCGCACCATCTCCAGCACGCCGGCCAGGGTGGCGCCGGCCTTCAGCGCGCGCAGCCCGGCGCGCTGGATCGAGGGGCCGTCGGCGGCCGGGTCGGTGAAGGGCACGCCGAGCTCGACCAGGTCCGCTCCTGCCGCGGGCAGGCCGGCGAGCAGGGCACGGGAGGTTTCCAGGTCGGGATCATAGGCCTGGAGGTAGGGCACCAGCGCCCCCTTGCCCTGCGCCTTCAGCGCGGCGAAGCGGGCGGCGATGCGGCCCTTCGGCGCGGCGGTGCCTGCCGTGCTCCCTTGCGTCATGGTCCCGGCCATCAGATCTCGGCCCCCAGGTGGTGCGCCACGGTGAAGATGTCCTTGTCGCCGCGTCCGCTGAGGTTCAGCACGATGGTCTGTTCCCGGCCCATGCTGGGCGCCAGCTTCATGACATGCGCCAGCCCGTGCGCGGATTCGAGGGCGGGGATGATGCCTTCGAGCCGCGAGCAGAGCTGGAAGGCCTCCAGGGCCTCCGCATCGGTGGCGGAGACGTATTGCACGCGCCCGATCTCGTGCAGCCAGGAATGCTCCGGCCCGATGCCGGGATAGTCGAGCCCGGCGGAGATGGAATGCGCCTCGGTGATCTGGCCTTCCGGCGTTTGCAGCAGATAGGTGCGGTTGCCGTGCAGCACGCCGGGCTGGCCGCCGTTGATGGCCGCCGCGTGCTCGCCGCTCTCGATGCCGCGCCCGGCCGCCTCGACGCCGTAGATCTTCACGGATTCATCATCGAGGAAGGGGTGGAACAGCCCCATGGCGGAGGAGCCGCCGCCCACGGCGCAGACCAGCGCGTCCGGCAGGCGGCCTTCCAGTGCCATGTGCTGCTCCCGCACCTCGTCGCCGATCACGCACTGGAAGTCGCGCACCATCTCCGGATAGGGGGCGGGGCCGGCGACCGTGCCGATGCAGTAGTAGGTGTCGTGGACATGCGCGACCCAGTGGCGCAGCGCCTCGTTCATCGCGTCCTTCAGCGTGGCGGCGCCGGAGGTGACGGCTTCCACCTCCGCGCCCAGCAGCTTCATGCGGAAGACGTTGGGCTTCTGCCGCGCCACATCCGTGGCGCCCATGAAGACGGTGCAGGGCAGGTCGAACAGGGCGCAGGCCGTGGCGGTGGCCACGCCGTGCTGCCCGGCGCCGGTCTCGGCGATCACGCGGGTCTTGCCCATGCGCTTCGCCAGCAGGATCTGCCCCAGCACGGCGTTGATCTTGTGCGCGCCGGTGTGGTTCAGCTCCTCGCGCTTCAGGTAGACCTTGGCGCCGCCCAGGTGCTTCGTCAGCCGCTCCGCGAACCAGAGGGGCGAGGGGCGGCCCACATAGTCCTTCAGCAGGAGGCGCCACTCCGCCTCGAAGGCCGGGTCCTTGCGCGCCGCGTCATAGGCGGCCTGGACCTCCAGGATGTTGGGCATCAGCGTCTCGGCCACGAAACGGCCGCCGAAGCCGCCGAAGCGGCCGCGGCTGTCGGGGCCGGAGCGCAGGCTGTTGGGCAGGGTCTCGTTCATCGGGGGCGTCCTCTGGTCCAGAGGGCAGATAGCGCGCATGGGCGGATTGCGACAGGGCAGGACATGGGAGGCTGATGCGACGGCCGGAATGGTCCTGCCTCCCGCGCACCTTCCCTCCGGATGGCCCTGCGTCGCTCTCCGTGGCTGGCCGCCGGGGGAGAGGCTCTGCCTCTCCCGCCGGACCCCCTCTCCGCCGGGGACCGAAGCCGGTCCCCGGACCCCGGGCTTTCGTGGGTTCCCGTGGTGGCCATCAGCCTGCGGCCCGATCCCTGGGGCAGGTGGAAGCGCGGGGCTCCCGGAAAGAAGAAAAGCAACGTGTCCGCGCTGGCGGCACCCGCGATCCGGCATCAGTGAGCGCCAACGAACGGGAGGTCCAGGACCCTCAGGGTCCTGGCGGATAGGGGGTCCGGGGGAAAGGCGGCGCCCTTCACCCGGGGCGGCGCAACGGCAAGCCGTTCCCGGATCAGCCCTCGATCGCCCGGCCAGCGCGGTGGCGGCGCAGGAGCCACCAGCCGAGCAGGGCGGAGAGTGCGAAGAGCGCCACGCCGAGGGCGATCTGGGTGGACTGGTTCACCGCCACGCCTTCGCCCAGCAGCACGAAGACCGCTGTCTGCGGCACGTAGCCGATGGCCGAGCCGAGCAGGAAGGGGCCCGCCGCGACGCCGGACAGGCCGGCGAGGAGATTGAGGGCGAGGTTGTTGCCGACGGGCAGCAGGCGCAGCGCCAGGGTGGCGCCGAAGGGGGAGCCGGCGAGGACGTCGTGCATGGGCTTGAGGCGCCGGCCGAAGCGCCCGGCGAGGCGGCGGGCGGCCCATTCGCGCCCGATCAGCCGGGCCCAGCCATAGCCCAGGGCGCAGCCCAGCACCTGGGCCAGCATGGAAAGGCCGCCGCCGGCCAGGGCGCCGAAGGCGCTGCCGCCAAGGAAGGCCACCGCCTGGCGCGGCGCGCCGACGGCGGTGGCGGCGGCGCCGACCAGCACGAAGAGGGCTTCCGCCCAGAGGCCGCCGCCGCGCATCTGGGCGCTCATGAAGGCGATGCCGTGGTCCTCGCCCAGTTCGCGCAGCACCCAGCCGGCCAGGGCGAGTCCCAGGGCCAGCAGCAGCAGGCGGAGGATGGAGCGCAGCGCGCCGCGCGAACGGTCGGGCAGCGTCACGGCTGCGCGGGGGCGCCCGGGGGCGTGACGGCAGGCGTGATGACAGGCGTGGCGGCGGGTGGTGGCGGGGGCGCGGCGTAGGCCAGCCGGGGCCGCTTCCAGCGCCGTTGCAGCCACATCACGCCCAGCAGGTCCACGATCCCCACCGCGAGGCGGTCCAGCGTGCCGTAGTTGGAGACGCCGCGCGTGCGGGGACGGTGGTTCACCGGCTCGCTCACCACGCGGCCGCCCTGGCGGATGGTCAGGGCGGGCAGGAAGCGGTGCATGTGGTCGAAGGGCGGCAGCTCCAGGAAGAGCGCGCGGGGGAAGACCTTCAGCCCGCAGCCGGTGTCGGGCGTGGCGTCGCCCAGCAGGCGGGCGCGGACGCGGTTGGCGACGCGGCTGCTCAGCCGCTTCACCGCCGTGTCCTTGCGCGTGGTGCGCCAGCCGGCGACCAGCACGGCCTGCCCCGGGGCGCCTTCCGCCGGGTTCTCCTGCCGCGCCCTGGCCCAGAGCCTGGGGATGTCGGCCGGGTCGTTCTGGCCGTCGCCGTCCAGCGTGGCGATCCAGGGGGCGCGGGCATGGCGCACGCCGGTCACCACCCCGGCGGACTGGCCGCAGGAGCGGGCATGGCTGAGCCGCCGTACCGCGAGGCCGGAGGCGGCGGCGGCGTCGATCCGGGCCGCCGTGTCGTCGGAGGAGCCGTCGTCCACGCAGAGGATCTCGTGCGGCACCCCGGCGAGGGCGGCGGCGATCTCGGCCGCCAGAGGGGCGACGTTCGGCCCCTCGTTGCGCATGGGGACCACCACGGAGATCACGGGGGCCGGGCCCGCCGGGAAGCCCATGGGAAGGTCCAGGGGGAGGCCGTTCGGCGCGGCGGGGGGGCTGGCGGTCATGGCGGGGGCGGCCCTGGGATTGGCGTGTTGAGCCGGGGACATGGGGGCTGCGGCCTAGCAGGGGGTCGGCACGCGGTCCAGGGGAAGACTATAATGCCCGCCATGCCCTTCGATCCGCACGCCCCGTCCCGCGAGGATGTCCTGGCCCGGAACCGCCGTGCCGTCGCCCTCTGGCTGATCCTGGTCGCCGCCATGGTTTGGGTCATGGTGGCCCTCGGCGGCGCCACGCGCCTGACCGGCTCCGGCCTTTCCATCATGGAATGGGCGCCGATCCGCGGCATCCTGCCGCCGCTGAGCGAGGCGGAGTGGCAGCGCCTCTACGATCTCTACCGCACCATTCCGCAATACGAGCTGGTGAACCAGGGCTTCGGGCTGGCGGGCTTCAAGGGGATCTTCTGGCTGGAATGGACCCACCGCTTCTGGGGGCGGATGATCGGGCTGGTCTTCGCCGGCGGGCTGGCCTGGTTCTGGGCGCGGGGGCGCATCCCCGCCGGGCTCGGTGGCCGGCTGGTGCTGCTGCTGGCGCTGGGCGGGCTGCAGGGGGCGGTGGGCTGGTTCATGGTGGCCTCGGGCTTCGAGGCCGACCGCACCGCCGTGTCGCCCTGGCGGCTGGTGATCCATCTGACGCTGGCGCTGGTGCTCTATGCGGTGCTGGTCTGGACCGCGCTCGGGCTTCTGCATTCGGAGCGCGAGGCGCCGTGGGGTGAGGCACCGGGGGGCGGGCGGGCGCTGCGGCGGCTTGCCCACGCCACGGCGGGGCTGGCCGGGCTGACGATGCTGGCCGGCGGCTTCGTGGCCGGGATCAAGGCGGGCTTCGACTACAACACCTTTCCGCTGATGGCGGGCCAGTGGGTGCCGGACGGCTACCTCTTCCTTTCGCCCGCCTGGAGGAACCTGTTCGAGAACGTGGCCTCGGTGCAGTTCAACCACCGGCTCCTGGCCACGCTCACCGGCCTGCTGGCCATCGGCACCGCCTGGTACGGGCTTTCCGTCCTGCCGCGCGGCACGGCCGGGGCGCGGCGGGCGCGCTGGTGGGTCGGCGCGCTGGCCCTGGCCACGATCGCGCAATACGCGCTGGGGGTGGCGGCGCTGGTGAACGTGGTGCCGGCCTGGCTCGGCACGCTGCACCAGGCCATGGCGGTGGGGGTGCTGACGGCGGCGCTCGGCACGCTGCATGCCCTGCGCCGCCCGCGCGGCGGTTCCGGCGCGCCGCGTGACGGGCGCGGCCCCGTTGCCGGACAGCCCTCGGCTGGGCAGCCCCTGGCCGGACAGGCCATGTGATGGGGGAGGAGCCGGTCGGTCCGCCGGCAAACGCCCTGGCGCTGCTCGGGGGGCTGCCGGTCGGCGTCGTGGCCGTCGATACGGCGGGGCGGCTGGGCTTCGTCAATCCCGCCTTTCTGGCGCTGGCCGGCCTGCCGCCCGAGGCGCTGCCCGCCGGCCTGCCGATGACCGAGGTCCGCCGCGTGCTGGCCTATCGCGGCTTCTATGGCCCGGGCGACCCGGAGGAGCGGGCGGCGGGGATCGGGCAGATCGACCATTCCCGCCCGCAGCGGCGCCTGTTCCGCACCATGCGGGGGCAATGGCTGCAGGTGCAGGTCACGTCCCTGCCGTGCGGGGCGCGGATCAACACCGTCTCGGACATGACGGCGATCCGCGAGGCCGAGGCGATGGCGCAGGACCGGAGCCGGATGCTGGACGGCCTGTTGCAGAACCTGGAGACCGGGGTGGCGCTCTATGGCGCCGACGGGCGGCTGCGCTGGTCGAACCGGGCCTATGCGGCGCTGAACGGGCTTCCGCCCGGGACGCTGCGGGAGGGGATGAGCTTTCTCCAGGTGCTGCGCCTGATGGAGGCGCAGGGCGAGTTCGAGAACCTGGAGGACGACGACTATCCCGCCCGCTGCGCGGCCGAGGTGCATCGCCTGCCCTTCAGCGACCAGCGCGAAAGGCCGTGCGGACAGGTGCTGCGCATCCAGCGCCGGCCCTCCGGCGATGGCGGGATGCTGGTGGAGGTGGACGACGTCACCGGCCTGCGCCGGGCCGAGGGCATGGCGAGCCACCGGGCGGCCATGCTGGACGGCATCCTGACCGCGCTGCCGCAAGGGGTGCTGGTCTATGGGCCGGACCAGCGCGTCTCGCTGGTCAACGAATCCTTCCGCCGGGCCATGCCGGACCTGACGCACGGGGTCGGGGATTCCCTGGCCGAGATCATCGCGCGCCACGGCGCGGCGGGGGACAGGAGCGAGCCCCCGGGAGCCATCATGCTGACCTCCGCCGTGACCTGGCAGCAGCGCGGGAGCCGGAGCTACACGCTGCACCGCCATGACGGGCGGGTCTTCGACATCCAGACCTCCGCCCTGCCGGATCTGGGGCGGGTGGCCGTCTTCACCGACGTCACCGCGCGCCACCGGGCCGAGGCGGAGGCGCGGCAGCAGGAGGAGCTGCTCCGCACCACGCTGAACCACCTGCGCTATGGCATGGCGATCTTCGACCGGCAGGGGCGGCTCGTCGCTTCCAACCCGCTGACGGCCCGGCTCTGCGGGTTGCAACCGGAGCAGGTGGTGCTGGGCACCCATGCGGACGACCTGCTGCACGACCAGATCGCGCGCGGCGAGTTCGGCCCGCCGGGGGACGGGACGGACGCGCTGATCCGCCGTGCCGCGGCCACGCCGCGATCCGGCCCCGGCCGCTATGTCCGCACCCGCGCGGACGGGACGGTGGTGGAGGTCACCACGGACCTCACGCCCGACGGGGGCTTCGTGCGGACCTTCGTGGACATCACCGAGCAGCACCGCGCCAGCGCCGAGCTGGCCGCGGCGCGCGATGCCGCCGAGGCCGCACACCGGGCCCAGGCGCGATTCCTGGCCAATATGAGCCATGAGCTGCGCACCCCGCTCAACGCGGTGATCGGCTTCTCGGAGGCGCTGCTGGACGGGCTGGGCGGGGGGCCGGGCCGGGGCCTGGAGGCCGGGTGGCCCGAATGGGCCCCGGAGGGGGAGCCCGCGGGGAGGCCAGGGCCTGGCATGGCGGCGGACCTGGCCACGAGGCAGATCTTCCTGACGGCCATCCGCGATGCCGGCCGCCACCTGCTGGGGCTGATCGACGACCTGCTGGATACCGCGCGCTCGGACACGGCCGAGCAGGCGCTGGAGCTGCGGCCGGTGGAGCCGGAGCTGCTGCTGCGCGAGGCACACCGCATCCTGCTGGGCGCCGCGCGGCGCGGCGGCACCGATCTGGTCCTGGACCTGCCCGATGCCCTGCCGCCGGTGCCGGCCGATGCCCGGCGGTTGCGCCAGGTGCTGCTGAACCTCATCTCCAATGCGGTGAAGTTCACCCCGGCGGGGGGGCGGATCACGCTGGCCGCCCGACTTCTGCCCATGGGGGCGGTGGCGGGCGGGGAGGCGGCGGCGATGGAGATCAGCGTCACGGACACCGGAATCGGCATGGCGCCGGAGGACATCCCCCGCGCCTTCGAGCCCTTCACCCAGTTGGAGGACGGCCATGCCCGGCGCTATGGCGGCTCTGGCCTCGGCCTGTACCTCGCCCGTACGCTGAGCGAGGCCATGGGCATGCGGCTGTGGCTGGACAGCACCGCCGGGCAGGGCACCACCGCCCGGCTGCTGATCCCCCTTCCCGCCGGGGAGGAGCGCCGCGCCCGGCCCGGAGGCGGTGCCGGTCCCGGCGGCATCCCCGGTTCCCCCCTGCCCGCCGGCCCCCTTTCGGAGATCCTGCCATGAGCGCCGCCACCGATGCCATGGCCGCCACCGAGCGGCTGTTCTTCCGCGACCTCGACCCGAACCGGGCGGCGCGCATCGTGGCCGATGCCCTGGCCGGGGCGGAGGATGGCGAGCTCTTTCTCGAATACCGGGAAAGCGAGGCGATCAGCCTCGACGACGGGCGCATCCGCGCGGCCAGCTTCGACACGTCCCGGGGATTCGGCCTGCGCGCCGTGCGGGGAGAGGGGGCGGCCTATGCCCATGCCGGGGAGATCGGCGAGGCCGCGCTGAAGCGCGCCGCCGAGACGGTGCGCGGCCTGCCGGGCGACCGGATGGCGGCGCTGGACGAGGCGCCGCGCCGCACCAATGCGCGGCTCTACGACAGCGCCAACCCGCTGGCCGCCATGGGCTTCGCCGGAAAGACCGCGCTGCTGGCCGCCATCGATGCCTATGCCCGGTCCCGCGACGCGCGGGTGCGGCAGGTGATGGCGACGATCAGCGGCGAATGGCAGGCGGTGCGCATCCTGCGCCCCGACGGGCGCGGCGTGGCGGACCTGCGGCCGCTGGTGCGGCTGAATGTCGCGGTGGTGGTGGAGGATGGCGGGCGGCGCGAGACCGGCTCCTTCGGCACCGGCGGGCGCTTCGCCTATGAGCGTGTGCTGAACGAGACGAGCTGGAAGGGCGCGGTGGACGAGGCGCTGCGCCAGGCGGTGGTGAACCTCGACAGCCGCCCGGCGCCGGCGGGGGAGACGGTCGTGGTGCTCGGCCCCGGCTGGCCCGGCATCCTGCTGCACGAGGCCATCGGCCACGGGCTGGAGGGCGATTTCAACCGCAAGGGAACCTCGGCCTTCGCCGGGCTGATGGGGCAGCGGATCGCCGCGCCCGGCGTGACCGTGGTGGATGACGGCACCATCCCGGACCGGCGCGGCTCGCTGACCGTGGATGACGAGGGCACGCCGACCTCCCGCACCGTGATGATCGAGGACGGCATCCTGGTGGGCTTCATCCAGGACCGGCAGAATGCCCGGCTGATGGGCGTGGCGCCGACCGGCAACGGGCGCCGCGAATCCCATGCCCATATCCCCATGCCGCGCATGACCAACACGGTGATGGCCGGCGGGGAACATGCGCCGGAGGAGATCATCCGCTCGGTGAAGCGTGGGCTCTACGCGGTGAATTTCGGCGGCGGGCAGGTGGACATCACCTCGGGCAAGTTCGTCTTCTCCGCCTCCGAGGCCTATCTGATCGAGGATGGGCGCGTCACCGCGCCGGTGAAGGGCGCCACGCTGATCGGCAGCGGCGCCGATGCGCTGACCCGCATCGCCATGGTCGGCAACGACTTCGGCATGGACCCGGGCATCGGCACCTGCGGCAAGGATGGGCAGGGCGTGCCGGTGGGCGTCGGCCAGCCGACGCTGCGCCTCGACGGGCTGACGGTGGGCGGCACGGCGGTGTGATGTTGCGCCCGCGGCCCGGTGGGAAGGCTCCGCCTTCGCTCCCGTAACCACCCCATCCGCCAGGACGCTGCGCGCCCTGGACCCCGTTCATTGGTTCTTTCTGCGACCGGATCGCGCTGGAGGGCCATGCTCTCCGGCGGCTGCCGGTACCGCCAGCGAGGCCAAGGTGTCTTCCTTCCTTCCGGGCGCCTCGCCGGTCCACCTGCTCCCAGGGATCGGACCATGGGCCGACGGCTGCCACGGGCACCAGCGAAAGCCCGGGGTCCGGGGGCCGGCTTCGGTCCCCGGCGGAGAGGGTGTGTGAGAGGCGGCGCCTCTCCCGCGAGGGTGGCCGCGAAGAGTGCGCTGCCTGATCCTCCCCGATGAAGCAGCTGTCATCGCGCCCAGCGGCAACCGTGCCCGGGCTCCGCCGGTTCTCCTGTCACCGGCTGGGCGCGGAGGGCTTTTCCATGGGTGATGATGTCAGGATCGGCCCTTATGACGGCCCCTCCGGCGGTTGGGGCTCGGCGAAGTCGCTGGGCGAGATCATGCTGCGCGAGAAGGTCACGCCCGGCATCGGCGAGGCGCTTTTGCGGCAGAACAAGGCGGATGGCTTCGCCTGTGTTTCCTGCGCCTGGGCCAAGCCCGCTTCCGCGCATCCCTTCGAGTTCTGCGAGAACGGTGCCAAGGCCACGGCCTGGGAGCTGACCTCGCTCCGCACCCCGCCGGACTTCTTCGCGAAGCACACGGTGACGGAGCTGCTCGGCTGGTCCGATTACTCGCTGGAGCAGCAGGGACGGCTGACGCATCCGATGCGCTACGACGCCGCCAGCGACAGGTATGTGCCGGTGGCGTGGGAGGAGGCCTTCCGCATCATCGGGGAGGAGCTGAAGGCGCTCGACCCGAAATCCGTGGTCTTCTACGCCTCGGGCCGCGCCTCGCTGGAAACCTCCTACATGTACGGCCTGCTGGCGCGGATGTACGGCTGCAACAACCTGCCCGACAGTTCCAACATGTGCCACGAGACGACCTCGGTGGCGCTGAAGGAGGTGCTGGGGTCGCCGGTCGGCACCATCACCCTGGCCGATTTCGACCATTGCGACGCCATCTTCTCCTTTGGGCAGAATGTCGGCTCCAACAGCCCGCGCATGCTGCACCAGTTGCAGGAGGCGGTGCGGCGCGGCGTGAGGATCGTCACCTTCAACCCCCTGCGCGAGCGTGGCTGGGAGCGCTTCACCAACCCGCAGAGCCCGCTGGAGATGGGCACCGGGGCGGAGACGCGGATCAGCGAGCAGTACCACCAGGTGAAGGCGGGCGGCGACATGGCCGCGCTGATGGGGCTGTGCAAATGGCTGATCGAGGCGGATGACCGGGCGCGGGAAAGTGGCGGCGCGCCGGTGCTGGACCATGGCTTCATCCGCGAGCACACCAGGAGCTTCGAGGAATTCGCGAAGGCCGCGCGCGAGACGGGGTGGGAGCGGATCACCGAGGAATCCGGCCTGACGCGCGTGGCGCTGGAAGCGGCGGCGGAGCTGTACAGCCAGTCCAAGGCCGCGATGTTCATCTATGGCATGGGGCTGACGCAGCAGGTGCTGGGCGAGCAGAACCTGCACATGCTGGTGAACCTGCTGCTGCTGCGCGGCAATATCGGGCGGCAGGGCGCGGGGATCTCGCCGGTGCGGGGCCATTCCAACGTGCAGGGCCAGCGCACCGTCGGGATTTCGGAGAAGCCGGCGCTGGTGCCGCTCGACCGGCTGGCGGAGCTGTACGGGTTCGAGCCGCCACGCGAGAAGGGGCTGAACACGGTGGAGGCCTGCGAGGGCGTCCTCAAGGGCGAGGTGAAGGGCTTCATCGGCCTGGGCGGCAATTTCGTGCGCGCCATCCCGGACCGTGACCGGATGGAGCCCGCCTGGCGGAAGATGCGGCTGACGGTGCAGATCGCGACGAAGCTGAACCGCTCGCACCTGGTGAACGGCGAGGTCGCGCTGCTGCTGCCCTGCAAGGGGCGGATCGAGCGCGACAGCCAGGCGACGGGCGACCAGACGGTGTCGATGGAGGACAGCACCGCCACCATCCATGCCTCCTTCGGCAAGCGCGAGCCGGCGAGCCCCGATCTGCTGTCCGAGCCCACGATCGTCGCCGGTATCGCCAAGGCCACGCTGCCGCCGAACCCGAGGCTGGACTGGGACACGTGGCTCGCCGACTACGGCCTGATCCGCGATGCGATCGAGCGGACCTATCCCGAGGAGTTCCGTGGCTTCAACGACCGCATGGCGATCCCGGGCGGCTTCCACCGGCCGATCCCGGCGCGCGACCGGGTGTGGAAGACCAAGAGCGGCAAGGCGGAGTTCCGCGTGCCGGAGAAGCTGACTGCCACCGGCTTCGAGGACCAGCCGGAGCAGTACCGGCTGATCACGCTGCGTTCCAACGACCAGTTCAACACCACCGTCTATGGCTATCACGATCGTTTCCGGGGCGTGAAAGGCACGCGCATGGTGGTCTTCATGAACCCGGAGGATATCGTGGAGGCGGGGTTGTCGGACGGGGACGAGGTGACGCTCGCGACCGTCTATGGCGACGGCGTGCGGCGGGAGTTCGGCGGGCTGCGCGTCACCGGCTTCGACATCCCGCGCGGCTGCCTCGCGGCCTACTACCCCGAGTGCAACACGCTGATCCCCGTCGCGCACCATGCGGAGGAGAGCAAGACGCCGGCGGCGAAGGCCGTGCCCGTGCGCATCAGCGCGCGCGTGCCGCACCATTCCGGGCGCAGCGTGCCGGCGGAGGGGCTGCCGCCCGGCTGATTGCCGCTTCCCCGGCCGGGGCGCTGCAGGCAGGATGCGGGGCATGTCCGGCCCCGATCATGTCCTCCGTCCCGCCCTGCCGGGGGAGGCGCCGCTCCTCGCCGCCCTGGCGGAGCGTGCCTATGCCCATTACGTCCCGGTGATCGGGCGGCGCCCGGCGCCGATGGACGACGACTACGCCGCCCGCATCGCGGCGAGGCAGGTGCATGTGCTGGAACGCGGCGGCCGAATCCTGGGCCTTGTGGTGATCGAGGACCGGACGGGCCATCTCTGGCTCGACAACATCGCCGTGGAGCCGGAGGCCAAAGGGCAGGGCCTCGGCGGCGTGCTGCTCGATTTCGTGGAGGCGGAGGCGCGGCGGCGGGGTTTCCGCGAGCTGCGGCTTCTGACCAACGAGAGGATGGAGGCGAACCTCGCCCTTTACCGGCATCGCGGCTTCACGGAGGCCGAGCGGCGGGAGGAGAAGGGATTCCGGCGGGTCTACCTGCGCAGGACGCTGTCCTGATGCGCGGCGGGCGGCCAACCAGGGCCGTCTCCAGCCGTTCCTGAAGGCATCCAGCAACAGCGAGAATGCGATGTCCTTCATCGAGGCCCGGGACGGAACACCCCTGTTCTACAAGGACTGGGGCGCCGGCAAGCCGGTCGTGCTGATCCATGGCTGGCCGGTCAACGCGGATATGTGGGAATACCAGGCGCCTTTCCTGGCGGAGAACGGCTGCCGCGTGATCGCCTATGACCGGCGCGGCTTCGGGCGCTCCGGCCAGCCCTGGTCCGGCTATGACTACGACACCATGGCCGACGACCTGGCCGCCATCCTCGACGCGCTGGACCTGCGCGACGCGACGCTGGTGGGCTTCTCCATGGGCGGCGGGGAGGTCGCGCGCTACCTCTCGCGCCATGGCGGATCGGGGCGGGTGAGCAAGGCCGTCCTGGTTGCCGCCGTCACGCCCTTCCTGCTGCGGACGGAGGACAATCCCGAGGGCGTGGACCGTTCCGTTTTCGACGACATGGTCGTCAACCTGCAGGCGGACCGCCCGGCCTTCCTGGCGAGCTTCGGCAAGCAGTTCTTCGGCGCCGGGCTGCTGAGTTTCTCCATCAGCAGCGAGCTGCTGCAATGGACAGGCAACCTCGCCCTCATGGCTTCGCCCAAGGCGACGCTGGACTGCGTGCGCGCCTTCTCGGAAACCGACTTCCGCGCCGACCTGCCGCAGATCCGCGTGCCGGTGCTGGTGATCCATGGCGATGCCGACAACACCGTCCCGATCGACGCCGCCGGGCGCCGCGCCGCTGCGATGATCCCCGGCGCGCGGCTGGTGGAATATCCGGGCGCGCCGCATGGGCTGTTCTTCACCGAGAAGGACCGGTTGAACCAGGACCTCTTGCGCTTCATCAGCGAATAGGCGCGCCGGTTCCGCGCTCCGGGAGGGCGTTGCGCTTCGTGGCCGGCCGCCGGGGGAGAGGCGCTGCCTCTCGCCCCGGACCCCCTCTCCGCCGGGGACCGAAGCCGGTCCCCGGACCCCGGGCCCGAGCTGGTGCCGGTGGGTGACGTGAGCCTGTGGGTTGATCCCTGGAAGCAGGTGGAGACGCGGGGCTCCCGGAAAGATAAGGAACACCGGCTCCGCGCTCGTGGCACCGGCAGTCGCCGGGAAGCCACGCTTCCCGGCGCGGTCCGATCACAGGAAGAACCGACTCACCGGGTCCAGGGCCCGCAGGGTCCTGGCGGATGAGGGGGCCGGGGGAAAAGGCGGAGCCTTGTCCCCCGGGACAGCGCAACGCCGGAGGTTGGAGAGCCGTCCTCCGGTCAGGGTTTCGCGGCCTGGGTTTCCCGTGCTTCCGTGGCGCTCCGTGTTGCCGGGCTGGCTTGCAGCAGGGTGTCCAGCGCGTCCTGGAGCCGTCGGACGAACCGCACCGTACCGTCGCCGAGGATTTCCGGCGGCAGGGCGTCGCGCAGGGCCTGTTCCTGCGATGCTTCGGCCTCGCCCCAGATCCCGATCACCAGCGGCAGGGCGGGGAAGTCCCGCCGCAGGCGCAGCACCGCGTAGCGCAGGCTGGCGCCGCTGGTGCCGCCGGCCACCACGGAAAGGCAGAGTGCCCGCACCGTGCCGCCGGGGGCGGTGGTCATCGGCTCCGGCTTCCGCAGGGCGGCGTTGGGCAGCATCCCGGCGCCGAAGCCGCGCTGGCGCAGGGCCTGGACCAGCATGCAGGCGGCCTGGCCATCGAAGCGGCCGCGCCCGGGAACGCAGAGGATGCTGCCGGGGGCCTCCCAGCCGTCAGGCACGGAAGCCGGCGGGGCTGGGGGCGGGGCTTCCGGGGCCCTGCCGTCGCCGGTTGCTCCGGCAGGGGCCACGGGGCCTTCCATGAGGGGGGCCTCGTCCTCCCCGGCATCCTCGTGGTCCGCCAGGTCCTCCAGCAGCGCGTCCACCTTGTCGCGCACCCATTCGACGCGCCGCCGGCTCAGGGCGCCGCGCCCGGCATCGGCCTGGGCCAGCGCCAGGCCGGGCAGCGCCACCTCGTCGTAATAGGCGCGCAGGGAGGTGCCGTTGAGGCGCAGCTCGGCCTGCTCGATCAGCCCGTCCGCGTCCCCGGCCAGGGCGCGCTGATAGAAGGCCTCGGGCGGCGCCAGGGCCTCCCGGTCCCCCAGCAGGACGTCGAGGAACTCGAGCTGCTTCACGTGCCGGCCGAGGACCACGAGGCAGAGCGTCAGCGGCATTGCCATCAGCAGGCCGAGGGGCCCCCAGAGCCAGGTCCAGAAGGCCGTGGCCAGCAGCACCGCGATCGGGGTGAGGCCGGTGCTGTGGCCATAGACCAGGGGTTCCACCGCCTGAGCCTGCAGCCCCTCGGCCACGGCGAAGAGCGCCACGGTCCAGAGCAGGGTGGCCCAGCCCGGGTCCACCGCCAGGGCCAGCAAGGCGGGGAAGGCGACGGAGATGATCACGCCGACGAAGGGAACGAAGCGCATCAGCCCCGCCAGCACGCCCCAGAGCGCCGGGTTGGGAATGCCGACGGCCCAGAGGCCCAGGCCGATGACCGCGCCGAAGCAGGCGTTCAGCATCACCTGGGCCAGAAAGAAGCGGCTGAGGCGCGTCGTCGCCTCGTCCAGCGCGGCGGTGGTGCGCTGCAGGTCGCCGGAGCCGACCAGCTTGATGACGCGGTCGCGCATGTCCTCCCGGTACAGCAGCAGGAAGACCACGAAGACCGCGACGATGCCGGTGGTGGCGACCGGGCCGACCAGGGGGGCGATCACGCTCTGGATCAGCTCCAGCGTTCCCGGTTCGGGCGTGTGGACCTCGACCGGCAGGGGGCGGACGGAGGTTCCGGCCTCGGCGGCGGGGCCGGTGGAGGCCGAGGAAGAGGTGGAGGCGTGGGGGCGGGGCACGACGTTCTCGCCCAGGCGCTGGAGCAGGCCGGAGACACGCTCCACCATGCCGCCGCTGGACAGGTGCCCGACCTTCTCCATCACCGCGGCCTGGTAGCGGGGCAGGTCGGTGGCGAGCTCGGCCATCTGCCGCCCCATCACCACGCCGCCCGTGGTCAGCAGGCCGAAGGCCAGGAAGACGGTCAGCAGCACGGCGGGGATGCGCGGCACCCGCCAGTGCCGCAGGCCCCGCACCACCGGCGCCAGGACAAAGGCGAGCAGCGTCGCCAGCACCAGCGGCACCAGGAGTTCCCGCGTGACGTAGAGGATGCCGACCACCGCCACGATGGCGTAGAGCGTGCCGGTGCCGCCGCTGGGCAGTCCGGCGGCCCGGATGCGGGCGCGGGCGCCGGAGCTTTCGGGAAGACGCATGCTGCTCCGTCTCGGCCGGGCCAGGGGGACGGGCGGCCCCGGCCTGTGATGGCGCGCCCGGCCTTTCGCCAACGCCAGGAAGTGGAGGGGGTTTTTCGCTTTCTGCGACGTTTCTCCGGTGGTGAGTTCCGGTGCCGCAGACAGGGGAGGCGAGGGCGGAAGGCAGCCTTGCCGCACTCGCCTCTTGCGCAGGGGGCTGGGAGATGCCTACTCCCGCCCCGCGCGGAGGAGTTGAGCGATGAACTGGATTTCCGACTGGGCTCTGCCGAAGATCCAGACCCTGTTCGGCAGCAAGCGGGACGTGCCGGAGAACCTCTGGCACAAGTGCCCGTCCTGCGAGCAGATGATCTTCCACCGCGACCTGGAGCGCGGGCTGCATGTCTGCCCGCATTGCGGCCATCACCTGCGCATCGGCGCGCTGCGGCGGCTGGACTACACGCTGGATGCCGGGTGGCAGCGCATCGAGCTGCCCAAGGCGCCGCTCGACCCGCTGCGCTTCCGCGACCAGCGCCGCTATGTGGACCGGCTGAAGGAGGCCCAGGCCAAGACCGGGCTGGACGAGGCCGTGGTGGTCGCGCATGGCACGATCGAGGGCAAGGCGGCGGTGGTCGCGGCCTTCGACTTCAACTTCCTCGCCGGCTCGATGAGCGCCGGGGTGGGCGAGGCGCTGGTCGCCGCCGCCCGGCTGGCCGTGCTGCAGGATGCGCCGCTGATCGTCTTCAGCGCCTCCGGCGGGGCGCGGATGCAGGAGGGCGCGGTCAGCCTGATGCAGATGCCGCGCACGGTCATCGCCTCGCTGATGGTCAAGGAAGCCGGGCTGCCCTTCATCACCGTGCTCTGCGACCCGACCACGGGCGGCGTCACCGCCTCCTTCGCCATGCTGGGCGACATCCAGATCGCCGAGCCCAGGGCGCTGATCGGCTTCGCCGGGGCGCGGGTGATCGAGCAGACGGTGCGCGAGAAGCTGCCCGAGGGCTTCCAGCGGGCGGAATACCTGCTGGAGCACGGTATCCTGGACATGGTGGTCAGGCGCGGCGACATGAAGGTCACGCTGGCGCGGCTGATCTCCCTGCTGCGCGAGCGCCTGCCCCCTGGGCTGGAGGTGGAGGAAGCGGAGCTGCCGATGCCGCCGCCGCCCGACATCGCCGCGCCCAAGCCGCAGCCGCGCCCCACCGTGGTGGCCCGCACGGCGCCGACCGAGAATCCGGCGAACGGCGACTGAGGCCGCCGCCCATGCCCGGCCCCACGCGCTCCTCCCCCGTGGCGCCCTCCATGGCGCCGGGCCAGCTCGACCCCTCGCTGCGCCTGCCCACCGGCATCGAGCCGGGGCGGGCGGAGCGGATCGTGGACCGGCTGCATGCGCTGCATCCGAAGCTGATGGACCTCAGCACCGGCCGGATCGAGCGCTGCTTGGCGGCGCTCGGCCATCCGGAGCGGCACCTGCCGCCGGTGCTCCATGTGGCGGGCACCAACGGCAAGGGCAGCACCTGCGCCTTCGCCCGCGCCATCGCCGAGGCGGCGGGGAAGCGCGTCCATGCCTATACCTCGCCGCATCTGGTGCGCTTCCACGAGCGCATCCGGCTGGCGGGGACGCTGGTGGAGGAGGAGGTGCTGGCCGCCGCGCTGGAGGAGGCCGAGCAGGCCAATGCCGGGGAGGGGATCAGCGTCTTCGAGATCACCACGGCCACCGCCTTCCTGCTCTTCGCCCGGGTGCCGGCGGATCTGCTGGTGCTGGAGGTCGGGCTCGGCGGGCGATTCGACGCGACCAATGTCGTGCCGCGCCCGGCGGCCTGCGCCGTCGCCTCGGTCTCGATGGACCATATGGAGTTCCTGGGGAACAGCCTGGCCGGGATCGCGGCGGAGAAGGCGGGCATCGCCCGTCCCGGCGTGCCGCTGGTGACCGGCTTCCAGGCGCCGGAGGCGATGGCGGCGATCGAGCGCGTCGCCGCCGAGGCCGGGGCGCCGCTGCTGCGCCGGGGACGGGACTGGGAGATCGGGCCGGGGGGCGAGGGGCTGCTCTACCGCGATGCCGCCGGGGTGCTGCGCCTGCCGCGCCCGGGCCTGCCGGGGCCGCACCAGATCGACAATGCCGGGCTCGCCCTGGCGGCGCTGCGTGCCTGGAACCCGGACTGGCTGGACGAGGCCACCGCCGCCGGGGGCTTCCGCGAGGCGCGCTGGCCGGCCCGCCTGCAGCGCCTCGACAGCGGGCCCTTGGCGGCGATGCTGCCGCCGGGCTGGGAACTGTGGCTGGATGGCGGCCACAACGCCGGGGCCGGGGAGGTTCTGGCCGAGCATCTGCGCGCCTGGGGCGACCGGCCGGCGCATCTGCTGGTGGGGATCAAGAAGTCCAAGGCCGCCGACGACTTCCTGCGCCCGCTGCTGCCGCGGGCCAGTTCGGTCTGGGCCGTGGCCGAACCGGGCCAGCACCTGGCGATGACGCCGGAGGAGATCGTGGCCGCCAGCGGCGGCATGGCCCGCATCGGCCCCCATGTGGCGGATGCGCTGGAGGCCCTGCTGCGCGAGGCCGATCCCGGCCGCCCGGCTCGGGTGCTGATCTGCGGCAGCCTCTATCTGGCAGGCGAGATCCTGAAGGCGAACGGCACGCCGCCGGCCTGACGGCCGCGACCCACCGCCTGCTTCAACACCCGGTGATCCGGCCGGAGCCGATGCAGTCGCTGTAGTTCACGATCCGCATCAGGGCCGGGAAGATCCACCAGATGGCGAGGATGGCGGCAACCACCCCCAGCAGCACGCCCATGCCCAGATAGTCCGGCCCGTGCCGCCGCGCCGGGCCATGGGGCCGGGCGGGCGGGGCCGCGGGCGGGGAAGGAGCGGACGAGGGGACCGCCGGAGTGCCAGGGGTCTCGTTCATGCCGCGCCTTCCCCCGGTTCCTGGATCAGCCCAGGTTGCTGTCCAGCCATTCGCGCAGCTTGCTGCGCGGCTGCGCCCCGACCAGCGTGCCCACCGGCTTGCCGTCGCGGAACAGGATCATGGTGGGGATGCCGCGCACCGCGTAGTCGTTCGGCGAGCCCGGATTCTCGTCGATGTTCACCTTGGCCACGGTGAGCTTGCCGGCATAGTCCCGCGCCACCTCGTCGAGGATCGGGGCCACCTGGCGGCACGGGCCGCACCATTCGGCCCAGAAATCCACCAGCACGGGGCCCGGCGCCTTCAGCACATCGGCCTGGAAGGTCTCGTCGCTCACAGCCTTGGTCAGCTCGCTCATGGCCGCCATCATCTCCAGAGATACTGCCGGAAAAGGTCGTGGCGCCGCCCCTTCCGGTCAAGGCCGCCGGCGCGGTGGCATGGGCGACGCGGCCGCATGGGTGCCGCGGGCGGGCCGGGGGGCAGGCCGGGGGGAACGGGCCGAGGTCCGGCCGGTGCTTGCGCGAAAGCCCGGCGCGGACGAAGCTGCGCGCCATGCGACAATTTCGTGGGCGTATCGGTGAGGACCAGGTGGTGGAGCTCGCCGAGACCTTCCGGCTGATGAGCGATCCCACGCGCCTGAGGATCATTCTTTCCTGCCTCGATTCGGCGGTCGCGGTAGGGGATATCGCGGATCGCCTGGGGATCTCCGGCAGCCTCGTTTCCCACCACCTGCGCCTGCTGCGCGCCGCGCGGCTGCTGCAGGCCGAGCGGCGGGGGCGGCAGGTCTTCTATGCCGTGGGAGACGAGCATGTGCGCTCGATGCTCACCGACATGACGGACCATGTGAGCGAGGAGGTGGAGACCGAGGTGGAGGGGGAGCCGGCGGCCCCCGATCTGCCCGGCTGACGCCGCCGCACCTTGTCACTCCCGCTGGCGCGTGATTTACCCATGGTTCAAGGACCGGGCACCGGTCCGGAAACAAAGGCGCGGCACCGCCCCCCGTGGCGGCAGCGGCGCGAGGGACCGGAACGGCGGCCGGCATAAGTATCCGGCAATGGGATCATCGGGGCGGGGCATGCGGCGGACAATCGCGACGGCACTGGCCGGAGGGCTCATGGGGGCCGTGCTGGCCTCCTTGACCCCCGGGGCCACGGCATGGGCACAGGGAACGGGCGCCGCCGCGCCGGAGGACGCCGTGCCCGGGGCCACCGGGGCGCCGACCCCCTGGGGCCTTGGCCTCCAGGCCGCCGCGGGGCCGGTGAAGGAAGCGATCCACGACTTCAACAACCTGGTGCTGTGGATCATCGTCATCATCACCGCCTTTGTGGCGGGGCTGCTGGGCTGGGTGGTCTTCCGTTACCGCGCCTCGGCCAATCCGACGCCGTCGCGCACCAGCCACCACACGGTGCTGGAGATCGCCTGGACGGTGATTCCGGTGGTGATCCTGCTGGTGATCGCCATCCCCTCCTTCCGCCTGATCTATTACGAGGACCGGGCGGTGGACCCCGACATCACCATCGGCGTGCAGGGGCGGCAGTGGTACTGGCACTACAGCTATCCCGACAACGGCAACTTCGCCTTCGACAGCTATCCCATCGCCGAGGCCGACCTGAAGCCCGGGCAGCTGCGCAACCTCGCAGTGGACAATCCGCTGGTGGTGCCGGTGGGCGCGAAGGTGCGGGTGCTGACTACCGGGCACGACGTGATCCATTCCTTCTTCGTGCCTTCGCTGGGCGTGCAGAAGTACACCATCCCCGGCCGCGCCATGGAGACCTGGTTCGAGGCCGACCGGGAGGGCACCTTCTATGGCCAGTGCAACCAGATCTGCGGCACCAACCACTGGTTCATGCCGATCGCCGTGCGCGTGGTGCCCCGGGCGGAGTTCGATGCCTGGGTGGAACAGGCGAAGACGAAGTTCGCCGAGGGCAGGGGCCCCGGCTGGCCCGACGAGATGAAAACCGAAGTCGCGGAGGCTCGCCCGTAAGGGCGGAGAGGACGGAAGAGAAGCCATGGCCACCGTCACGGACGCCCATACCCATCACGACGACCACCACGACCACAAGCCCCGCTTCGTGTCGCGGTGGTTCTTCAGCACCAACCACAAGGATATCGGCACCCTCTATATCGGCTTCGCCCTGGTCTCGGCGATCGTCGGCATCGGGCTGTCGATGATCATGCGGCTGGAGCTGCTGGAGCCCGGGCTGCAGTTCTTCGCCGACGGGCAGAGCTGGAACATCGCCGTCACCGCCCATGGCGTGCTGATGGTGTTCTACGTGGTCATGCCCGCGCTGATCGGCGGCTTCGGCAACTGGTTCGTGCCGATCATGATCGGCGCGCCGGACATGGCCTTCCCACGGCTGAACAACATCTCCTTCTGGCTGCTGGTGCCGGCCCTGGCGCTGACGGTCGCCAGCCTCTTCGTCGGCGGGGCCGGCACGGGCTGGACGCTGTACCCGCCGCTGTCCGACAGCCAGTACCAGCCCAGCATGGGCGTGGACATGGCGCTGTTCGGCCTGCACCTAGCCGGCGCCTCCTCGATCCTGGGGGCGGCCAACTTCATCACCACCATCTTCAACATGCGCGCCCCGGGCATGACGCTGCACAAGATGCCCCTCTTCGTGTGGTCGATGCTGGTGACGGCCTTCCTGTTACTGCTTTCGGTGCCTGTGCTGGGCGGCGCGATCACCATGCTGATCACCGACCGGAACTTCGGCACCTCCTTCTTCAAGCCGGAAGGGGGCGGCGACCCGGTGCTGTTCCAGCACCTGTTCTGGTTCTTCGGCCACCCCGAGGTCTACATCATGATCCTGCCGGCCTTCGGGATCGTGTCGCACGTGCTGTCCACCTTCAGCCGCAAGCCGATCTTCGGCTATCTCGGCATGGCCTATGCCATGGTGGCGATCGGGGTGGTGGGCTTCGTGGTCTGGGCGCACCACATGTTCACCTCCGGCATCTCGGTGGACACGCGGGCCTATTTCATGGCGGCCACGATGATCATCGCGGTGCCGACAGGCATCAAGATCTTCTCCTGGATCGCCACGATGTGGGGCGGCTCCATCGAGTTCAAGACGCCGATGCTCTTTGCCGTGGGCTTCATCTTCCTCTTCACTGTCGGCGGCGTGTCCGGCGTGAAGCTGTCCAATGCCTCGGTGGACGTGATCCTGCACAACACCTATTATGTTGTGGCGCACTTCCATTATGTTCTATCGCTGGGCGCCGTCTTCGGCATCTATGCCGGGTTCTACTACTGGATCGGCAAGATGAGCGGCTACCAGTACCCGGAATTCTGGGGGAAGGTGCATTTCTGGATGACCTTCATCGGGGTGAACCTGACCTTCTTCCCGATGCACTTCCTGGGCGCCCAGGGCATGCCCCGCCGCTACCCGGATTATCCGGACGCCTTCTGGGGCTGGAACGCGGTCGCCTCGGTCGGCGCCTTCATCTCCGGCATCTCGCTGCTGCTGTTCCTCTACGTGATCTACCTGACCTTCGCGCGGAAGGAGC
The DNA here is from genome assembly GCF_002754815.1 of Roseomonas sp. FDAARGOS_362. Lineage (GTDB taxonomy): Bacteria > Pseudomonadota > Alphaproteobacteria > Acetobacterales > Acetobacteraceae > Roseomonas > Roseomonas mucosa. The sequence goes on along the minus strand of NZ_CP024588.1, from coordinate 2,343,073 downwards.
GGGCGGCGGCCAATCCCTGGGGCGAGGGGGCCACGACTTTGGAATGGCAGGTCAGCAGCCCGCCCCCCTTCCATACCTTCGACGAACTGCCGAGGATCCGCTAAAGAGCCCGGCATGAGCCAGAGCGCTGTCGGCGAGGAGGGGGCTGCGGCCCCCTTCGACGCATCCACCCCCGATTTTTCCGAGATCCGCGACTGGTTCGCCCTGCTGAAGCCGCGGGTGATGACCTTGGTCGTCTTCACCGGCTTCATCGGGATGCTGGTGGCGCCGGGCTCCATCAACCCGCTTCTGGGCTCGGTCGCGGTGCTGTGCATCGCCGTCGGAGCCGGGGCGGCGGGGGCCATCAACATGTGGTACGACCGCGACATCGACGCGGTGATGCGCCGCACCGCCAACCGCCCCATCCCCGCCGGGCGCATCCGGGCGGAGGAGGCGCTGGCTTTCGGCGTGGTGCTGGCCATCGCCTCGGTCGTGGTGATGGGGCTGGCCACCAACTGGATGGCCGCCGGCTGGCTCGCCGGCTCGATCCTCTTCTACGTCTTCGTCTATACGATGTGGCTGAAGCGCCGGACGCCGCAGAACATCGTCATCGGCGGCGCCGCCGGGGCCTTCCCGCCGGTGATCGGCTGGGCCGCCGTGACCGGCTCGGTGGACCTGCTGCCTCTGCTGCTCTTCGCCATCGTCTTCGCCTGGACGCCGCCGCATTTCTGGTCGCTCTCCCTCTGGGCGCATGGCGACTACCAGCGCGCCGGGGTGCCGATGCTGCCGGTGGTGGCGGGGGCGAAGGAAACGCGGCGCCAGATCATGCTCTACACGCTGGTGCTCTTCCCGCTGGCGGTGTCGCCCTGGCCGCTCGGCCTCGCCGGGCCGATCTATGGCGTGGCGGCGGTGCTGCTCGGGCTGGGCTTCGTGTTCTGCGCCTGGAAGGTGCTGCGCGACGACCAGGACCCGCAGGGCCGCAGCCTGACCAAGGACGCCCCGGCCAAGCGCTGCTTCCGCTTCTCCCTGCTGCACCTCGCTTTGCTCTTCGCCGCCCTGGCGGCCGACCGGCTGATCCTTGGCTGAGCCCGAACCCGTCCGCATGACCCCGGAGGAGAAGGTGGATTTCCACCGCCGCCGCCGGGCACGGAACTGGGCCATCCTGGCCGCCCTGCTGGGGCTCGTGCTGCTCTTCTACCTGATCGCCATCGCCCGGATGTCACAGACCTCCTGAGCCTCCGGTCCTGACCCCCGGGGGAAAGGCGCTGCCTTTCCCCCGGGCCCCCTATCCGCCAGGACCCTGCGGGCCCTGGACCCGATGCGTTGGCTCTGGCTGCCGGCCGGATCGCGCCGGAGAGCCTGGCTCTCCGGCGGACTGCCGGTGCCACCAGCGCGGACAAGGTGTCTTTGCTTTCTCTCGGGAGCCCCACCTCTCCACCTGCTCCCAGGGATCAACCCGCAGGCTGATGGTCACCACGGAGAGCCAACGCAAGCCCGGGGTCCGGGGACCGGCTTCGGTCCCCGGCGGAGAGGGGCCGGGAGAGGCGGCGCCTCTCCCGGGGGGTGGAGGCCGGTGCTACCCGCCCACCCGGTACTCGATGCGGCGGTTGCGGAAGCGGCCGTCCTCGGTCGCGTTGTCCGCCACCGGCTGGCCGCTGCCATAGCCCTTGGCCACCAGCTGGTCCGCCGGTGCGCCGCCGGCGACCAGGGCGGCGCGCACGGCCTCGGCCCGGCGCTGGGAGAGGGTCCGGTTGATCTCCGGATCGCCGGTGTTGTCCGTATGGCCGCTGACCTCGATCACCGTGCCGGGCGGCAACTGCCGCAGCCGGGTGGCGGCCTCGCGGATCAGGGGCAGGCTTTCCGGCGGGATCTCGGCGCCGGCGGTCGGGAAGTTCACGATGGAGATGTTCAGCGCCTGGACCAGCATGACGGGGCTGAAGCTGCCCGGCAGGACGGCCAGGGCACGCATCGAGGCCGCCGTGGCATCCTCGACCCGCAGGCCGGTGGCGTCCGGCAGGGGGGCGATTCGGAGGCTGTCCGGCAGCTGCGCGCGCAGGGTGGCGATGGCCCGGTCGCGCTCGGCATCGGGCAGGCTGCCGCCGATGCGCAGCTGGCCGGGCTGGAACAGCGCCCGCAGGCCGGGCAGGCGCAGGGCGGGAAGGGTCTGGCCGAACCAGCCCATCCAGGGCGCGGGCCCGGCGGCGGGGTCGATCACCAGATCGGTGCGGACTGCCGAGGTGCCGAAGGCGCCGTTCAGTGTCTCGGTCACGCGGTGGAGGGTGGCCTCGTCGGGCAGGCGGCCGGTGGCCCGCCAGACGGTGCCGTCATAGTCCAGGAACAGCCGGGCCAGCGATGCCAGGGCCGGGGTTGTGGCGGGGGGCGCTGGCATGGCGGCGGTTGGCGCGGGCGCGGGCGCGGGCGCGGGCGCCGGGCGGACAGCGGGCGGGAGCGGCGCGGTGACAGACGGCGCGGTGACAGACGGGGCAGTGACGGGCGGGGCGAGGACAGGCGGGGCGGAGGGCGGATGCGCCGGCTGGGCGGCGACCGGGATGGGCGCCTCGTGTTCCGCCGGGCCGCGGGCGAGGAGCCAGGCGCCCAGCAGGCCGAAGACCAGGACAGCCGCACCGGCTGGCCAGCCGGTGCGGTCGGCGCTGTCCTCGCCGGTCCTGATTCTGGGATGGTCGGCCACCATGTCGCTTCCTTCCTGATCGGTGGGGCATCCTGGGGCGATCGGCCAGGCCGGACAATTCCGGCCCATGCCCGTGCGGAACAAGTTTGCGGGACAGATCCGCGGCATCCCGCGCCTTTCCGGGATACGGCGAGGGAGCGGGCACGCGGAGCAGCCATGGGGGCCGGGTTCCGCTTGAGCGGAAGGGGCCAGGGGCGCTACTGCTCCCATGGTCATGCCGAGCGATCGCGCCCCTTCCCCCCGCCCCGCCACGGAGCTCGCGCGCCGCAACCGCCGCCTGGGCCTCGCGGCGCTGGGCGCGGCGGCGGCCATGGTCGGCGTCTCCTTCGCCGCGGTGCCGCTCTATACGCTGTTCTGCCAGGTGACCGGCTACAACGGCACGCCGCGGATCGGCGGGCCGGCGGCCCCCGGGGCGCCGCAGGGGGAGCGTGGCATCACCGTGCGATTCGACGCCCAGACCCATCCCGGCCTGCCCTGGCGCTTCGAGGCGGCGCAGCGGAGCATGGCGCTGAAGCCCGGGGAGCAGGGTCTGGCCTTCTACGAGGCCGAGAACAGGGCCGCGACTCCGGTGGAGGGCATTGCCCTCTACAACGTCACGCCGGAGGTGATGGGACCCTATTTCCACAAGACGGCCTGTTTCTGCTTCGACGCGCAGACCCTCCAGCCCGGGCAGAAGGTGGAAATGCCGGTGACCTTCTGGGTCGATCCGGCGATGCTCCAGGACCCGAACACGCGCGACATCCGCACGGTGACGCTCAGCTACACCTTCTTCCGCACGCTGGAGGACGCGCAGCGCGCCGGAGCGCTGGCCCATGCCGGGCCGCATGTGGGCAAGGCGGCTTCCGCCACGCCGTGAGGGGGCGCCTTCCGTCCGGCACCGCGCCTCACCCTCTCCCGACTTGATCGGGGCCGGATTTCGCGGGATTGATGGCGTAACCAAAAGCTGCGGCGCCCGGCCGTGGTGAATCCGAACGGGATGCGTAATGGCCAGCACGGAAACGACCATGGGGACCCTCGGCACCGACATTCCCGACGCCCCGCCGCTCCACAAGCATCCCTATCACCTCGTCGATCCCTCGCCCTGGCCGATGATCGCCTCGTTCTCGGCGGGCACGATGTTGCTGGGGATCATTCTTTTCGCGCACAGCAACATCCACTGGGTGCTGGGCCTCGGTATCCTGGGCGTGCTGTTCAGCATGGCTGGCTGGTGGCGCGACGTGATCCGCGAATCGCGCACCCCGGGCGTCTACACCCCGATCGTGCAGATCGGCCTGCGCTATGGCATGGCGCTGTTCATCGCCTCCGAGGTGATGTTCTTCGTGGCCTTCTTCTGGGCCTATTTCCACTTCGCGCTGTTCCCGGAGCATGTGTCCGGCGCCTCCGCGCCCGCTGTCTGGCCCCCCGCCGGGGTGCATACCTTCGACCCCTTCGGCCTGCCCTTCCTGAACACCATGATCCTGCTGCTTTCCGGCACCACGGTGACCTGGGCGCATCATGCGATGCTGGAGGGCGACCGGAAGTCCGTGCTGCAGGGGCTGGGGATCACCGTGCTGCTGGGCCTCAGCTTCTCCTTCTTCCAGTTCTGGGAGTATGGCGAGGCGCCCTTCGCCTTCGTGAACGGCGGCATCTATCCCTCGGTCTTCTTCCTGGCGACCGGCTTCCACGGCTTCCACGTCATCGTCGGCACCATCTTCCTGGCGGTCTGCTGGTTCCGCGCCTATGCCGGCCAGTTCACGCCGCGGCGCCATTTCGGCTTCGAGGCCGCCGCCTGGTACTGGCACTTCGTGGACGTGGTGTGGCTGTTCCTGTTCGTCTTCATCTACTGGTGGGGCGCCGGGCCGGTCGCCGCGCACTGACGGGCCGGGGCGTTCCGGGAGCTCCGTCGGCGGCCGGCGCCGCCGGCACGCGGCAAACATGGGCATCGGCGCGCGTTCATCCCCGGTGAGCTGCCGGAGAGGGCCGATGAACCACACGACCAGCCAGATGAGCCTGGGCGATCTGTCCAGGCTGATGAGCAAGATCGACCACTGCATGTTCTCGACCCATGCCGGGAACGGCCACATCGCCAGCCGGCCGATGAGCAACAATGGCGATGTCGAGTACAAGGGCGAATCCTGGTTCTTCGCCCTGGACAGCACCCATACCGTCGGGGAAATCGAACGCGATCCGAAGGTGGCGCTGTCCTTCACCAGCAGCCAGGGGCTGCTCGGGCAGAGGCCGCTCTTCATCGCTGTCGAGGGAGAGGCGGAGCTGATCCGGGACAAGGGCGCCTTCCAGGAACACTGGACCAAGGACCTGGACCGGTGGTTCGAGCAGGGCGCGGACACGCCGGGCCTGACGCTGATCAAGGTCCGGGCCAGCCGCATCACCTACTGGGACGGAACGGAAGAGGGCGAGGTCACGGTCTGATCCGAACGGCTGTCCTCCCCTGGCGGTGTCGCGCTTCGTGGTGGCCCGCCGGGGGAAAGGCTCCGCCTCTCGCCCCGGATCCCGGGCTTGAGGGGGCGCCGGGTGGTGGCCTCTGCTTTGCGGCCCGAATCCCAGCAGCAGGTGGAAAAATGGGGCTTCCAAAGAAGGAACGCCTTGTTCGTGCTCCCGGATCAGGCCGGTGGCTGCCCGGGACGGCGGGAAAGCCAGTGCACTGCCCGGCGTAGCGGCCGCGTGGCGCGCCAGGTGGTGGAAGCCAGGATGGACTGGAGCAGGGCCTCGTTTTCGCTTCCCGGGATGCCTGGCTGCGGGGATGGGATGTGCCGCCCGGCCGCCTGAGGCGCCTCGCCGCCTGCCGCCGGGGTCAGGACATAGAGGTTGGCCCGGCCGCAACCGGGGAAGGAGTGGAACACCACCTGCCATCCGGCGCGCCGTGCCGCCTCCAGAAGGAAATCCTGCGAGAAGCCCAGCTCCATCCAGCCGAAGCGGCGCATGCAGAAGACCGACAGCGCATCGAGACGCGGGCCCCAGGCATAGGGAACGTCAGGGCGGGGAGCCTCGACCACGGGTTCGCCGCATAGCAACAGCCGCCCCCCTGGCTTGATCCGGTCGTGCAGGCTCCGCAGCAGCGCCTGGAAGTCGATCGCGTGGTGGAAGGCTTCGTAGAACATCACCGCGTCGAAGCGCTCCGTCCCGAATCCCTCGCCGAAGCGGGCCTGCTCCACCTCGATGGGCAGGCTCATCCTGGCCGCCTGCTGCCGGATCACCTCCACGGCGACCCGGTCGATGTCGACGCCACAGGCGCGGTAGCCCATGCGGGCCAGCATGAGCAGCAACTGGCCGCTGCCCGGGCCGTATTCGAGGACCGAGCCACCCGGTCCGAGGCCGAGATGCCGCAGAATGTGTCCCCAGTCATAGAGATGCTCGCCCGTCATGGCTGCGTCACGGAAGCTCCAGGGCACGAGGCCGGTCCAGATCGCCTCCGGAACGTCGTAGGAGGGTGCCTCGTCGCGCTCAGGGGTGTAGCCGCCCGCGCCTTCCTCGTCCGGGCGCGAGCGCAGCGCCAGATACAGGTCGAGGACTCCCCGGTGGTAGTCGTCCGAGAAGGGATCGAGCCCGTTGAGCCGCGTCGCATCGGGCATGTCGAGCACGAACTTCGTCAACCGGACGTATTCGGCGGCATCCGGAACGCCTTCGCCGAGCCTGTCGAGCACAGCGTCGAACTCCGCCGGCGACACCCGGACCTGGACCATCGGAACCCCCCCCCCTTCCCGCTGTCGCCGGGCAGTCTGCCTCATTGCGGAAGCGAGGGAAAAGGTCGTTGGGCCTGGCGCGACGGGTGGGACCGGTGCGGGACCCGGGATGGCTGGACGTCGCGTGGTGGAGAGGGCAGGAATTTCCCGGCTCAACCTGAAGCGCCTCATGACACGTTTTCGCCGCCTGCTGATTCCTCTCCTCTGCGTCCTGCCTGTCCTCGTGGTGCTGGTGGAACTCGGGAACTGGCAGGTCCGGCGCCTGCACTGGAAGACCGATATCCTGGCCCGTGTCGATGCCGCCGAGGCGGGCCCACCCCGGGTTCTGCGCGACCCGCCGGAGGAACTTTCCAGGGTCGTCGCCACCGGGCGCTTCCTGCATGACCGGGAGGCGCTGGTCGGGCTGGAGGTGCGGAACGCCGTGCTGGGTGCCTTCCTGGTCACGCCGCTGGAACGGGCGGACGGCCCGCCCGTGCTGGTCAACCGCGGCTGGGTGCCGCTGGAGCGCAGGGCGCCGGTCGGCCATCCGGAGGGGGTGGTGAGCGTCACCGGCTGGGTCCGCCCCGCCGATGGGCACAGCCTCTTCGCCGCCAGCGACGATCCCGCCGGGCGGCGCTTCTACACCTTCGATCCGGCGGTGATCGGCCCGGCCCTGGGGTTGCCGCGGGTGGCGCCCTATGCGCTGGTGGCCCTGGCCGCGCCATCGGCCGCCCCATCATCGTCCGGCACCGGACCGGCGCCCGGAGGCCAGGCCAACGGGAATGCTCCCAGCCTGCCGGGGGGCTTGCCTGGGGTGGCGGCGGGTCTTGCCCCGGCCACGCCATCCGGAGCCGCTCCGGTGGGCTCCCTGCCGCAGCCGGCCCGCGCCATGCCGCGCCCCGGCAACCCGCATCTCGGCTATGCCATCACCTGGTACGGCACCGCCCTGGCCCTGGCCGGCGTCTTCGCCGCCTTCGCCTGGCGCCGCTTGAAGGACCCCGCATGACGAACGACCCCTATCTCCGCCTGAAGTCCCGCTTCAACCGCATCGGCGCGCTGGGCGAGGCGCACGCCATGCTGGGCTGGGACGCCTCCGCGATGATGCCTGAGGGAGGCGGCGCCTCGCGCGGCGAGCAGCTCGCCGTGCTGGCGGGGCTGTCGCACGAGCTGCTGACGGCGCCCGTGGTGGCGGAGGACCTCGCCGCCGCCGAGGCGAGTCCTCCGGCGGAGGCCTGGGATGCCGCCAACCTGGACCTGATGCGCCGGACCCATACCCGCGCCGCCTGCCTGCCGGGGGATCTGGTGGAGGCGGTCTCGCGCGCCAACAGCGCCTGCGAGAAGGTCTGGCGCCGGGCGCGTGCCGCTTCCGACTTCGCCATGGTGCGGCCGTATCTGGAGGAGGTGGTGCGCCTGCAGCGCGAGGAGGCCGCGGCGCTGTCCGAGGCCACGGGCCTCGCCCCCTATGACGCGCTGATGGACGGGTTCCAGCGCGGCATCGGGGCGGCGGATGTGGAGCCGGTCTTCGCCGCCTACGAGGCCTTCCTGAAGGAGGCGCTGCCCGAGGCGGAGGCGATCCAGGCCCGCCGCCCGGCGCCGCTGGAGCCTGCCGGGCCTTTCCCGGTGGAGATCCAGAAGAGGCTCTGCCGCCAGCTTTCCGAGCGGATCGGCCTGGACTTCACCCATGCGCGCCTGGACGAGAGCGCGCATCCCTTCTCCGGCGGCACCCCCGCCGATGCGCGCATCACCACGCGCTACGACGAGGCGAACTTCGCCCAGGCGCTGCTCGGCGTGGCGCATGAGACGGGGCATGCCCTCTACGAGCGCGGGCTGCCGGAAGCCTGGGAGCGCCAGCCGGTGGGCGAGGCGGCGGGCATGGCGGCGCATGAATCGCAATCCCTGCTGATCGAGGTGCAGGCCTGCCGTTCCGACGCCTTCCTGTCCTGGCTGGGGCCGCAGCTCCATGCCGCCTTCGGGGGCGCGGCGGAGGCTTACGACGGTGCCAATCTGGGCCGGCTCTGGCGGCGGGTGGCGCGCGGCTTCATCCGCGTGGATGCCGACGAGATGACCTATCCGGCACATGTCATCCTGCGCTTCCGGCTGGAGCGCGCGCTGATCGGCGGCACCCTCGCCGTGGCCGACCTGCCGGGCGCCTGGAACGAGGGGTTCCGCGACCTGCTCGGCATCGTGCCGCCCGACGACCGGCGCGGCTGCCTGCAGGACATCCACTGGTATGACGGCGCCTTCGGCTATTTCCCGTCCTACACGCTCGGCGCCATGGCGGCGGCGCAGATCATGGCGGCCGCCCGCGCCGCCGTGCCGGGGATCGACGCGGCGCTGGCCCAGGGCGATTTCGCACCGCTGCTCGGCTGGCTGCGGCCCAACATCCATGCCAAGGCCGCGAGCCTCGGCTTCCAGGACCTGCTGCGGGAAGCGACCGGCGGGCCGCTCGATCCCGCGGCTTTCACCCGGCATCTGCGGGCGCGCTACCTGCAGGGCTGATGCCGCCCGCCCGGGGAGCGCGGCGCTGCTGGCGCTGCGCTCCCCCAGGGGATAAGGCCCTGCCTTTCCCCCGGACCCCCGGCGGGCAGGGCGAGGCCGAGCAGCAGCGAGGAGGCCAGCAGAAGGGTGCGGCGCCCGGTGGCGTGACGATGCGGCATGGGGGAATCGGCGGGTTGTTGCGGCTGCATCCGAGGTGAATGGCCCAGCCGCGGCAAATGAAACCCTGGCAACCTGGGCCGGGGTGCTCCCTGCCGGATCCCGGTCGCGGCGCACCACGTGGCAAGGGCTGGGCGGCCTTTGCCGATGGCCTGTGGGGGCGCCCTTTTCGCTCAGGCCGGGATCGGCACCTGCTGGGCCAGGGGGTCGATCAGCGCCTCGATGGTGGCCGGCTCCTCCCAGGCGAGGGTGATGTTCAGCACCGTGATCCGGGCGCGGAAAGCCTGGGGCAGGCGGACGAAGTCCTTGCGCGTGGTGACGGGGATGGCGCGCAGCCGGTCGGCCTCGGCCAGCAGCTCCCGCAGGTCGCCGGCGTCGAAGGGGTAGTGGTCGGCATAGGCGGCGCGGCCGGCGATGACCGCCCCGGCCTCCTGCAAGCTGGCGAAGAACTTCAGCGGGTTGCCGATGCCGCAGAAGGCGAAGACCGGCTGCCCGACCAGCATCCTGGCCTCCGGGCCCGGCACCAGCTTGCCGCGCAGCACCGGCATCCTCGGTGGCAGCTTCGCCAGCGCCCCGGTGCGGTCCTCGCCGATCAGGATCGCGGCGCGGCAGCGCGCGGCGGCGGTTCCGACGGATTCGCGCAGCGGCCCGGCCGGGATCACGTGCCCGTTGCCGAAGCCGTAGGAGCCGTCGATGGTCAGCAGCGACAGGTCCTTCTCCAGCGTCGGGTTCTGCAGCCCGTCATCCATGACGATGGCCTGCGCGCCGCCCTCGATCGCCGCGCGGGCGCCGGCGGCGCGGTCGCCGGAGATCCAGGCCGGGCGCTCGGCGGCCAGCAGCAGGGCCTCGTCGCCCACGTCATGGCTGTCGTGCTTCGCCGGATCGACCCGCAACGGGCCCTTCAGCTTGCCGCCATAGCCGCGCGAAAGGAAATGCACGTTGATGCCGCGATTGGCCAAGCGCCGGCCGAGGTCGAGCGCCAGCGTCGTCTTGCCGGCGCCGCCGGCGGTGACGTTGCCGCAGCAGATGACCGGCACCGGGGCCTTCCAGCCCGGCTTGGCGACGCGCTTGGCCGTCGCCTGAGCGTAGAGCGCGGCCAGGGGAGACAGGAGCAGGGGCAGCACTCCCCCGCCGTCCCCGCTCCAGAACTCGGGGGCACGCATCGGCTCGGTCAGGTCCTCTCTTCCTGGCACTCCCGGGGGGTTCCCGGGGTGGGCGGCTGGGGCAGCAGCTCCGCGATCGTCCGGGCGACGTCCTCCGCCAGACCCGATGCCCCTTCCGCGACGCGGGCGGCACCCTGCCGCAACAGATCCGCCCGCCGCGTATCGGTTAGCACGCCGTGCGCGGCATCCGCCAGCATGGCCGGATCGGCGGCCGGGGCGGGGGGAAGCTGCACTGCCCCGCCCGCGGCCAGCAACCGGGCGGTGACGTCGGCGAAGTTGCCCATATGCGGCCCCAGCAGGATCGGGCAGCCGAGCCGCGCCGGTTCCAGCGGATTCTGCCCGCCGCCGGGCGCCAGCAGGGACTTGCCGATCACCGCCGCCCCCGCCAGCCGGTAGAAGAGGCCGAGCTCGCCCAGCGTGTCGACGAGGTAGAGGCCGGTTTCCGGCCCCGGCTCGCCACCCGCGCCGCGCCGGACCGCGCCGGGCAGGCTGGCGGCCAGCTCCGCGCCGCGTTCCGGGTGGCGCGGGGCGATCACCGTGAGCAGCCCGGGCAGGCGCCGGGCGAGTCGCTCATGCGTCAGGGCAAGGATTCCCTCCTCCCCGGCATGGGTGCTGGCGGCGAAGAGCACGGGCCGGTCGCCGACCAGCCGGCGCAGGCGGGCCAGCTCCGCCGCATCGGCGGGCAGGGGGGAGGCCGCGTATTTCAGGTTGCCGGCGACCCGCACCTCCCCGGCCCCGGCGGCGCGCAGCCGCGCCGCGTCGGCCTCGCTCTGCGCCAGCACCAGCCGGAAGGTGGAGAAGGCCTCCCGCGCCAGGCCCGGCGCCCAGCGCCAGCCCCGGGCCGAGCGTTCCGAAAGGCGGGCATTGACCAGCAGCATCGGAATCCGCGCCCGGCGCGTGGCGGCCAGCAGGTTCGGCCAGATCTCGCTTTCCACGAAGACCCCGGCATCCGGGCGCCAGCCCTGCAGGAAGCGGTCCGCCCAGTCCGGCACGTCCAGCGGCACGAAGCGGTGCTGCAGCCGGGGGCGGAGCGTTTCCGGCAGGCGGCGCATCAGCAGTTCCGCCGAGGTCACGGTGCCGGTGGTGACCAGGAAGCGCAGCGCCGGGTCGCGCCGGGCCAGCGCCTCGATCAGCGGCAGGATGGACAGGCTCTCCCCCACGCTGGCGCCGTGCAGCCAGAGCAGCCGCCCCGGAGGCCGGGCCGCGCCGCCGCCCTCGCGCTCCTGCAGGCGGGCGGGGATCTCCTTGTTCCGCCGGGCGCGCCGCCGCAGGTGCAGGCGCCAGAACGGCGCCGTCAGCCGCGCAGTGGCATCCCAGGCCAGGCTGCCGGGCGTCATCCCGGCCGGAGCCCGTCATGCGGCGCGTCCGCCCGGCCGCCCGCCTGCCGGTCCACCGGCCCATCCGGCTGTGCTTCCCCATGCCGGCCAGCCGGGGGCAGCGGGTGGCCCGCCACCCAGGCATCGGCGATGGCGCAGGCCTCGTTCATCCCGGCGGCGATGGCCTGCCGCCCGCCCTCGATATCGTCCCGCGACACGAGGACCGCCGGAAGCACCACCACCACCCCGCGCCCGAAGGGCAGGGGCAGCATCATCCGGTCCCAGGAGCGCAGCATGTGGCGCCGTGTCGTGGCGGCCGCGCAGGGGATGACCGCGGCCCGCGCCGTGGCGCCGAGCTGCGCCACGCCCGGCGCCGCCTCCCGCCTCGGGCCGCGCGGGCCGTCGGGGGTGATGGCCGCGAGGTCGCCGCGCGCCAGCAGGCGCAGGATGCTCATCATGCCCGAGGCCCCGCCGCGCGAGGTGGAGCCGTGGACGGTGTCGAGCTGGAAACGGGCGATGATGTCGCCGATGAAGCGGCCATCCCTGTGGCGGGAGACCAGCACATGGGTCCGGCGCGGGCGCAGCACCGGGAAATGCTCCCGCGCCAGGCGCCACAGCATCGGCATCATCGGCAGGCGCTCATGCCAGAAAGAGACCATCAGCGGCCGGCCCGTGGCCACGGCCTCCGTCATGTCGTCCCGGCCCAGGAAGGTCCAGCGCGTGGTCGCGTAGACGAAGGCCAGATACAGGCCGATCAGGCGCGCCGCCGCCGTGAGCGTCGCAGGATGCCGCAGCAGGCGCTTGAACATTGTTGCGCGGGGCTAGCATGTCCGGCGGTTCCGGTCACGCGGCCGTCAGATGAGGCTGGCATGCGCCGGTGGTCCGGGCGTCGCGCCGTCCCCGGGGGGGGGAGCCCCATGCTCAGCCCGGAGCAGCCCTGAGGATGGGGTGCGTTGAACTCCCTTCCGGTGCGTGGGAAAGGTCGGGGAAACGGCTCCGACGTTCGAGGAAGACGCAAGTCCATGCCTGCCTATCGTTCCCGCACCACCACCCATGGCCGCAACATGGCCGGCGCCCGCGGCCTTTGGCGCGCCACCGGCATGAAGGACGGCGATTTCGGCAAGCCGATCATCGCCGTGGTCAACTCCTTCACCCAGTTCGTCCCGGGCCATGTCCACCTGAAGGACCTCGGACAGCTGGTGGCGCGGGAGATCGAGCGCGCGGGCGGCGTGGCCAAGGAGTTCAACACCATCGCGGTGGATGACGGCATCGCCATGGGGCATGACGGGATGCTCTATTCGCTGCCGTCGCGCGAGCTGATCGCCGACAGCGTGGAATACATGGTCAACGCGCACTGCGCCGATGCCATGGTCTGCATCTCCAACTGCGACAAGATCACGCCGGGCATGCTGATGGCCGCGCTGCGGCTGAACATCCCCGTGGTCTTCGTCTCCGGCGGGCCGATGGAGGCGGGCAAGGTCGTCGCCCATGGCGTGACGAAGAAGTATGACCTGATCGACGCCATGGTGGCCGCCGCCGACGACCGCGTCTCGGACGAGGACGTGAAGGTCATCGAGCGTTCCGCCTGCCCGACCTGCGGCTCCTGCTCCGGCATGTTCACGGCGAACTCGATGAACTGCCTGACCGAGGCGCTGGGCCTGGCGCTGCCGGGCAACGGCTCGACGCTGGCGACCCATGCCGACCGCCGCCGTCTCTTTGTCGAGGCGGGGCACCTGATCGTCGATCTCGCCCGCCGCTACTACGAGCAGGACGACGCTTCCGTGCTGCCGCGCAACGTCGCCTCCTTCGCCGCCTTCGAGAACGCGATGACGCTGGACATCGCCATGGGCGGCTCGACCAACACCGTGCTGCACCTGCTGGCCGCCGCGAACGAGGGCGAGGTGCCCTTCACCATGGCCGATATCGACCGGCTGTCCCGCCGCGTGCCGGTGCTGTGCAAGGTCGCGCCCGCCGTGTCGCAGGTGCATATGGAGGACGTGCACCGCGCCGGCGGCATCATGGCCATCCTGGGCGAGCTGGACCGCGCCGGTCTGGTGGACACCAGCACCGGCAACGTGGCCGAGGGCACGCTGGGCAAGACGCTGGCACGCTGGGACGTGCGGACCACCGAGAGCGCGGCGGTGAAGGAGTTCTACCGCGCCGCGCCGGGCGGCATCCCGACCCAGGTGGCCTTCAGCCAGGAATCCCGCTTCGACGAGCTGGACCTGGACCGCGGGAAGGGCGTCATCCGCGACCTGGAGCATGCCTATTCCCGCGACGGCGGACTGGCCGTGCTGTTCGGCAACCTGGCCCTGGACGGCTGCATCGTGAAGACCGCCGGGGTGGACGAGAGCATCCTGAAGTTCTCCGGCCCCGCCCATGTCTTCGAGAGCCAGGACGCCGCCGTGGAAGGCATCCTCGGCAACAAGGTGAAGCCGGGCGAGGTGGTGCTGATCCGCTACGAGGGGCCGCGCGGCGGGCCGGGGATGCAGGAGATGCTGTACCCGACCAGCTACCTGAAGTCGAAGGGGCTCGGGAAAGCCTGCGCCCTGGTGACGGACGGGCGCTTCTCCGGCGGTTCCTCGGGGCTTTCCATCGGCCATGTCTCGCCCGAGGCGGCCGAGGGCGGGCTGATCGGCCTGGTGGAGCAGGGCGACCGGATCGAGATCGACATCCCCAACCGCCGCATCCACCTCGCCGTCGATGAGGCGGAGCTGGAGCACCGCCGCGCCGCCCGCGAGGCGATCGGCTGGAAGCCCGCCGCGCCGCGCGCACGCAAGGTCAGCGCCGCGCTCCGGGCCTATGCCATGCTGGCGACCAGCGCCGCCAAGGGCGCGGTGCGGCAGGTCCCGCAGGAGTAATCCAGGGTGATGCCGGCGGGGGCGGCCACGCCCCTGCCGATCCCGGGATACAGAAAAGGCCGGGTCCCGTCAGGACCCGGCCTTCTTTGTCATGCCCCGAGCGGGGCCAGCGGGATCAGGCCGCCTGCTGGATCGCGGAGAGCAGCCAGTCCTGGCCCGGCTGGCGGGTGAAGGTCCAGATTTCCGTCACGGTCTGGCGGGCCTGCGGGTCGCCCTCCACCACCGCGCCGCTGCTGTCGCGGGTCACGTCGATCAGGCTGAAGCGCATCGCGACCGTGGCGAATTCCTGGCCGTTCTCGCCCCAGGCCTCGGCGAGGTCACCGGATTCCAGCCGGACGTCACGGGTCTCGTTGCGCCAGCCGCGCGCCTTCAGGTCCTGCAGGTCGTTGGTGAAGTAGCGCAGCATCTCCGGCGTGGAGAGGCGGGCCAGGGCCTCGGCGTCACCACGCGACCAGGCGGCGTTCACCGCCTGCAGGTTGCGCTCGAAGGCGGCGAAATCGGCCTGGCCGACCTGCACCGGGGCGCTGGCCGGCGCGACGGGACGGCCCGAGGCCGCACCGCGCATGGCGCCGCCCAGCGGGCCGGGGCGGTTGCCCATCGGGTCCTGCGTTTCACGGGCATAGCCCGGGGCGTTCCCGGCCATGGCCATGCCGCCCCGGGGCGTTCCCCCTTGGGCCATGCCGGTCTGGCGGCGGCGGAGGAAGCGCATCAGCAGCATGATGCCGCCGACAACCAGGGCGATCTGCAGCAGCAGGCCGATCACACCGGCAAAGCCGGAAATGCCGCCGAAGCCGAAGCCGAACAGCATGCCGAGCAGGCCGGCGCCGAGCAGGCCGCCCATCATGCCGCCCATGAAGCCGCCGCCGAAGCGGCTGCCCGCCGGGGCGGGGGTGTAGCTGGGCGGCCGGGCCGGGGTGGCCTGGTTGACGCCGCCGCGCGACATGTCGCTGCGGTCGAAGGTGTTCGTGCCGCCGCCCGGTGCGGTGCGGGTGGCCGGGGGCGCGTTGAAGCTGCGGCTGCCGCGGCTGCCCGAGGAGAAGCCGCCACCGGGGCGCGCTTCGGCGAGGGCCGGCGCCAGGGCCAGGGCAAGGGCGGCGAAGCCCGCGAGGAAGCGGGCCTTGCGGACGGTCCGGCGATGCATGGGACGGTTCTCCCGGGCGGATGATTCTGTCATGGCTGTAATATAAGAAGCCTGGACGGCGATGCCATGTCCAGCGGTCATTCTGAGAACGAGGATGCTGCATAAAGGTTTTGCAACGATCCGAAACGGATGGCGGCTGCATCCTTGAGGGTTGGCGCAGGGATTTCCTTGCGCTTCGGCAATACGAAACGAAATCGGAACATTCGCGGGCGGCCACGCTGTTTTGGCGCGGGGCTGCCCTGGCTCTATCCTCGCCGGGTCGTCCCCGCCACCCTGCGCCCCTTTTCCACTCCTGGCCTCGTCCCGGCCGTTCAGAGGATGCCCGCCATGCCGGAACCCGATTCCCGCCCGACCCTCGCCGCGCCGGACGAGGACCCCTGGCTCTGGCTGGAGGAGGTGGAGGGCGCCCGTGCCCTGGAATGGGTGGAGGCGCGGAATGCCGCGCTGCTCGCCGACCTTGCCGATTCCCGATTCGAGGCCGATCGCGACGCGCTGAAGGCGGCGATGGACCGGCCGGACAAGCTGCCCTTCGTCACCCGCCGGGGTGGGCTGCTGTACAATTTCTGGCAGGATGCCGGACGGCCGCGCGGGCTCTGGCGGCGGACGACGCTGGAATCCTACCGCACCAGCGATCCGGCCTGGGAGGACCTGCTCGACCTCGACGCCCTGGCGGCGGCGGAGGGGGAGGATTGGGTCTGGCAGGGGGCGCGCAGCCTGCCGGGCGCGCATGACCGGGCGATCCTGTCGCTGTCGCGCGGCGGTGGCGACGCGGCGGTGCTGCGGGAGTTCGACCTTCCCGGCCGGTGCTTCGTGGAGGGCGGCTTCGCCGTGCCGGAAGCCAAGGGGATGGTGGACTGGATCGATCGCGACACGCTGCTGCTCTCCACCGCGCTGGGCGAGGGGAATGCCACCCAGTCCGGCTATCCCCGCCGCATCCGGCTCTGGCGCCGGGGCGAGGCGCCGCTGGCGGCGGAGGTGCTGTTCGAGACCGCGCCGGAGAGCATGGGACTCTGGGGCACGGTGGACCGCGAGACGGGCCATCTGGTGTTCCGCGAGCAGATCGGCTTCTACGATGCGCGCTACCACCTGGCGAAGCCGGGCGGGGCGGTCAGGACGCTCGACCTGCCGACCGACATGCGGCTGGACTGGCACCATGGCGGCACCGTCCCGGCCGGCGGCGCGGAGCTGGAGGGCTGGCTGGCCCTCTGGCCACGCACGCCCTGGACGGTGGCGGGGAAGACCCACGCGCCGGACACGCTGCTGGGCATCCGGCTGGCGGATTTCCTGGCGGGGAGCCGGGACTTCGCCACGCTTTTCGTGCCGGGCGAGCGGCGGGCGCTGCAGGGCTTCTTCTGGTGCCGGGGGCGGCTCGTGCTGTCGGTGCTGGACGACCTGCGCCCGGTCTTCACCCTGCGGACCCCGCCCGGCGACGGCGGCGTGGAATGGCACGCCGCGGAGATCCCGGGCCTGCCGCGGATCGGCGTGGTCGGCGTCTGGCCGCTGGATGCGGAGGAGGCGGAATCCGACGGCACGCTGATGGTCAGCGCCCAGGACCCCGTCACCCCGCCGAGCCTGATGCTGTCCTCCCTGGAGCTGCCCATGCCGGCGCTGCTGAAGCAGGCGCCGCGCGTCTATGACGCGGCCGGGCTGGCGGTGACGCGGCACGAGGCGGTCTCGGTGGATGGGGAACGCATCCCCTATGTGCAGGTCGGGCCGGAGGGGCTGACCGGCGACGCGCCGGTGCACATGACGGGCTATGGCGGCTTCCAGGTCACCACCCAGCCCTATTACGCCCTGCGCACGGGCAAGCTCTGGCTGGAGAAGGGCGGCACCACCGTGCTCGCCAACATCCGCGGCGGCGGCGAGTTCGGCACGCGCTGGCACGAGGCCGGGCGGCTGGCCAACAAGATCCGCTCGCACGACGATTTCGCCGCCGTGGCGGAGGATCTGGTGCGGCGCGGCGTCACCCGGCCGGAGCGCATCGCGGCGGAGGGCGGCTCGAACGGCGGGCTGCTGATCGCGAACATGCTGACACGCTATCCGGAGCGTTTCGGGGCGCTGTTCTGCACCATCCCGCTGGTGGACATGCGCCGCTATACGAAGCTGCTGGCCGGGGCGAGCTGGATCGCGGAATACGGCGACCCGGAGAAGCCGGAGGACTGGGCCTTCCTCCGGCACATCTCGGCCTACCACACCGCCGAGCCGGGCCGGCGCTACCCGCCCATCCTGCTCGCCACGGCACGCAAGGACGATCGCGTCCATCCCGGCCATGCCCGCAAGATGGCGGCGAAGCTCCAGGCCATGGGCTACGACGCGCATTTCTACGAGCCCGGCGCGGGCGGCCATGGCTATGGCAAGGACAGCGGCGAGATCGCCACCTTCTCGGCCCTCGGCACCGCCTTCCTGCGCCGCGCCATCGGCTGGGAGGAATAGCGCCCTCCCTCCGATCGTGGCGCTCCGTGGCTCGCCCCGGGGGAGAGGCGCCGCCTCTCCCGCCGGACCCCCTCTCCGCCGGGGGCCGGAGCCGGTCCCCGGACCCTGGGCTTTCGCTGGCTCCGCTTGGTGGCCGTCAGGCTGCGGCCCGATCCCCGGGAGCAGGTGGAAAGGCGGAACTCCCGAAAAGAAAGACACCCTGTCCGCGCCCGTGGCACCGGCAGTCCGCCGGAGAGCCATGTTCTCCGGCGCGATCCGGCGTCAGCAAGCACCAACTCACCGGGTCCAGGGCTCGAAGAGTCCTGGCGGATAAGGGGGGCCGGGGGAAAAGGCGGAGCCTTGTCCCCCGGGGGACAGAGCCACGCCGGGGGCATCAGCGCAGGAGGTAGCGGGTGGGGCGGAGGGGTTCGGGCAGGTCGGTTTCGCCCAGGGCCTCCAGGAGGTCCGTTTCGATCACCCGCACCATGGCGTCGAGGGCGAGGTCGTTGGCCTCGTCGCCGAAGGGATCTTCCAGCTCGTCGCCCAGGGCGTCGAGGCCGAAGAGCGTATAGGCCAGGATCGCCACCACGACCGGCGTGCCGAAGCCGAGCGTGCCGACGAAGCCGAAGGGCATCAGCAGGCAGAAGAGCCAGGCCGAGCGGTGCAGCAGCAGCGAATAGGCATAGGGCAGGGGCGTGTTGTGGATGCGCTCGCAGCCGGCCTGGATGCCGGTCATCTCGGCCAGCGGGGCGGAGATCTGGACGTGCAGGATGTCGCTCAGCGTGCCGGCGCGCAGCAGCGCGGCCAGTTCCGCCGATTGCGCGCGCAGCACGGCGTCCGGGCGGTTGCGCCGCGTGGCCAGGGCGGCGGCTTCCCCGGCCGGCAGCCAGGGGCGGGCCCGTTCCAGCCCGTCCCGGCCGCGGAGCTGCGTGGCCAGCAGATGCGCGAAGCCTGCCACCCGCCGCAGCAGCCGCGTGCGGGAATCGCCTTCCGGCAGTAGGCTCGTCGCCAGCCGGGCGAAGATGCGGTTCTCGGTGATCAGCCGGCCCCAGAGCTGCCGCCCCTCCCACCAGCGCGCGTGGCAGGCGTTGTTTCGGAAGCTGAGGAAGATCGAGAGCGTCAGGCCCAGCACGGTGAAGGGTGCTGCGCTGAACTCGGGGAAGATGCCGGGATAGCGCCGGTCCAGCAGCGCCAGCAGCAGGGCGATGCCGGTCACCAGCAGCACGCGCGGGGCCACCAGCGGCACCACGGAGCCGCGCAGGGCGAAGAGGAGGTCCAGCGTGCCGGGACGGGAGCGGACGATCATGGCGCCTCAGCCCGCCGTCACATGGGGCCGGCCGGCACGGCGCTGGCGCAGAGCGCCGGATGCCGCCGGGCGCCGAAGAGCTGGTAGTGCCACCATTCGAGGCTGTAGTGGTCCCAGCCGGCCGCTGTCATGATGCCCAGCAGGATGGCGCGGTTGCGCTGGTCCTCCACCGGGATGGCCAGGCTGCCATGGGCGGAGGCTTCCTCCACCGCGTCGAAGCCGGTGCCCATCGGCAGTTCGGTGCCGCTCGCCGCCTCCACCAGCGTCAGGTCCACCGCCGCGCCACGCGGATGCACGCCGCCCTGGCGCGGGTCGGAGACGAAGCGCTTGTCCTCCACCGCGTGCCACAGCGCCCATTGCGCCTCGACCGGGCGGAAGGCGTCGAAGACCTTGATCCGCAGGCCCAGCGCGAGTGCCAGCGCGTTGGCCCGCAGCAGGCGCTCGCGCGCCTCCGGTAGCAGCAGCGCCACCGGGCGCGCGTAGATCGGGCGGCCCGTCAGGTTGTCGGTTGTGGCGTAGCGGATGTCGAGGAGGAGGCCGTCTTCCTCGCGGATCGGGATCAGCATGGGGCGGTTATAGCCATGCCCGTTGCTGGCCGCTGCCCGGCGCCGGAGCCACACGACGCAACCCAGCCCTGCTCCGCCGCGTTCGCGGCTCTCCGACGAAGAGGGAATCCGACCGATGCGCGGCACCGCTTTCACCCTGGCCCTGGCCCTGATTGCCACGCCGCTCTGGGTCCAGGACCTCCGGGCGCAGAATATCGGACAGGGCAATGGCCGCGGGGGCGCGACGAGCGGCTCCCCGGCCGGAGGCTCCAGCGAGGCGCCCGACCTCGCCAGCTATGAGAAGCTGCTGCAGGACAGCCTCGGCAAGCTGCGCGCCGCCGCCAGCCAGCCGGGCGTGAAGGACGAGTTCAGCAAGGACGAATCCGTGGGCACCGCGCGGCGCGAGGTGCTGACCGTGCTGCAGGACAGCCTGGGCATCGTCCGCCGCGCGCCCGCCTCCTACAAGGAGCGTCCCGTCTACAAGCAGGCCGAAAGCCAGATCCAGGCGGCCAGCCACAAGGTCCAGGGCCAGCAGCAGGACGCCGCCCTGGCCGGCCCGATGCGCGAGGCCGTCCAGGCGGTGGAGTCCCTGGTGCGCGACGTCGGCGCCTCGCACGGGCGGGGCTGAGGGCTGGGTTGCCGCTGTCGTCCGGCCAGCCTGTCCTGAGCTGTTCCGGCGGAGCGCCTGATGGCCGGCTCCCGGGGGAAAGGCAGGGCCTTTCCCCCGGGACAGCGTAGCGCCAGGCGTCTGGCCCGGGCGCCGAAGAGGGGGGGCTGTCAGGCCAGGGGCAGGAGGTGGATCAGGCCCAGGCTGATCGCACCCAGCACGAGCAGCGAGCCGATCACGGCCGCGACGACCGGGGCGCCGGCGCGGGCGACCATGCGAACATCCACGCCCAGGCCGAGGGCGGCCATGGAGACCACCGTCAGCAGCGTGGTCAGGCTGGCGATGGGGGCGAGCGCCGCCTGCGGGATCAGGCCCAGGGAGCGGAGGACGGCGCAGCCCAGGAAGCCCAGGATGAACCAGGGCACCAGCCGGCCGAGGACCCTGGGGCGGGCAGCAGGCTGATCCGCGTCGCGGCGGCGCGCCGACAGCAGCGACAGGACCAGCACCACCGGTCCCAGCATCAGCACGCGCACCAGCTTGACCAGCGTGCCGAGCTGCACGCTCAGCGCCCCGACCGGGGCGGTGGCGGCCAGGACCTGCGGGACGGCATAGACGGTGAGGCCCGCGAGGACGCCATACTGCGCCTCGTGCAGCCCGAGCAGCGGCACGGCCAGCGGCAGGGACAGCACCACGACGATGCCCAGGACGGCGGTGAAGGCGATGGAGGCGGCGATGTCGCGGCTTTCGGCGCCGATCACCGGCGCCACGGCGGCGATGGCGGAATTGCCGCAGATCGAGTTGCCGCAGGCCACCAGCATCGCCATCCGCCGCGGCAGGCCGAGCAGGCGGCCGATGCCGTAGCTGGCCGGGATGGCCACCGCCACCACGGCGGCGATGCCCAGCACCAGCGCCGGGCCGACCGCCAGGATCGCCTGCGCGCTCAGCGCCGTGCCCAGCAGGATGATCGCGACTTCCAGCAGCACCTTGGCGGAAAAGGCGATGCCGGGAGCGAAGGCCTTGGGCGGCGTCCAGGCGGTGCGCAGCGCCGTGCCGAGCAGGATGGCCAGCACCACCGGTTCCAGCCAGTCGCGGCCCAGGAGGGCTTCCTCGGCGCGGCCGATGCCGGCCGCCAGCGCGGCGATGGCGGCGCAGAGCAGCACGCCCGGCCCGAGCCGCCGCAGCGCGCCGCTGCCCTGCACCCCGGCCGGTTGCGGCTTGGCGAGGCTGGCGGCGGGGGCTGGGGTGGTCATGGGGGCTCGGCGTCCTGGGATTGGCCCCTATGATGCAACGCGACGACACATCGGACAAACGCAATGGTTCGATCGGACCGATCTGGATTCGTGAACGTTCCTGCCGCGCCGTGGAAAGCGGGCGGCGCATGAGCCCGCTTCAGCTCCAGGCCGGGGCGGGCCTCGCCGCGCTCTGCCTGCTGGCCTGGGTGGCCGGGGTGCTGGGGGAGGGGGTGCGGGGCAGGCGCCTCGCCCGGAGGCCCGTTCCCTGGCGGATCGTGCTGGCCGGGCTGCTGGCGCAGGTGCTGGCCGCCGCGCTGCTGCTGCATGTGCCGCCGCTCCGCCGGGCCTTTGCCTGGGCAGGGGCGGGGGTTGATGCCCTGTCCCGCGCGACGCGGGAGGGGACGAGCTTCGTCTTCGGCTATCTGGTCGGGGCGCCGCTGCCCTATGCGGAGCTGCGGCCGGGCGGCTCCTTCGTGCTGTTCTTCCAGGCACTGCCGCTGATCCTGGTGGTGGGGGCGCTGTCGGCGCTGCTCTACCACTGGCGCATCCTGCCGCTGGTGGTGCGGGGGCTTTCCGTGCTGCTGCGGCGGGCCTTCGGCATCTCGGGGGCCTGCGGCTTCTCGGTCGCCGCCAATGTCTTCGTCGGCAGCGTCGAGGCGCCGCTGCTGATCCGCTCCTGGCTCGCCACCATGCCGCGGGCCGAGCTCTTCGCCGTGATGGTCGCGGGACTGGCCACCATCTCCGGCAACATGCTGGTGGTCTACGCCACGATCATCGCGCCGGTGGTGCCGGATGCGGCGGGACAGCTCCTGGCCGCCAGCCTGGTGGGCGCCCCGGCCTCGATCCTCGCCGCCATGCTGATGATCCCGCCGGACCCGGCAGCCGCCGTTGCCGGTGGCGAGCCGGAGATGCCGCCGCTCTATGACAGCAGCATGGAGGCCATCGTGCGCGGCACGGCGGACGGGCTGCAACTGCTGCTCGGCATCATGGCCTCGTTGATCGTCTTCGTGGCGCTGGTGGCGCTGCTCGACATGATCCTGCAGCCGCTGACCGGGCTGACACTGCGGGGGATCGCGGGCTGGCTGATGTGGCCGCTGGCCTTCGCCATGGGCATTCCCGCCGCCGAGGCCGCGACGGTGGCATCCTCGCTCGGCGTGAAGCTCGTGGTGAACGAGTTCGTCTCCTATCTGGAGCTCGCCACCTCCGGCGGGGCGGGCCTTTCGGAGCGGTCGCGCGTCATCCTCACCTGGGCGCTCTGCGGCTTCACCAACTTCGCCTCGGTCGGGATCATGGTGGGCGGCATGTCGCTGATGTGCACGGAGCGGCGCGGCGAGATCGTGCGGCTGGGCCTGCCGGCCCTGGCGGCCGGCACCATCGCCTGCTGCATGATGGGGGCCACGGTGGGGCTGCTGTCGCCGGGGTGATCCCGGCGGCTGCCAGTGACCGTGTTGCGCTTTGTGGCCGGCCGCCGGGGAAAGGCAGCGCCTTTCACCCGGGATGGCGCAACGCCGGACGAGACGCGCGGCGGCCAGGGAAAGCCGCTGCCCGGATCAGCCGGGGTTGCGGGCCTGCCAGTCGGCGAAGATGCGTTCGAGCAGGTCGACCTTCTTGCAGTCCTGTGCCGCGGCGGCGCGCTTGAAGGCCCTCCGGAACTCCGCGGTGACGCGGAAGTTGAGCGGCTCGGTGCGTTCCTTGGAAGGCTTCGCGGGCTTGCTCTTGCCCTTCCTCGGGGCCTCGGGAGCCGGTTCGGCAGGCGGTTCCGCGATGGGTCTGGCGGTCTTGACCGGCTTTGCGGTCTTCGCGGAGGCGGGCGGGGTATCGCCCAGGGCGCCGAGCACGCTGTTCTGCGGCGGCGGCGCGCCCTTGGTGCCGCGGCGCCGCGGCGGTGTGGCGGCCCGGGTTTCGGGGGCCCGGGTTTCGGGGGCCTGGGTTTCGGCGGCGGAGGGCTGGTCTGATTCGGGCATGCTCTGTTCCAGGATTCCGGAGCCCTGCCGGGCGGGAGGGCTGGCGGGGCGGTTTTCACGGCTGGCCAAGGCCCGGCCCCTCCCGCCGTGATGAGGAAAGGGCTGGGGGTCTCAGTGCTTCTGCTTCGCCCCGGGCTTCTGCTTCGCCTGGGGCTTCTGCTTCGCCTCGGGAGGCGGCCCGGCGGGGGCGCGGCTGGTGACGAAGGCAACGGCGTCCCGGGCGAAGGCTTCGGCCTTGTGCCGCAGCGAGGCGTGCGTGACCTCGGTGGCGGCGCGGCCCTCGTCATGCGCGCGGCGGTAGCCGGCCTTTTCCGGCCAGGCATGCGGCAGGCAGTGATAGCCGGCCTCGCGCACATAGAGCGCCGCCTCCTCGATCTCGCTCGCGGAATCGCCGGCGCGGCAGAGGGCGATGGCGATGCGTTCCGCCGGGATGCCCTGGCCGAGCAGCTCATGCGCCAGCCGCACGGTCGGCAGCAGGTCGTCCACCGCCAGTCCGGAGGGGATCAGCAGCGCATCGGCGGCGTGGGCGAGTTCCAGCGTCTGGGCATCGGCGAAGCCGCGCGCATCGAGCACGAGGCAATCGGCGAGATCGCGGCGCGCGGCGCGCAGGGCCGGCTCCAGCCCGTCGAAGCATTCCGCCCGCACCACCGGCTTCCGCCCCGAGGCGGCGCGGCGGCGCGCCCATTCGACGGAGGTGGCCTGCAGCACGTCCAGGTCGGCGAGCAGCACGCTGCGGCCCTGGGCGGCCAGTTCCCGCGCCAGCAGGCGGGCCAGCGACGACTTCGCCACCCCCCCTTTCTGCGACACGCAGCCCACGACGAGCATGATGGCCCGGACCCTCCGCCCTGCCCGGGCCACGGCGGTCCGGTGAGTGCCGATTTTGCGTGCAATCGTGCAGTCGTGCAAGCATGTCCGGGGGCGGCGCGGCGTTCAGTCCAGCCAGAGCCGCACGGCCTCCCGCAGGAAGGCGGTGCCGGCGGCGTTGCCGGCAGGATTGCCGGCGCGGTGGCCATGGATGCCCGGGATGGGGAGGAGCTTCGCGTCGCGCAGATGCGGCAGCTCCGCCTCGTTGTCGGCGACGCGGAAATACAGGTCCGTCGCGCCGGGCATCAGCAGGACGCGCGCCCGGATCGCCGCCAGGGCGCGGGGCAGGTCGCCTCCGTGGAGCGGGTTGTCGCTGATGTCGCCGGCATCCCAGCAGCGCAGCTGCGCCAGCAGGTCGGCGGCGGGCTTCGCGTCGTAGCGTGTCTCCCAGCCGCGCAGATAGGCGGCGAGATCGGGCGTTTCCGGCGAAAGGTGCAGGCCGGCGCGGTAGAAGTCCTGGCTCAGCGCCCAGCCGGCATAGATCCGCCCGAAGGCGCGCTTGGCCAGGGCGGGCTCGGCGGCGAAGCGGCCCTCCCCCCGGTGCTCCGGCGCGGCCTCCAGCACCGCCATCAGCCCGCGCAGGAAGACTTGGTTGTGCGCCGCGGTGCGGGCGCTGCCGCAGTTGATCACCACGCGCTCCACCGCCTCGGGGAAGCAGGCGGCCCAGTGGTAGGCCTGCTGCGCGCCCATCGACCAGCCATAGGCGGCGTGCAGCCTGTCGATGCCGAAGACGTCGCGCAGCAGCTGCCGCTGTGCCTGCACATTGTCCCAGGCGGTGACGAGCGGCGGATAGTCCGCCGTGTTCGAGGGCGAGGAGGAGATCCCGTTGCCGAACATGTCGACCTGCACGACGAACCAGCGCGTGGGATCGAGCACGCCGTCCGGCCCGATCAGCCATTCCAGTTCCGGATGCCGTGCGCCGTAGCTGGTGGGATAGAGCACGGCGTTGTCGCGCGCGGGCGAGAGCGTGCCATGCGTCTTCCAGCCGAGCATCGCATCGGCGATCGCGCCGCCATGCAGCATCCGGCGCGTGCCGAGGCGGATGCGCCCGCTGGCCGTGGGCCAGCCGGGAGGCCGGGTGGCGGGACGGCCGGGGGACGGTGCCTGCTCCGGGCGCATGTTCTTCGTGGCCATCCATCGCCCTTTCCACCGGCAGGGAGATGTGAAAGGCGAATGCGGGGACGGTCAAGCGGAAGGCCATGCCGCCGCTTCTGCCGCGGGCGAGGCGTGCTGCCGCCTGTGCAAACAGCCATGCCCAAGGATGAAGCAAGGCGGCAACGCGCGCTGCGCCGCGGCATGGGAAGCACCCATTCGGTGTGTTGACGCGCTCGGTATACCGGATGACAGTCTGCACGCTTCCGCATGGGGGAAGCCAGGTGGCGAATGCCACGCTGGCCGGTTTCGGCCATACCGAATCCGCGCGAGCCCATGCGCGCCACGGGACGATGGCGGGAAGCGGCAGGATGTTTGCTGGGGGCGGAAGCATGGGCGGCGATCTTCTTCTGACGGGCGGGCGGATCTTCCGCGGGCTGGCGCAGGGGAACACGGGTGGCTTCGCCGAGGCGCTGCTGCTGCGCGACGGCAAGGTCGCGGCGGTCGGCACGCGGACGGATGTCGAGGGTGCCGCCGCGCCGGGCACGCGGCGTGTCGATCTCGCGGGCCGTGCGGCGATCCCCGCCTTCAACGAGGCGCACATGCACCTGCTGCCCTATGGCCTCGGCCTGGTGCAGGCGAACCTGCGGCCGGATGACGGCGTGAAGACGCTGGACGAGCTGCTGTCCCGCCTCCGTGCCGCCGCGGCGCACACGCCAAAGGGCGAATGGGTGGTCGGGCGCGGCTATGACCATCTCGTGCTCGATGTCGGGCGGCATCCGACGGCGGAGGAACTGCAGGCCGCCGCGCCGGAGCATCCCGTCTACATCGTGCGCACCTGCGGCCATATGGGCGTGGCCTCCACCGCCGCGCTGAAGCGCGCGGGGATCGGCCACAACACGCCCGACCCGCAGGGCGGCGCCATCGAGCGGAAGGGCGGCGCGCTGACCGGGCTGTTGCAGGAACGCGCGCAGGGGCTGCTGAAGCAGGCGATCCCCGAGCCCTCCGAGGACATGATGGTGGCGGCGATCGAGCGTGCCGGGCGCGACCTCGCCGCGCGCGGCTTCGCCTCGGCCAGCGACATGAATGTCGGCATGACCGCCGGCATGGCGGAGATCGCCGCCTATCGCCGCGCGCTCGCCGAGGGGCGGCTGATGCAGCGCATGTGGCAGGTGCTGGCGGGCAATCCCGAGGGCATCGCGGCGGAGGCCTGGGAGGCCGGGCTGCGGCCCGACCACAGGCACGACATGCTGGCCTGGGGCGCGGTGAAGACCTTCGCCGACGGCTCGGCGGGCGGGCTGACCGCGGCCTTCTTCGAGCCCTATCTCGCCTCCGCCGGCGGAGGCACCGGCATCCTCTGCTTTTCCGAGGCGGAGCAGCACGCGCTGCTGGCGAAGTACCACCGCCAGGGCTGGCAGCTCGACATCCATGCCATCGGCGATGCGGCGATCGAGCAGATCCTGTCCGGCATGGAGGCCGCCGACACGCCGGACATGCCGGTGCCCGGCCGGCGCCATCGCATCGAGCATTGCGGCTTCCTGAACGCGGACCAGCGGCGGCGCATGAAGGCGCGCGGCATCATCCCGGTGCCGCAGCCGACCTTCATCTACGAGTTCGGCGAGGTCTATCTGAAGGTTCTGGGCATGGAGCGTTCCGCCGCCTCCTATCCCATGCGCACCTGGCTCGACGAAGGGCACAACCCGCCCGGTTCCTCCGACAGCCCGGTCTGCACCGTCGATCCCTTCGTCGGCCTTTATGCCATGCTGACGCGGCGGACAGTGAAGGGCACGGTGATCGGCCCCGACCAGCGCCTCACCATCTCGGAGGCGGTCCACTGCTACACCTGGTGCGGCGCGCATTCGCAGTTCGCCGAGGACCGGCGCGGCACGCTGGAAGTGGGGATGCAGGCCGACGTGGTGGTGCTGTCCGCCGACATCTTCGCGCTGGAGCCCGAGGTGGTGCGGGAGGTGAAGGCCGACCTGACGCTGCGCGGCGGCGAGGCGATCTTCGACCGGCACGGCGCGCTGATGGCCGAGGCGGCCCAGTGAGGGGCGGCGCAGTGAGGGGCCGGCCGGGCGATAGCGGGGCCGGCTGATGCTCCGGCACGCGCTGCAACGGCTGCTGCTGGCCATTCCCGTCCTGGTCGGCGTGCTGCTGGTCGGCTTCCTGCTGATGCAGGTGGTGCCGACCGATCCCGCCACGGTGCGGGCCGGCCCGACCGCCACGCCGGAGGTGATCGCCGCGATCCGGCAGGACCTGGGCCTGGACAAGCCGCTCTGGTGGCAGTTCGGCGCCTATGTCGGGCGGCTGGCGCAGGGCGACCTGGGCGTTTCCATCATCAACAACATGCCGGTGACGCAGGAGCTGGGCGACACGATCGGCCCGACGCTGGAGCTGATGTTCGCCTGCCTAGTCTGGTCCATCCCGCTCGGCATCGCCATGGGCACGGCGGCCGCCTACTGGCGCGGCACGCTGTTCGACCGGACGGTGATGGCCTTTGCCGTGGCCTGCGCCACGCTGCCGGTCTTCTTTATCGGGCTGATGCTGATCTGGGTGGTGGGCTTCCAGTGGCAGCTCCTGCCCTTCACCGGGCGGGGCGGGCCGCTCTGGACGATGGACGGGCTGCTGGCCATCGCCATGCCCGCCATCACCCTGGGCATGGCCTTCGTCGGGCCGGTGGCGCGGATGACGCGTACGGCGGTGCTGGACGTGATGGGGGCGGAACACGTCCGCACCGCCCGGGCCAAGGGGCTCGGCGAGTTCGCGGTGGTGATGCGGCACGGGCTGCGCAACGCGCTGATCCCCATCGTGACGCTGATCGGGCTGCAGATCGGCTTCCTGCTCGGCGGCGCGGTGGTGACGGAGACGGTATTCTCCTGGCCCGGCGTCGGGCGGCTGGCGGTCGGCGCCATCCTGTCCTCCGACTTTCCCATGGCGCAGGGGACGATCCTGGTGCTCTCCCTTGGCTTCATCCTGATCAACCTCGCCGTGGACGTGCTCTACGTCGCGCTCGACCCGCGGATGCGCGCGGCATGAGCGCCGTCCTGCCCGAGGCGGCCATCAAGGTCGCCGAGCCGGAGCTCGCCGCCACCGACGCCCATGTGGCGCGCGGCCCCGGCCTGTTCCGCCGCCTGCTGCGCGATCCGGTCGGCGCCGCCGCGCTGGTGCTGGTGGTGCTGCTGGTCGGTGCCGCGGTGCTGGCGCCCTGGCTCGCGCCGACCGATCCCTATGACAACGACCTGTCGCTCGCGATGCAGCCGCCGGGCGCGGCACCCGGCCTCTGGCTGGGGGCGGACGCGCAGGGGCGCAACATGGTCACGCGCCTGCTCTACGGCTTGCGGATGAGCCTGCTGATGGGCTTGGCCTCGGTCGTGCTGGGCGGGGTGACGGGAATGGTGGTGGGCTTCGCCGCCGCCTTCTGGCGCCGCATCGACGGGTTGCTGATGCGGCTGATGGACGTGCTGCTGTCCTTTCCCGCCATCCTCTTCGGCCTGGCGCTGGCGGCGATCTTCGGGCCGGGCATCTGGGCCGTGGTGCTGGCGCTGTCGGTCGCGACCGTGCCGCTGATGGCGCGCATCACGCGCGGCGCGGCGCTGGGCGTGATGCAGCAGGACTACATCGAGGCGGCGCGGGCCACGGGCATGTCCGATACGCGGCTGATCCTGCGGCATCTCGCGCCCAACTGCCTGTCGCCGATCTTCGTCTTCACCACGCTGCGCTTCGGGCAGGTGATCCTGCTCGGCGCCGCGCTGTCCTTTCTCGGCCTGGGGGCGCAGCCGCCGCTGGCGGAGCTGGGCGCCATGGCGAGCGAGGGGCGGAACTTCCTGTTCTTCGCGCCGCATATCGCGGTGATCCCCTGTGTCCTGATCTTCCTGGTCGGGCTGGGCTTCAACATCCTGGGCGATGCGCTACGCGACGCGCTCGATCCCCGGCTGCGCCGCTGACACCCCTTTCCACCTTGTTTCCGGGAGTTCCCAGCATGCGTCCGACCCTCCGCGCCGCGCTTCTCGGAAGCGCCTTCGCCCTTTCGGCCCTGATGCCCGTGGCGGGGGCCTGGGCGCAGGCCGCGCCGCGCGACACGCTGGTGGCGCTGCGCGAGATCGACGCCGACAACTACGACCCGGCGCGCACCACCTCGCAGTCGGCGGGCTGGGCCATCTACATGATGGCCGACACGCTGGTCTCCATGGACTGGGACCAGAAGACGGTGAAGCCGGGCCTCGCCGAAAGCTGGACGGTCAGCCCGGACGGCAAGCTCTACACCTTCAAGCTGAAGCAGGGCGTGAAGTTCTGCGACGGCAAGCCGATGACGGCGAAGGACGTGGTCTATTCCATCAACCGCTGGATCGACCCGGCCACGCGCAGCCCCTCGAAGTGGCGCGCCGGGCAGGTGAAGGAGGTCCGTGCCGTCGATGACCACACCGTCGAGTACGAGCTGAAGGAGCCCTTCTCCGAGCTGCTGACCCAGCTCACCATGTATTTCGGCTCCGTCGTCGATCAGGCGACGGTGGAGAAGCTCGGGCAGAATTTCGGCGTGCAGGGCTTCAACGGCACCGGCCCCTATTGCTGGGGGAGCTGGACGCCGCGGCAGGACCTCGTCCTGAACAGGCATGAGGGCTACAACTGGGGCCCGCCGATCTACAGGAACCTCAGCCCGCAGATCGGCAAGGTGATCTGGCGCGTGATCCCGGAGGCCAATACCCGCCTCGCCGCCTTGCAGACCGGGCAGGCCGATGTGGTGCAGGAGATCCCCTTCTTCGCGCTGGAAGGGCTGAAGAAGATCCCGACCGTGAAGCTGCAGCAGCAGCCGGTCTATTTCTGGGACTACTTCGTCGGCTTCAAGGTGGACAAGCCGGTGGTCAGCGACCCGGTGATCCGCAAGGCCATCAACATGGCGGTGGACCGCGGCCCGATCGCCAAGGCCGTCTTCTTCTCCGCCGGCGAGCCCGCCAACACCCTGCTGAACCCCAAGGTGCAGGATTTCGACCCTGACGCGGCGAAGCTGCAGCCCTCCTTCGATGTCGATGGCGCGCGCAGGCTGCTGGACGAGGACGGGTGGAAGGCCGGTTCCGACGGCATCCGCGAGAAGAACGGGCAGCGCGCGAGCTTCCTGCTCTACGGCATCCAGAACGGCACCAATAACAGCATGATGCAGGCGATGCAGGCCGATCTGCGCCGCATCGGCATCGAGATGAAGATCCAGCTCTGGGACGCCACCGTGGCCTGGGGCAAGCTGGCGACGCAGGAATTCGACGCCTTCACCATGTCCTATCCCTATCTCTCGGCGACGGATGCGCTGTCCCTCTATTTCCCCAGCGCCAACCGCCCGACGCCGAACCGGATGAACTGGGTGAACGAGGAGACCGACAGGAACCTGCTCGGCGCCCGCACCGCCACCGACCCGGCCAACCGCGCCAAGCTGATCGGCGAGGTGCAGGAGCAGATCACCGCGGCCAATGTCTGGGTGCCGCTGGTGCGCCAGCAGCTCTGGCTCGCCACCTCGCAGCGCGTCGAGGGCGCGCGGCCACACGGCGTCTATGGCGCGGCCCTGTACAAGGGCCTCGACATCAGGCTGACACGCTGAGGAGCATCCGGGCATGGCCGTCACGCTGATCCGCAACGCCGATGTCGTCCTGGCCTGGGACGAGGCCGCGAAGACCCATGCCTACCTGACCGGCGGCGACGTCGCCTTCGAGGGCGGCGCGCTGCGCTTCGTCGGCCGGGGCTATGACGGGCCGGCGGAGGAGGTGATCGACGGGGCGGGGCTGATGGTCATGCCCGGCCTCGTCAACATCCACACGCATCCGTCCAGCGAGCCGATGAACAAGGGGCTGCTGGACGAGATCGGCTCGCCCGGCCTCTACAACTCCTCGCTCTACGAGTTCATGCCGATCTTCCGCGCGGGCGAGGATGCGGTGCCCGACTGCGCCCGCGTGGCGCTGAGCGAGCTGCTGCTGTCCGGCGTCACCACCGTGGCCGACCTGTCCGTGCCCTATGACGGATGGCTCGACCTGCTGGCGGAAAGCGGGCTGCGCGCCGTCGTGGCACCGATGTTCCGCTCCGCCCGCTGGTACACGAAGAACGGCCATGTGGTGGAGTACGAGTGGGACGAGGCGGGTGGCGAGAAGGCCATGGCGGAGGCGCTGCGCCTGGTGGACCGCGCCGCGCAGCATGAATGCGGCCGCCTGTCCGGCATGGTGATCCCGGCGCAGATCGACACCGTCTCGCCCGGGCTGATGCGGGAAAGCCAGCAGGAGGCGAAGGCCCGCGGCCTGCCCTGGCAGATCCATGCCGCGCAGTCGGTGGTGGAGTTCCACGAGATCACCCGCCGCCACGGGCTGACGCCGATCGGCTGGCTCGACAGCATGGGGCTGCTGAACGAACGCGCCATCATCGGCCATGGCATCTTCCTCGACGACCATCCCTCGACGCGCTGGCACACCGACACCGACCTGAAGCGGCTGGCGGAGACGGGCACCAGCGTGGCGCATTGCCCGACCGTCTTCGCGCGGCGCGGCATCACCATGAGGAACTTCGGCCGCTACCGCCGTGCCGGGGTGAACATGGGCCTGGGCACCGACACCTATCCGCACAACATGCTCGACGAGATCCGGCTGGCCGCCTATCTCGCCCGCACCCAGGCGACCGACCCGCGCGCCGTCACCACGCAGGAGCTGTTCGAGGCCGCCACCACCGGCGGGGCGAAGGCGCTGGGGCGGGAGGATATCGGCCGCCTCGCCCCGGGCTGCCGGGCCGATTTCGTGCTGGTGGACGTCACCCACCCGCTGATGCAGCCGCGCCGCGACCCCCTGCGCTCCCTGGTCTATGCGGCCTCCGAGCGTGCGCTGCGCGCCGTCTACGTGGACGGGACCTGCGCCGTGCGCGACGGCAAGGTGCTGACCATGGATTTCGCCGGGGCCGCCGAACGGCTGAACGAGGCGCAGAAGCGCGTGGTGGCCGAGGCCCCCGGGCGCGACTGGGCGCACCGGCCGGTGGAGCAGATCTCCCCGCCAACCTTCCGCTGGTCCTGAGGAATCCGCATGCCCAGGGAAGAATCCCAGGACCTTCTCCGCATCGAGGGGCTGCGCACCAGCTTCCGCACCGGCCAGGGGCTGGTCTCGCCCGTGGACGGGGTGGACCTCGCCGTGCCGCGCGGCCGCACGCTTGGCATCGTGGGGGAGAGCGGCTGCGGCAAGTCGATGCTCTCGCTCTCCATCATGGGCCTCGTGCCGCCGCCGGGGCGGATCGGCGCCGGGAAGATCCTGCTGGAGGGCAGGGACCTCGCCGCGCTCTCCCAGTCCGAGATGCGGAAGATCCGGGGCGGGGAGATCGCCATGATCTTCCAGGACCCGATGACCTCGCTGAACCCGGTGCACAGCGTCGGCAGGCAGATCACCGAGGCGATGCGCGTGCATGACCGCACGGCTTCGGACCGCGCGCTGCGCGACGCCGCCATCGCGGCGCTGCGCCAGGTCCGCATCCCGGCGCCGGAACGGCGCTTCGAGCAGTATCCGCATGAGCTGTCGGGCGGGATGCGGCAGCGGGTGATGATCGCCATGGCGCTGGCCTGCCGCCCGCGCCTGCTGATCGCCGACGAGCCGACCACCGCGCTCGACGTCACGGTGCAGGCGCAGATCCTCGACCTGCTGCGGAACCTTCAGGCCGAGACGGGGATGTCGATCATCCTGATCACCCACGACCTGGGCGTCGTCGCGGAAATGGCCGACGAGGTGGCGGTGATGTATGCCGGGCGGGTGGTGGAGCGCTGTTCCGCCGCGAGCCTGTTCAACGACCCGCAGCACCCCTACAGCATCGGGCTGCTCGGCAGCGTGCCGCGGCTGGACGAGGAGCGCGACCGGCTGCTCGCCATCGACGGCGCGGTGCCGCCGCCCTTCGCGCTGCCCAAGGGGTGCCGCTTCAACCCGCGCTGCCCCTTCGTGCTGGAGATCTGCCGCAGCGCCGATCCGCCGCTGCGCGACGTGGCGCACCGACACCATGCCGCCTGCCTGCGCGCGCCGCTCGACGCGCTCGCCACGGAACTGGCGGCATGACCGCGCCGCTGCTGGAGGTTTCGGGCCTCGCCAAGCACTATCCCATCCGCAAGGGCATCGTGCTCGCCCGCCAGATCGGCGCCGTCCGCGCCGTGGATGGCGTCGGATTCCGCCTGAACCGGGGCGAGACCCTGGCGCTGGTGGGGGAATCCGGCTGCGGCAAGTCCACCACCGCGCGGCTGGTGATGCGGCTGATCGAGCCCAGCGCCGGCACGATCCGCTTCGACGGCCAGGATGTCACGACGGCCTCCGGCACCGCGCTGCGGGCGCTGCGCCGGCGGATGCAGATCGTGTTCCAGGACCCTTTCGCCAGCCTCAACCCGCGCCTGACCGTGGGCGACGCCATCGCCGAGCCGATGGCGGTGCACGACATGGGCAACGGCGCCGCACGGCAGGCGCGGGTGCAGGAGCTGCTCTCGCTGGTCGGGCTGCGGCCCTTCCATGCCGGGCGCTACCCGCATGAATTCTCCGGCGGGCAGCGGCAGCGCATCGGCATCGCCCGGGCCCTTTCCGTGCGGCCAGACCTGCTGGTCTGCGACGAACCCGTCTCGGCGCTCGACGTCTCGATCCAGGCGCAGGTGGTGAACCTGCTGAAGGACCTCCAGGCGCGCTTCGGGCTGAGCTATCTCTTCATCGCGCACGACCTGGCGGTGGTGAAGCACATGGCCGACCGCGTGGCGGTGATGTATCTCGGCCGCATCGTCGAGGTCGCCGAGAAGCGCGCCCTCTTCGCCGCGCCGCGCCACCCCTATACGCGGGCGCTGCTGTCCGCCATCCCGCGCCCCGACCCGGCGCTGCGCGGCTCGGTCACGCCCCTGGGTGGCGACCTGCCGAGCCCGGCCAACCCGCCCTCCGGCTGCCGCTTCCACACCCGCTGCCCCCATGCCGAGGCGGTCTGCCGGGAGCAGGACCCGGAGCTGCGCGCGCCCACCGGACCGCTGGGGGGCGATCCGGGCCACCTCGCCGCCTGCCATCTCGCGGATCGCCTGCCGCCGGTGGAGAATGTCGCCGAACATGGGTTGGCGCCGAATGCGGCGCGGCGGCTGGCGCTCTACACCGCCGCGCGGGAGATCAGGCTGGCGGGGTGAGGAGCCCGCCCGGAGGATCGGATCAGGGCGTCCCCTTTTCCTGCCCCAGCGGCGGGAATACCGCGACCACCGGCTGGACTGGATGATCCGTTCCGGCGGCATCGAGGTCGTGCTGGCCGGGCTGCGCGACAACAACATCCGCTTCTCCTGGCCGGAATAGCCGCGGCTCAGCGCTTCGGCGGATCGAAGACCTGCACGACGCCCGCGAAGGCATCCAGTGCCTCGCAACGCGCCGTATGGGCCGCCAGGCTGGGCCACGCGCCGCCGTCGCCATGGATCGCCGGATGCGCCTCGGCGAGGAAGCGCAGCGCGCAGCCCAGGGCGATATCGGCATGGCCCGGTGCCACGCCGTTCCAGAAGGGCGCGGGCTCGCGCGCCCGCTCCGCCTCCAGTACCGCGAGCACGTCGCGGATCTGCGCCTCGCAGCGCGCCACCCAGCGTTCCGAGACCGTCTCGTGCAGGATGCGTTCGTAGATCAGGCTGACCATCTTGTCGCAGAGGCCGGTGGCCAGGGCGCAGAGGCGCAGCATGCGCCGCCGTTCCGCGCCGGAGGCGTGGATCAGCCGCGTGTCCGGCGATGCCTGTTCGTCTAGGTGGTCCAGGATCGCGCCGCTCTCGATCAGCGCCTCGCCATCGTCGAGCAGCAGCACGGGGACGCGGCGCAGCGGGTTGATGGCGGCCAGCCGCTCCGCATCGCCGAAGGTGGACCAGGGCTGGTGCTCGTAGCCCAGCCGGTAGAGGCGCAGGGCCACCGCCACGCGGCGGACGAAGGGCGAATCGTACTGGCCGATCAGGATCATTCGGATGGTCTCCCTTGCCGGGCCTGCCAGGGCGCATCCTTGCCCCTGAGCGGCGTGGGCGCCAAGTGCCGGCCTTGGGGGGCACCCCGGTTCTCGCGTCTTGTGGATCGGGCCGGGCGGGCGGATGACGGCGGGACGGAAACATCCCCTGCGAGGACAGGACCATGACGCCACCGAGCCTGCACCATGTCGCCGACATCGCGGTGGAGGTGGGGGAACCCATCGCCGTGGGCGAGACCGGCGAGGGGCTGCGGCGGGTTGTGCCGATCCTGGGCGGCTGGGTCCGGGGGCCACGCCTGTCCGGCCGCATCCTGCCGGCAGGGGCGGATTTCCAGGTGATCAGGGCGGACGGCTACACCACGCTGGAGGCCCGCTATGTGGTGGAACTGGATGACGGGGCGCTCGTCTATGTCGTGAACACCGGCGTGCGGCATGGCCCGCCCGAGGTCATGGCCCGCATCACGCGGGGCGAGCCGGTGCCACCGGAGCAGGTCTATTTCCGCACGGCGCCACGCTTCGAGACCGCCGCCGCGGCGCATGCTTGGCTGACCCGGCCTCTCTTCCTGGCCACCGGCATCCGCCGGCCGGACCGGGTGGAACTCGCGGTCTTCGTGGTGGAGTAGCCGCCAGCCGCATCCCGCTGACGCTCCGGATGCGGGCGCAACGGGCGGAAGGCGGGGCGGGCGCTCCGCCGCCTAGGGTCCCTCTCCACCATCCAGGAGATCACGGGACCCGTGCCAGATCATCGCCCAAGCCATGACCCCGGCCATGGCCCGGACCAGCGTTCCGGCCCCCTGCCCGCCGGCTTCCGGCGCCTCGCCCTGTCCAGCCTTCCGGCCCAGTTCTCCGAACAGATCGCCCTGTCCGCCGCGCCGCTCGCCGCCGTGCTGCTGCTGGGGGCGGGAGCGACACAGACCGGGCTGCTCCAGGCCGCACAGACATTGCCCTTCCTGTTGCTGTCGCTGCCCGCCGGGGTACTGGCGGACCGTACCTCCCGCCGCCGCCTCATGCTGGGGGCGGAGGTGCTGCGCGGGGCCGCGCTGCTCGTCATCCTGCTCCTGCTGCTCGGTGGGGCGCTGACCCTGCCCTGGCTGGCGGTGCTGGGCTTCCTGGGGGCCGCCGGCACGGTGGCCTACAGCGTCGCCGCACCGGCCCTGGTGCCGTCCCTGGTGCCGGCCGGCAGGTTGGCCATGGCCAACCGCTGGCTGGAACTGACGCGCAGCACCGCCTTTGCCGCCGGTCCCGCCCTGGGCGGCGCGGTGGTAGGCTGGGCCGGGGCGGCGCCGGCCTATGCCCTGGCCACGGCGCTGTCGTTGCTGGCGGCACTGCTGCTCCGCAGTCTGCCGGACGGCACGGGGCATGGCAGGGGCCAGCGGAAACGGCGCCATCCCCTGGCCGAGCTGCGTGAGGGGGCGGTCTTTGTGCTGTCGCATTCGCTGCTGCGCCCGGTGCTGGTCACGGCGACGCTGTTCAACACCGCCTGGTTCCTGCTCCAGGCCGTCTATGTGGTTTATGCGGTGGAACGGCTCGGGCTGGGGGCCGGGGGAGTCGGCCTGACCCTGGGCCTCTATGGGCTGGGCATGGTGGCGGGTGCCGCGGTCGCGCCCCGGCTGATGCACAGGTTGACCTTCGGGGCGACCATCGCCCTGGGGCCATTGGGGGCGCTGCTGGCCTCGCTGCTGATGCTGGCGACCCTGGCCTGCCCGCCGGGCACCTGGCCCGGCGCCGCGCTGGCGGGGATGTCCTGCCTGCTTTTCGGCGCGGGGCCGATCCTCTGGACCATCGCCACCACCACCCTGCGGCAATCCGTCACGCCACCCGGGCTGCTGGGCCGGGTCTCGGCCACGATCGTGACGGCGACCTTCGGCGCCCGTCCGCTCGGCGCGGCACTGGGGGCTCTGCTGGCGAGCCAGGGCGGCATGGAAGCCTGTCTCTGGGCTTCGTCGCTGGGTTTCGCCGCGCAGTTCCTGGTGCTGTCACGCTCGCCGGTGCCGCGCCTTGCCCGTCAGCCCGACATGGCCTGACACGGACAGGAGCCCGGTCCGGCTCTGGGCGAGAGGCGCTGCCTCTCGCCCAGGGATAAAGCCCGATCCAGGTTCCGGTGCACGAGGGGGCTGTGGCAAGGCCCGGCCGGGGCCTTCGCCCCGCGATCAGTCCTTCCCGCCCGGGGAATCCTTCTGACCCTCGCCGGCCGTGTCCTGGCGGACGCCGATATTCACCGGGCCGCTGCTCTTCTCGCCCGGCTTCCCGGCGACCGAATCCTCCGTCTCGCGCTCGTAGTCGGCGGGGTTCACGCCCTTGCTCTTCGGGTCGTGCTGTTCGTCATTGGGGTCGTGCGGCCCGACATTGGACGGGCGCGCGGTCTTGGTGCCGCCGCCCCAGTTCTTGAATTCCTCGCTCAGGGTCTCTTCGGCCATGGATGAAGCCTCCTCAAAGGAGGACAACGCCGGGCGGGGGTGAGGGTTGTGGGGAAGGGGGCATCAGGAAGCGGCGCCCACCACCGCCACGGGGCCTTCCGCGATCCGCTCCGCCACCGGGGAGAGAGCGCCCAGCAGAGCGGAACGCAGCGAGGCCAGCTTGCGCTCGTTCTCCACCTTCAGGCCGAACACGTCCTTCACGTAGAAGACGTCCACCGCCCGCACGCCATAGGTGGTGATATGGGCCGAGGCGATCTGCAGCCCCTGCTCGCTGATCGCGGTGGTGACGTCGTGCAGCAGGCCGGGCCGGTCGCGCGCGTTCACCTCGATCACGGTGTGGGAGGCGCTGGCGTGGTTGTCCAGCACCACGCGCGGCGGGACGGTCACGGCGCGCAGGCGCGAGGGTTCGCGCCGCACCTTGCGGATCTCGTTCAGCAGGCGGATCTGGCCGGACAGCGCCTGCTCGATGAGGACCGAGAGCCGGGCCAGACGGTGCGGCGCCTCCAGCATCCCGCCATTGGCGTCCTGCACCCAGAAGGTGTCGAGCGCCATGCCATTGGTCATGGTGTGGATGCGGGCGTCCACGATGCTCGCCCCGCCCAGCGCCAGCGCGCCCGCGACCTGGGCAAAGAGGCCCGGATGGTCGGCGGCATAGACCGTCACCTCGGTCACGGCGCGGGATTCCAGCACGCGGGTCCGCACCGTCAGGGGGGCGCCGGTCGCCTCGGCCTCCCGCATCATGGTGGCGTGCCGGGCATGGGTGGCGGCGTCGAAGGAAAGCCAGTAGCCCGGGTAGCCGGCGCCCAGGAAGCGTTCCACCGCCTCCTTCGGCCATTCGGCGAGCAGCGAGGCGGCGGCCTGCTTGGCCCGGGCCACGCGCACGTCGCGCTCCGGCACGGAAAGCCCGCCGGCCAGAACCTCGGCCACGCGCCAGTAGAGCTCGCGCAGCAGGGTGGCCTTCCAGCCGTTCCAGACCTTGGGGCCCACGGCGCGCATGTCGGCGACGGTGAGCACCAGCAGCAGGCGCAGCCGCTCGGGCGACTGCACCACCTCGGCCAGGTCGAGGATGGTCTTGGGGTCGTCGATGTCGCGCTTGAAGGCGGTCTGGCTGACCAGGAGATGGTTCAGCACCAGCCAGGAGACGGTCTCCGTCTCCTCCGGCGTCAGGCCCAGGCGCGGGCAGATGTCGAGGGCGATGGCGGCGCCGAGCTCGGAATGGTCGCCGCCGCGGCCCTTGGCGATGTCGTGCAGCAGCGTCGCGACATAGAGCGCGCGGCGGGACTGGATCTGCCCGATCAGCTCGGAGGCCACGGGGGCGATGTTGTCCAGCCCGCCCTCGTCGAGCCCGTTGAGGACGCGCAGCGCCTCGATCGTGTGCTCCTCGACCGTATAGACGTGGTAGGTGTCGAACTGCATCAGCCCGACGATGCGCGCCCAGTCCGGCAGGTAGCGGGACAGGAAGCCGACCTCGTTCAGCACGCGGGTCCAGCGGGCGGAATGCGGGCCGGTCAGCAGGTTCAGGAACAGGTCCCCCGCCGCCGGGTCGTCGCGCAGCTTCGAGGCATGCCGGGCCGAGCGGATCAGCGCCCGCTGGGTGAGGGGGTGCAGCTCCAGCCCATGGTCGCGGGCGGCGCAGAGCAGGCGGAGCATGATCGCCGGGTCGGCGGCGATGTCGTGGCCGGCGGCGAAGATCGCCTTGCCGTCCGCCAGCGCCACGCCGGCGGCCGCGAGATCCGGGCTGCCGGCGGGGACCAGCGCCGGCGGCCCCATCGTGGCGCGCTCGATCGCCGGTTCCAGCAGGCGCGACAGGCGCACCACGTCCCGCGCGGTGAGGAAGAAGTGCTTCATGAAGCGCTCCACCCCGTCCTGCTTGCCGTGCCGGGTATAGCCCATGCGGGCGCCCACCACCGGCTGCAGGTCGAAGGTCAGGCGTTCCTCGGCACGGCCGGTGACGTAGTGGAGGTGGAAGCGCACCGTCCAGAGGAAGCTCCAGGCGCGGCGGAAGGCGCGGGCCTCGTCGGCCGTGAGCAGGCCGCCGCCCGGGCTGTCCTTGCCGACGAGCTGCCACATCTTCTGCGTGCCGAAGGCATAGCTGGCGAACCAGTACATGGTCTGGAGGTCGCGCAGGCCCCCGCGCCCCTCCTTGATATGAGGCTCCACCAGATAGGGGCTGTCGCCGTAGCGCTTGTGGCGCTGCTGCCGCTCCGTCCGCTTGGCGGCGAAGAACTGGCCGATGCCCCATTCCCGCCGGGCCGTGGCGAAGCCCTCGGCGAACTCGGCGAAGATCGGCTGCTCGCCGGACAGGAAGCGGGCCTCCAGCAGCGCCGTCTGCACCGTGGCGTCGGCGCGCGCATCCTCCAGGCATTCGGCGATGGAACGGGTGGCGTGGCCGACCTTCAGCCCCAGGTCCCAGAGCAGGTAGAGCATGAACTCCACCATCCGCTGCCCGCTGGCGCCCAGCGGCTGGCGGGAGACGAAGAGCAGGTCGATGTCGCTGAAGGGCGCCAGCACGCCGCGGCCATAGCCGCCGGTGGCGGCCAGGGCGAAGGCGGGCTCGCCCTCCGCCTGTCCCACCACGGCGAGGCTGTAGTCGTGGATCGAGCGGATCAGCCCGTCCATCAGCGCGCCGAGGCGGCGGCCGGCGATCAGCCCGGGCAGGGCGCCCGCCTCGAACTCCTCCTGCACGCTGGACTGCACCCGGCCGAGGCGGCGGCGCAGCAGCAGCAGCGCGGCGTCGCGGGGAACGGGGGTGCGCGCCTCCATCCCGCCGCCGGAGCCCGCCGGGGGAAGCAGAGCATCGATCAGGGCCTGCATGTCCTCAGGGGAGCAGGCTGCCGCGGTGTCCTGGCTGTCGCCGAAGAGTTTCATCAACGTGAAGATAGGATGGGCTGGGGCGACTTGACAGTCACCTCCGCTGCACCTGCGAGGCTTTTGAGCCGGTAGAGGGCCTCCAGGGCCTCGCGCGGGGACATGGCATCGGGGTCCATCGCCTCCAGGCTCTCGCGCAGGGCCTTGTCCGGGGCCGCTGGTTCCGGGTCCGTATGGAATCTCCCATCCCATGCAACACCCGGCGAAAAATGCTGCGGTGCCGGGTCCACGGGGTCCGGCCGGGCGGCCCGCAGCAGCGGCAGCTCCTCCTCCAGCGGGTCGAGGCCCTTCGCCCGGGCCTCCAGCGCCGCCAGCACCGATTCGGCCCGCGCCACCACCGCGCGCGGCACGCCGGCCAGCCGGGCCACGTGCAGGCCCCAGGAGCGCTCCGAGGCCCCCGGCGCCACGGTGTGCAGGAAGACCACCCGGCCCCGGTGCTCGCGCACCTCCATCCGAGCGGGGGCGAGGTCCGGCAGCTTGCCGGACAGTGCCGTCAGCTCGTGGAAATGGGTGGCGAAGATGGCGCGGCAGCGCAGCCGGTCGTGCAGCGCCTCCAGCACCGCCCAGGCGATGGCGAGGCCGTCCCAGGTGGCGGTGCCGCGCCCGACCTCGTCCAGGATCACCAGGGAGCGGGGGCCGGCCTGGTTCAGGATCACCGCCGTCTCGCTCATCTCCACCATGAAGGTGGAGCGGCCGCCGGCGATGTCGTCCGCGGCGCCGACGCGGGAGAAGAGCCGGTCCACCAGCCCGATCCGCGCTTCCTCGGCCGGGGCGAAGAGCCCCGCCTGGGCGAGGACCACCAGCAGCGCGTTCTGCCGCAGGAAGGTGGACTTGCCCGCCATGTTCGGCCCGGTCAGCAGGCAGAGGCGGCGGCCGGGGGAAAGATCGGCGTCGTTGGGCACGAAGGCCGGGCCCCGGGCCTTGCGCAGCGCGGCGTCCACCACCGGGTGGCGGGCCCCCCGCACGCGGAAGCCGGTGCCCTCCGAGATCTCCGGCCGGCACCAGCCGCCTCCGGCGGCGAGCTCGGCCGCCGCCTGCTGCACGTCGATCTCGGCCAGGGCCGTGGCGGCGGCGGCGATGCCCGGGGCGGCGTCGAGGCAGAGCTGGCGCAGATGCGCCACCACCCGCGCCTCGCGTCGTGCCGCTTCCTCCCGCGCCGAGGAGAGCTTGCGGTCCAGCTCCGCCAGGGCGGTGCAGGTGAAGCGATGGGCATTGGCCATGGTCTGGCGGTGGATCGGGGCGTGCGGCCCCTCCTGGGCCTTCGCGCGGAGCAGGGCCTCCCCGGCGGCGGCGGGGACCTCCACCAGATGGCCGAACTGCTGGTGGTGCCTGATCTTCAGGCTGGCCACGCCCCAGGCCTGGGCCAGCTCGCGCTGCATCTCCAGGATCGCCTCGCGCGCGCCGTCGCG
Organism: Roseomonas sp. FDAARGOS_362; assembly: GCF_002754815.1. GTDB lineage: Bacteria > Pseudomonadota > Alphaproteobacteria > Acetobacterales > Acetobacteraceae > Roseomonas > Roseomonas mucosa. Next base: position 2,300,955 of record NZ_CP024588.1, on the reverse strand, counting down.
CAGCCGGCGCAGCCCGTCGAGCTGCCCGTCATAGCCGGTGGCGATCGCGTTGCCGTCCTCGAAGCGGGAGGGGAGGTCCTCCGCCAGGGCACGGGCCAGCTCCGCCCGGGGGGAGTTCCCCGGCAGCAGGGCCTTCGCCGCGCGCAGCAGCAGCAGGGGCACGCCCTCCGCCCTGTCCAGCGCCTGGCGGATGCTCTCGGCCCGGCCCAGCCCTTCGGCCATGGCGGCGAGGTCGCGCGGAAAGAAGCGGCCGACCGAAAGCCGGGCCAGGGCGCGCTGCATGTCCGGCGCGCCGCGCAGGCCCTGCCGCAGGGCGGCGCGCAGGCGGCTGTCGTTCAGGAGGAACCCGACCGCCTCGTGCCGCTCGCGGATCGGCTCCGCCTCGGCCAGCGGGGCGGCGAGGCGGGCGGCGAGCTCCCGCCCCCCCGCGCCGGTCAGCGTCCGGTCCACCGCGGCGAAGAGGCAGCTTTCGGCATCGCCGCGCTCGGAACGCAGGATCTCCAGCGAGCGGCGTGTCGCAGCGTCCATCCGCAGCAGGCGGGATTCGCCGCAGCATTCCGGCGGCGCGAGGCGGGGCAGGGTGCCCCCCTGGGTGGCGCGCACATAGTCGAGCGCCATGGCCAGCGCCGCCACCTCCTCCTCCGAGAAGGCGCCGAAGCCGTCCAGGCTGGCGACCTCCCAGGCGGCGCGGGCGATGCGGGAGGGGTCGCGGGGCGGGGCCGTCTCGCGCAGCCGCTCGCCGCAGCCGGCCAGCGCGCCGCTGGCGACCAGGGCGGGCGGGGCCAGGATCTCCGCCGGCTCCAGCCGTGAGAGCAGCGTCGCCGCCTCGGCCGGCAGGACGGATTCGGTGCAGACCATGCCGGTGGAGATGTCGAGCCAGGCGGCGCCCAGGCGTTCTCCGCCTCCCTCCGCCAGGGCGAGCAGCCAGGAGGGGCGGCCGCCTTCCAGCAGGGAATCCTCGGTCACCGTGCCGGGGGTGACGATGCGCACCACCTCCCGCCGGATGGTGCTGGCCTTGCGCGCCTTGGCCTGTTCCGGCGTCTCCATCTGGTCGCAGAGCGCGACGCGGTAGCCGCGCCGCAGCAGCCGGGCGAGATAGGCCTCGTGCGCATGGGCCGGCACGCCGGCCATGGGGATGGGCTGGCCGTTGTGCTCGCCCCGGTGGGAGGTGGCGAGGCCCAGCACCTCCCCGGCCAGGATGGCGTCGTCGAAGAACATCTCGAAGAAATCGCCGAGCCGGAAGAAGACCAGCGCGTCCGGATGCGCGGCCTTGGCGGCGAACCACTGGGCCATCGCCGGGGTGGCGCCCTCGGCGGCGGGAAGGTTGCGATTCATCCATCCTTCCTAGGGCGCCGCGCCGGGGGCGGTCCAGAGCGGATCGGGCATGGGGCGGGTGCGGCGGGCGATGCCCTTCCGCTTGGCATCCCGGCCGCCCCGTCGCACTCTCCCGCGCGTCAGCCAGGGAGCCACGCCATGAATCGCCGCAACCTCCTCAAGGGCGCCGCCGGGCTGGGGGCCGCCGCCCTGGCCGGCGGCGTCGCCGGGCCCGCCCTGGCGCAGAACAGCCGGGCCAGCACGCTGCGCTTCGTGCCGCAGGCGAATCTGAGCGCGCTGGACCCGATCTGGACCACCGCCACGGTCACCTCGAACCACGGCTACTACATCTTCGACACGCTCTTCGCCGTGGATGCGAACAACCGCGTGCAGCCGCAGATGGCCGAGGGGCACGAGGTCGCCGATGGCGGCAGGCTCTGGCGCTTCCGCCTGCGGGAGGGGCTGAGGTTCCATGACGGCACGCCGGTGCGGTCCGCCGACTGCATCGCCAGCGTGAAGCGCTGGGCCTCGCGCGATCCCTTCGGCCAGCTCATCACCGGCATCACCGAGGAATGGAAGGTGGTGGACGACCGGAACTTCGAGCTCCGGCTGAACCGTCCCTTCCCGGCGCTGCTGGAGGCGCTGGGCAAGGCCGAGGCCAACGTGCCCTTCATCATGCCGGAACGGCTGGCGAAGACCGACGGCGCCACGGCGATCACCGAGATGGTGGGCTCCGGCCCCTACCGCTTCGTGGCCTCCGAGTTCAATTCCGGCTCCCGCGCCGTCTATACGAAGTTCGACGGCTATGTGCCGTGCCACGAGGCGCCCTCGGCCGCCGCCGGCGCCAAGATCGCGCATTTCCAGCGCATCGAGTGGCACATCATCACCGATCCCTCGACCGCCGCGGCGGCCCTGCTGGCGGGCGAGATCGACTGGTGGGAGCGTCCGCTCGCCGACCTGCAGCCGATGCTGGCCCAGAGCCGCGACGTCAGGCGGGAGATCCTGGACAAGGCCGGCCGCATGGCGCTGGCGCGGCTGAACTGCCTGCAGCCGCCCTTCGACAACGTGAAGCTGCGCCAGGCGGTGCTGAAGTCGGTGGTGCAGGAGGACTACATGCGCGCCGCCCAGGGGGACGACCAGTCCACCTGGAACACGATGCGCAGCCTGTACCCGCAGCGCACGCCCTACTACGTGGACCAAGCCGACCTGATGCCGGGCAGCATCGATGCCTGCAAGGCGGCGCTGAAGGAGGCGGGCTATGCGGGGCAGAAGCTGGTCATCATCAACCCGACCGACTTCCCGGATATCGGCCCGCTCGGCCAGGTGACGGCGGATGCGCTGCGCCGAGCCGGGATGAACGTGGAGCTGGCCGAAAGCGACTGGGGCACCGTCATCCAGCGCCGCAACTCGCGCGAGCCGGTGGAGAAGGGCGGCTGGAGCATGTTCCACACCACCGGCGGCTCCAACCTCTATGGCAGCCCGGCGACCTCGCCCCTGCTGCGGGGCCAGGGCGAGAAGGGCTGGTTCGGCTGGTGGAAGAGCGACAGGGCCGAGGCCCTGACGCAGGAATGGCTCTACGCCTCGGATGCCGATGCCCAGCGCCGCGTCGCCCTGGAGCTCGGCCGCCACGCGCTGGAGGAAGCCGGCACCCTGCCGCTCGGCCAGTTCACCGTCCGCACCGCCTTCCGCAAGGATCTCACCGGCTTCGTGGAGGGTTCCTCGCCCTTCCCTTGGGGGGTGCAGCGGAGCTGAAGGCGGCCGCCTTCCATGACTGGGGTGGAGACATGGCCTCCACCCCGCCTGGGTTGCGGGCGGGGGCCTATTCCGCAGGAACCGCGACATCCCCCAGCAGCTTGTCGACGGTGATCGGCAGGCTGCGGATGCGCTTGCCCGTGGCATGGAAGACGGCGTTGGCGATGGCGGCGGCGGTGCCGCAGATGCCGATCTCGCCCAGGCCCTTCACGCCGAGCGGGTTGCCCTTGTCGTTGTCCTCCTGCACGAAGATCACGTCGATGTCGTGGACATCGGCGTTCACCGGCACGTGGTACTCGGCCAGATTGTGGTTCATGAAGCGGCCGAGATTGTGGTCCTGCAGCGACTCCTCGGTCAGCGCCATGCTCATGCCCCAGACCACGCCGCCGATGATCTGCGAGCGTGCGGTCTTGGGGTTGATGATCCGCCCCGCGGCGACGGCATCGACGATGCGGGTGACGCGGATGACGCCCAGCTCCTCGTCCACCCGCACCTCCGCGAAGACGGCGGAGTGCGTGTAGGAGGAATACGTCTTCTGCATTTCCTTGGAGGGGGAGGCGGTCTGCTCCTCCTCGATCCGGTCCAGCCCGGCGGCGCGCATCACCTCGGTGAGGGGCAGGGAGCGCAACGGGTCCGCACTCAGGCCGATGCGGCCATTGGCGAAGCTGACATCCTCCATCGCCGCGCCGGCGAGCGGGGAATCCGGCAGGCCGCGCGCGGCGCCGAGCAGGCGGGCGCGCACCATGTCGCAGGCCGCCAGCACCGCGGAGCCGGCCGAGGCGGCGGTCCAGGAGCCGCCCTCGACGGGCGAGGTGGGCAGGGAGCTGTCGCCGATCTTCGCCGTGACATCCTCCATCGCCAGCCCCAGCGCGTCGGCGCCGATCTGGGTCAGGATGGTATAGGTGCCGGTGCCGATATCGGCGGTGGCGGTGGCGACTTCCAGCTTGCCATCGGCGGTGAGGGTGGCGCGGGCGCTGGTCTTCATCATCTGCGCCTCCCAGACGCCAGAGGCCACGCCCCAGCCGATCAGCTCGCGCCCCTCACGCATCGAGCGGGGCTCGGGGCTGCGCCTGCTCCAGCCAAAGCGCTCGGCGCCCTCGCGATAGGCGGCGCGCAATTCCTTGGAGGTGAAGGGCTTGCCCTCGTTCTCGTCCTTTTCCGCATAGTTCCGCAGGCGAAGCTCCAGCGGGTCGGCCTTCAGCGCGTGGGCCAGCTCATCCAGCGCGGATTCCAGGGCGAAGAGGCCGGTTGGTGCGCCCGGGGCACGCATGTCGCAGGGCGTGTAGGTGTCGATCTTCGCCAGCTTGTAGTCCAGCGCCACGTTCTCGCAGTGGTAGAGCAGGCCGGACCAGTTCACCACGACCTCCTGGTAGTCCTCGAACTGCGAGGTGCCGGAGATCGCCTCGTGCCGGATGGCCTGCAAGACGCCATCCGCAGCGGCGCCGATGCTGACGTCCTGCAGCACGTCGGGCCGGTAGCCGAAGGTGAACATCTGCTCGCGCGACAACACGACACGCACCGAACGTTCCAGCTCCAGCGCCGCCATCACGGCGAGGAAAAGCTGGTACTGCGGCCGCAGCCCCGAGCCGAAGGCGCCGCCCACGAAGGGCGAGATCACGCGCACCTTGTCGGCGGACAGTCCGAAGACGTTGCTGACATACTTCTGGCTGTTCTGCGCGCCCTGGATCTTGTCGTGGACGGTGATCCTGCCGTCGCCTTCCCAGACCACGGTGGTGGCATGGGGCTCCATCGGGTTGTGGTGCTCGATGGCGATGCGGTACTCGCCCGCGACCTTGTGCGGGGCGGCGTCCAGGGCCTTCTCCGCATCGCCGCGCGGCGGGGGAGGGGGCGCGATGCCGGAACGCTTCTTCGGTGGCACATAGGCCGCTCCGCGCACGGCGACGACATCCGTGGCATGCGGCGCTTCCTCGTAGCGCACCTGCACCAGCATGGCGGCATGGCGCGCGGTGGAGAAATCCTCCGCCACCACCAGCGCCACGGGCTGGCCGCTGTAGTGGATCTCGGCATCGTAGAGGGCGCGGAAGGGCGAGCCCGGCGGCGCCACGTCATCCTGGTAGTTCTTGCTGCGCCAGGCGGTGCGCGGCCGGTTCTCATGGGTGAAGACCTGCACCACGCCAGGCACGGCCAGCGCCGCCTCGGTGTCGATCGCGGCGATCTTGCCCCGGGCGATGCCGCTGGACACGACGACGCCGTGCAGCAGGCCGGGGGCGGTGAACTCGGCGGCGTACTTCGCCTCGCCGGTCACCTTGGCCTTGCCGTCCACGCGGCTCTGCGGGGAACCGAAATAGGGGGTGTTGCTGCTCATCGGACGTGTCCCCTCACTGGATCCGCTTGTCAGCGACGGGCTGCGGCGTGCCGGCCGCCGCCTGGGACAGGGCGCGCAGGATGGCCTGCCGCGCCATGGGAATCTTGAAATCGTTCTGGCCGTGGCCCCGCGCGCCCTCGATCAGCGCCTCGGCGGCGGGCAGGAAGCTTTCCAGCGTGGCAGGCCTGCCGCGCAGCAGCGCCTCCGCCTCGGGCCGGCGCCAGGGCTTGTGCGCCACGCCGCCCAGGGCGATGCGCGCCTCCTTCACCGTGTCGCCTTCCATCTCCAGCCCCACGGCGACGCTGACCAGGGCGAAGGCATAGGAAGCGCGGTCGCGGAGCTTGAGATAGGTGTGGTGTTCCGCGAAGCCCTGCGGTGGCAGGTCGATCGCGGTGATCAGCTCGTCCGCACCGAGATTCGTGTCGCGCTCCGGCGCATCGCCGGGCAGGCGGTGGAACCCGGCGAAGGGGATCTCGCGTTCGCCCTGCGGGCCGGTGACGCGCACCACCGCCTCCAGCGCCGCGAGTGCCACGCACATGTCGGAGGGATGGGTGGCGATGCAGCTCTCGCTGGCGCCGAGGATGGCATGGATGCGGTTCACGCCGGTCCTGGCCGGACAGCCGCTGCCGGGCACGCGCTTGTTGCAGGGCGTGCCCGTATCATAGAAATAGTAGCACCGCGTCCGTTGCAGCAGGTTGCCACCGTTCGTGGCCATGTTGCGGAGCTGGGGCGAGGCGCCGGACAGGATCGCCAGGTTCAGCAGCGGGTAGCGTTCGGCGACGCGGCTGTCATAGGCGGTCTGGGCATTGGTCACGAGGGCGCCCAGGCGCAGGCCACCTTCCGGCGTTTCCGTGATCTCGCGCAGCGGCAGATGGGTGACATCCACCAGATGATCCGGCCGCTCCACATTCTCCTTCATCAGGTCGAGGAGATTGGTGCCGCCCGCGATGAATTTCGCCGCGCCGGTGGCGTGGCTGCGGACCGCGCCCGCGACGTCCGCGGCGCGAGTGTAGTCGAAGCGGTTCATTGCGCTTCCTCCCCGGCCTGCAGCGCCTGCTCGATCGCCGCCACGATGTTGGGATAGGCGCCGCAGCGGCACAGGTTGCCGCTCATCAGCTCGCGGATCTCGGCCGGGTTCTTCGCCCGCCCCTCGCGGATCAACCCGACGGCGGAACAGATCTGCCCGGGCGTGCAGTAGCCGCACTGGAAGGCGTCGTGGTCGATGAAGGCCTGCTGCACCGGATGCAGGTGGCCGTTGGACAGCCCCTCCACGGTGCGGATCTCGCAGCCTTCCTTCATCACGGCCAGGGTCAGGCAGGAATTCACCCGCACCCCGTCCACCAGAACGGTGCAGGCACCGCACTGGCCCTGGTCGCAGCCCTTCTTGGTGCCCGTCAGGCCAATATGGTCGCGCAGGGCATCCAGCAGGGTCGTCCAGGGTGCCAGCGGCACGGTATGGTCCTGGCCGTTGACCCTCAGGGTCACGTCGCGTGCCTCATGGCCGGGTCTGGCCCCGGCGGGGGCCTCGGTCGCGGTCTCACTCAATGCCAGGCCCTCCGGCTTCGTTTGCTTATGGCGTCGGAACGGAACGAACCGTCCCCGTGCCGAGGGCCTCGGGGCGGAATTCCGGCGGTTCATTCCATGGCCGCTCAACGCCTCCGGGGAGGAGCCGGTTGCCGGAAGGGCGAGGCGCGCGGGAGGCTCACGCCAGAAGTGAGGCGATGGCCCGCATCCGGCGGTTGCGGTATGGCGCCGTGACGGCCAGAACCGGCCCGGCCCGGCCCGGCCCGCCCGGCCGCCGGAATCAGTGCTGCGGTAAGCCCGCACCGCTCGCCACAGCGTGAATCCCGGGGCGGCTTCTCAACAGGGCCGCCCAAGCGCCTGATCCGTGGCGGAAATGCCCCAGTCCTGATTCGGATGCGTAAGCTCCTCCACCAGATATTGTGTGAAACCGAGGGTCTGATAACCATATATATGGTCACTGAGCCCGAGGCGCCGAATCCGGCGCGACCCGGGCAGGCCCCTGATTTTCCTGACCGAGGTTGCTGATGGACGGCTACGCGCAGACTCTCGCCCCTGGATTCGCCCCCCGCCATGGCGGGGTGGCGGCCCGGCCGGATGCTGTGCGGAAACAACCCGGCGGCGTCCCGGCGCAGGTTTCGGTGGGGGGAGCGGTGGGGGCGGGCTTCGGCACGCATCCCGTGCCCGGCCGCCCCCTGGATGCCGGGATGGGCCTGGCCGTGGGCCGCCGCACCGTCTTCCGCCCGGAGGACACCGAGGATTTCGGCCGGGTGGCCGAGCGCGTTTCCGCCGGCAACACCGCCCTGGCGCCCACCGCCCCGGGCGAGCGCGAGGCGCTGCGCAACGCCATCGCCACCGGGGCGCTGCTGACCTCCGGCCGCCACCTCCAGCACGGTGATGCCGAGCAGCCGAAGCGCAACATGGAGGTCTTCACCAACTGCGCCACGGCGATCACCTCCTTCGCCGAGTTCTACCTGCTGCTGAACGGCTCCGGCGTCGGGCGTGCCTATGACGACGAGCTGGCGGTGGTGGACTGGGCCAGCGCCCCCGATCTGCGGCTGCATCTTTCGCCCGAGCATCCGGACTTCCCCGCCACCCGCGACACGCTGCGCCGCTTCGGGGTGGAGATGGGGCTGCTGCCCTGGGGCACGGACGATGCCGGCTTCGACGCGGCGGCGGAGGCGGCGGTGCGCGCCTTCCTCGATGCGGAACTGGTGAGCGACCTCGCCGCCATTCCGGCGGGCGCCGTGGTCCACCGCGTGGCCGACAGCCGCGAGGGCTGGGCCAAGGCGGTCGAGGTGCTGGAGGCCATGGCCTTCCGTGGCGAGCGGAGGAAGACCCTGCTGCTCGACCTGTCCGATGTCCGCCCCGCCGGGGCGCCGATCCGCGGCATGCAGGGGCGTCCGGCCTCGGGGCCGATCTCGCTGCTGCGCGGCCTGATCAACATCCGCCGCCATGTGATCGAGCCCGCCCGGGCGCGGGACCCGCAGGGCGAGGCGCTGCAACCCTGGGAGCAGGCGCTGCTGGTGGACCACCACCTGTCCGTGGAGGTGCAGGTGGGCGGTGCCCGCCGCGCCGCGCGCATGGCCACCAAGTCCTGGCGCGACCCGGGCATCCTGCGCTTCGTGCGCGCCAAGTCGGAAGGCGGGCTCTGGACCGCCAACAACTCCGTCATGGTGGACCGCGAGTTCTGGCAGCGCGTCCGGGAGGGCGACGCGGCCGACCCGCTGACCCGCCATGCCCGCGCGGTCTTCGACGAGGTGACGCGCTGCGCCTTCGTGAACGGCGAGCCCGGCTTCATCAACGGCGACCTGCTGGAGGACCACCGCACCGGCGCCGCCTGGGACAAGCCGGTCTTCGAGGATGGGCGCGACTTCCGCTCCGACCGCTACCAGGTGACGGAGGCCGAGGGGCTGCTGGCCGAGACGGCGCGCCGCGCCTCCACCGCGCGCTTCCCGGTCACCACCAATCCCTGCGGCGAGATCACCCTGCACGTCACGGGCGGCTATTGCGTCATCGCCGATTTCGCGCCGCTGCTGGCCTGCCCCGTCAGCCTCGACGACGTCACCCCCGGCGCGGCGCCAGAGGAGATCGCCGGGGAATGGGACCGTCGGGTGGAGGATTCCGTGCGCCTCGGCGTGCGCTTCCTGATCCGCGCCAACCAGATGGACGCGCTCTATGGCGAGGAGGTCGCTCGCACCAACCGCATCGGCATCGGCCCCACCGGCCTGCACGAATGGGCCTGGATGCGCTTCGGCCTGGGCTTCCGCGAGATGCTGGACGAGACCCGTTCCGCCGGTTTCTGGGCGATGCTGGACCGGCTTTCCGCCATCGCCAAGGAGGAGGCCAATGCCTATGCCGCCGAGCTCGGCATGGCGCGGCCGGTCACCGTCACCACGGTCAAGCCGGCGGGCACCACCAGCAAGCTCTTCGCCCTGACCGAGGGCGCGCACCTGCCGGCGCGGCGCCAGTATCTCCGCTGGGTGCAGTTCAAGGGCACGCGCGACGAGGCCACCGGCGAGTGGCTGCCCGGCTCCGACCCGCTGCTGGCGGATTACGAGGCGCGCGGCTACCCGCTGCGGGCGCTGCGCTCCTTCCCCGGCATGACCATCGTCGGCTTCCCCACCGTGCCGCTGTTGCAACGCCTGGGTCTGGAGGACGGGCTGGTCACCGCACCCGAAGCGACGCCGGAGGAGCAGTACCAGTATCTCCGCCTGCTGGAGCGCCACTGGATCGGCCGCGACCAGGGCAACCAGGTCAGCTATACGCTGAAGGTCTATACCGACCAGCACGACCTCGACGCCTTCCGCGCCATGGTGCGGGAGCACCAGCCCTCGGTGCGCTGCTGCTCCGTCCTGCCCAGCCGCCCCGACTCCGAACTCGGCTACGAGTACCTGCCGGAGGAGGAGATCTCCGCCGGACGCTTCGCCGCCATCGTCGAGGGCATCGACGACAGTGCGGTGCGCGAGGCGGTGGACTGGGCGCATCTCCAGTGCGCCAGCGGCGTCTGCCCGATCTGACCGGCGGGGGGCGCACTTCGCGGCTTTGACGTCGCGCCGTCCCGGGGGAAAGGCGCTGCCTTTCCCCCGGACCCCCTATCCGCCAGGACCCTGCGGGCCCTGGACCCGATGAGTTGGCGCCCGCTGACGCCGGATCACGCCGGAGAGCATGGCTCTCCGGCGGGCTGCTGGTGCCGCCAGCGTGGACAAGGTGTCTTTCTTCTTTTCGGGAGCCCCGCCTCTCCACCTGTTCCCAGGGATCAACCCGCAGGCTGACGGCCCCCACGCGGAGCCAACGAAAGGCGGGGTCCGGGGACATACGATGTCCCCGGCGGAGAGGGTTTCCGGGTGGAGAGGCAGCGCCTATCCCCCGGCGGCTAGCCACGAAGCGCAACGCCCGGCGTCATCCGCGACGGCTGCTATGCCGTCCGGTGATAGGAACGCCGGGAAAACCGATAGCACGGCCCTCCCTGGCCTCCTGTAGAAGTTCCGCGACAGCCCGGTGCGGGACGCGGCCATGGGGAGGAACCACGCCTTCCGTGGCGGACCGGGCCTTTGGCGCCGCCGAAACGAAGCAGGGGTTCCGGGAGGACCGCGCATGATCATCGACTGCCATGGCCACTACACCACGGCGCCGGCCGCCCATGACCGCTGGCGCGAGGCGCAGACAGCGGCCTTCAAGGCCGGGGGCGATGTCGATCCCGCCTATCCCGATATTTCCGACGACGAGATCCGCGAGACGGTGGAGAAGAACCAGTTGCGCCTGCTGCGCGAACGCGGCGCCGACCTGACGATCTTCAGCCCGCGCGCCTCCACCATGGCACACCATGTCGGCGACGAAGCGGTGAGCCAGGCCTGGACGCGGCGCTGCAACGACCTGATCAAGCGCGTGGTGGACCTCTTTCCGCAGCACTTCGTGGGCGTCTGCCAGTTGCCGCAGTCGCCGGGTGTGTCGATCACCCATTCCATCGCGGAGCTGGAGCGCTGCGTGACGGAGCTGGGCTTCATCGGCTGCAACCTGAACCCGGACCCGTCGGGCGGGCACTGGGCCGGGCCACCGCTCACCGACCGGGCCTGGTATCCGTTCTTCGAGAAGATGGTCGAGCTGGACGTGCCGGCGATGATCCACGTCTCCGGCTCCTGCAACTGCAACTTCCACGCGACCGGCGCCCACTACATCAACGCCGACACCACCGCCTTCATGCAGTTCCTGGAAGGCGACCTGTTCCGGGACTTCCCGGCGCTGCGCTTCGTCATCCCGCATGGCGGCGGCGCGGTGCCCTATCACTGGGGCCGCTACCGCGGGCTGGCCGACATGCTGAAGCGCCCGCCGCTGGCCGAGCACGTGATGCGGAACGTGTTCTTCGACACCTGCGTCTATCACCAGCCGGGCATCGACCTGCTGTTCCGGGTGATCGACATCGACAACATCCTGTTCGGGTCGGAAATGGTCGGGGCGGTGCGCGGGATCGATCCGGAAACCGGCCACTACTTCGACGACACGAAGCGCTACATCGACGCGCTGCCCATCCCGGCGGCGGACAAGCACAAGGTCTTCGAGCTGAACGCCCGCCGCGTCTATCCGCGCCTCGATGCCATCCTGCGGGACCAGGGTCGGTAGCGGCAGCCTTCCGGCGCGATCCGGCATCAAGGTGAGCCAGCGAAAGGGAGCCAGGGCCCGCAGCGTCCTGACGGAGTGGGACCGGGGGAAAGGCGGCGCCTCTCCCCCCGGGGCGGCGCAACGTCAGGACCGTGAAGCGCGGACCGGCTGCCAAGGGGAGCCGCCCGGATCAGCCAGCCGCGCGGCGCGGGACCAGGGCCGAGGTGACGGTGGATTGGACCACTTCCTCCGCCTGGTTCTTCGTGATGATGCGGGCCTTCAGGATGCCCTGGTCGGGGCGGGAGCGTGAGGGGCGCATCGACAGCACCTCCACCTCCACATGCAGCTCGTCGCCGGGCTTCACCGGGCGCACCCAGACCAGGTTCTCCAGTCCCAGCCCCTGGCCGCCCCTGGCGATGGGCGGCAGGGCGTCCTGGATGAACAGCCGCATCGAGACGGCGGCGGTGTGCCAGCCGCTGGCCACGAGTTGTCCGAACTGGCTGCGGGCCGCTTCCTCCTCGCCCAGGTGCTGCGGCTGCGGGTCGAATTCCCGGGCGAAGGCGATGATGGCGTCCCGCTCCATCCGGTAGGGCCCCGAGCGGAAGACCTGCCCATCCGCGAAATCCTCGAAGTAGTGCGGCTCCCTCATGCCGGGTGCCCCTTCGCGTGGTCCGGCTGGGGGGAGGGGCGGGGGGATGGAGGCATGGCGGGGCCCTTGTCATCGGTCGCGGAGGAGCCGCCTGTCGGGCGGCGGGTCGGGATGTGCCGATCCTGGGCCGCCAGGAAGGGCTTGTCAGGTGGTCCGTAAATGTATTCACTTCTGGATGCAGACAGACACACCCTCAGGACCGCCTGGCCCGTGACGCTTTCCACCGCCATCCAGCGGTCGGCCGACCGCCTTCACGAGCGGCTGAAGGCGATGGTGGCCGCCTATCACCTGCGCCCGGGCGAGCGGATCAACGAGGTCGAGCTGGCGCGCCGCTTCGGTGTCAGCCGCACGCCGCTGCGGGAGGCGCTGAACCGCCTGGCCTCGGAAGGCTTCCTGCTGGCCACGGCCAACCGTGGCTACCATGTCCGTCCGCTGGACGCGGCGCAGGTGCTGCGGCTGTACGAATACCGCGCCGTGCTGGAGGCCGGGGCGCTGCGCCTGTCGGCGGAGCGCGCCACGCCGGAGGCGCTGGGGGCGCTGCGGGATTTCGCCCGGCGCAGCCGCGACGAGCCGGAGGACGATGCCCAGGCGCTGCGGCTGCTTTCGCTGGACGAGGAGTTCCACGAGCGGCTGGCCGCGCTTTCCGGCAACGGGGAGCTGGTGCGGGCGCTGCGCGGACTGAACGAGCGCATCCGCTTCGTGCGTTGGATCGACATGCAGAACCGGCGCGGCGGCACGCAGGGCGAGCATCTGGAGATCCTGCGCCTGCTGGCGGGCGGGGAAGGCGAGGCGGCGGAGGCGCTGCTGCGCCGGCATATCGGCCGTCGGCTCGACCAGATCACCGAGGTCATCAAGGCGGGCTATGCCGAGATCTACACCGGCAATGCCCTGGCGGCGCATGTGATGCGGGCGGAAGGAATGGCGCGGGCCGGACCGCTGCCGCTCGCCGAGGAAGCAGGAGGTTGAGGATGCGTGCGGTCTTCGTGGATGCCAGCGACGCGCTGGCGGATGTGGCGGAGCGGCTGAATGCCGGTGGCGGGGTGGATCTGCGCATCCATCGCGACGTGGATGTGACGCCGGACCGGATTCCGGCCGTGCTGGGCGATGCGGAGATCGCCATCATCGACCACACGCACCTGCCGACCGATATCGCCCTGAAGTGCAAGGGGCTGAGGCATGTCGTCTTCCTCGGCACCGGGGCCCGGTCCTACATGAATCCGGAGGAACTGGAGGCGGCGCGCGGAATCTCCGTGCACATCATCAAGGGCTATGGCGACACCGCCGTGGCCGAGATGGCCTTCGCCCTGATGTGGGCGGCCGCCAAGAGCCTGGCGGCGATGGACGGCGCCATGCGCGGCGGCCAGTGGCTGCGGATGGAGGGCATGCAGCTCACCGGCAAGACGCTGGGCCTGCTGGGCTATGGCGGCATCGGGGCGGAGATGGCGCGGCTGGCACGCGGCATCGGCATGAAGGTGATCGCCTGGAACCGCACGCCGCGCGACGGCGAGGGGGTGGAGTTCGTGCCGCTGGAGCGGCTGCTGGCCGAGAGCCACGTGCTTTCCGTGCATCTGCTGCTGAACGACGGCACGCGCGGCTTCCTGTCGCGCGAGCGGATCGCCGCGATGCGCGACGGCGCCATCCTGGTCAACACCGCGCGCGGCGCCGTGGTGGACGAGAACGCGATGATGGACGCGCTGGGCTCGGGCAAGCTCGCCCATGCCGGGCTCGATGTCTTCGCCGTCGAGCCGCTGCCGCCCAACCATCCCCTGACGAAGCTGCCGAACGTGACCCTTTCGGCCCATTCCGCCTTCCGCACGCCGGAGGCCAGCGACAACCTGATCGAGGCGGCGCTCGAACATTGCCGCCGTATCCAGCGGGAGAACCGGAAATGAGCGCGCGGACCGGAGGACAGATCCTCGTCGACCAGCTCGTGGCCCAGGGCGTGGAGCATGTCACCTGCGTGCCGGGCGAAAGCTACCTCGCCGTGCTGGACGCGCTGCACGGTGCCAGCATCGACGTGATCACCTGCCGCCAGGAAGGCGGTGCGGCGATCATGGCCGAGGCCTGCGGCAAGATGACGGGGCGGCCCGGCATCTGCTTCGTGACGCGCGGGCCGGGCGCCACCAACGCCTCCTGCGGCGTGCACATCGCCATGCAGGATTCGACGCCGATGATCCTGTTCGTCGGCCAGATCGCACGCGAGATGCGGGAGCGCGAGGCCTTCCAGGAGCTCGACTACCGCGCCGTCTTCGGCACCATGTGCAAATGGACGACCGAGATCGACACGCCCGACCGCGTGCCGGAGATCGTGTCCCGCGCCTTCCGCGTGGCGATGCAGGGCCGCCCCGGCCCGGTGGTCATCGCCCTGCCAGAGGACATGCTGGTCGAGACGGCCGACGTGCCCGACGCGCCGCGCGTGGAGCCGGCCCAGGCCGCGCCGCTGCCCGCCGACATGGAGCGGCTGGGCGGGATGCTGCGCGCGGCGAAGCGGCCGCTGGCCATCCTGGGCGGCACCGGCTGGGACCAGGCGGCGGTGGACGCCTATGGCGACTTCGCCGGGCGCTGGAGCCTCGCCACCTGCACCTCCTTCCGCCGCGCCGACCGGATGCGCTGGGACCATCCGTTCTATGTGGGCGATCTCGGCATCGGTCCCTCGCCGAAGCTGGCGGCGCGGGTGAAGGAGGCCGACCTGATCCTGCTGCTGGGCGGGCGGATGTCGGAGATGCCGTCCTCTTCCTACACGCTGCTCGACATTCCCGTGCCGAGGCAGGCGCTCGTGCATGTGCATCCGGGCGCGGAGGAGCTCGGCCGCGTTTATGTGCCCACGCTCGCCGTCCAGTCCGGCCCGCGTGCCTTCTGCGCCGCGCTGGGCGATCTCGCGCCGCCCGCCTCCATCCCCTGGGCGGAGGATGCGCGCCAGGGCCATGCCGACTACCTCGCCTGGTCGGAAACGCCGCGCCGGCTCCCGGGCGACTTCCAGTACGGCGAGGTGATGGCCTGGCTGCGCGAGCGCCTGCCGGGCGACAGCGCGCTGTGCAACGGCGCCGGCAACTTCGCCGGCTGGATGCACCGGCACTACCGCTTCTCGCGGCTCGGCACGCAGCTCGCGCCCACCTCCGGCTCCATGGGCTATGGCGTGCCGGCGGCGATCATGGCCAAGCGCGTGCGGCCCGATGCGATCGCGCTCTGCATCGCGGGCGACGGCGACTTCCTGATGACGGGCCAGGAGATCGCGACCGCCGTGCAGCACGGCATCGCCAGCATCACCGTGGTGGTGGACAACGGCATGTACGGCACCATCCGCATGCATCAGGAGCGCGAGTATCCCGGCCGCGTTTCCGCGACGAAGCTGCGGAACCCGGACTTCGCCGCCTATGCCCGCGCCTTCGGCGGCCATGGCGAGACGGTGCGCAGCACGGCGGAATTCGCCCCGGCCTTCGAGCGTGCCCTGGCCTCCGGCCTGCCGGCGGTGATCCACTGCTTCCTCGACCCGCGGGCGCTCTCGGTCGGGCGCGACATGCCGGAAGGGGCGCCGCTCTGACGCGGGTGGTCCGGTGAAGGACGATTGATCGGGCATGGCGCCGTGTGGTGCCCGCAACCGCCGGCGGCGGGAAGCGCCACGAGTGGAAGGTCCGGGGGAAGGCGGAGCCTTCCCCCGAGAGAGCGACGGATGGAAGTGCGAGACCGATGAGTCGACATGTCGTGGTGATCGGGGCGGGGATCGTGGGCGCGGCCTCGGCGCTGGAGCTGCTGCGCGACGGGCACCGCGTGACGATCCTGGAGCCGGGCGATCCGGGCGGGCCACAGGCGGCGAGCTACGGCAACGGCTGCTGGCTCTCGGTGCAGTCGGTGATCCCGCCGGCCGGGCCGGGGGTGTGGCGCAAGGTGCCGGGCTATCTGCGCGACCCGCTGGGGCCGCTGGCGATCCGCTGGAAGTACTTCCCGAAGGTGGCGCCCTGGCTGGCGCGCTACCTGGCGGCGGGCTGGACGGAGGAGCGCGTGCTGCGCGTGGCGCGGGCGATGGCGCCGCTGCTGCATGACGCGCCGGCGCTGCACCGGCGGCTGGCGGAGGAATCCGGGGTCGGCGGCCTCGTGCAGCAGCGCGGCGACATCTACATCTACCCGTCGCGGGCCGAGTTCGAGGCCGAGGCGATGGGCTGGCGCATCCGGCGGCAGGTCGGCATCCGGTGGGTCGAGCTCTCGGCGGAGGAACTGCACCAGCGCGAGCCCGAGCTGTCGCACCGCTACGGCTTCGGCGTGCTGGTCGAGGAGGGCGGGCACTGCACCGACCCCGGCGGGCTGGTGGCGGCGCTGGTGGCGCAGGCCCAGGCGCAGGGCGCGGCACTGCTGCGAACCTGCGCCACGGGCTTCCGCATCGATGGCGAACGGCTGACCGCGGTGGGCACGCCGGCGGGCGAGATCGCCTGCGACGCGGCGGTGATCAGCGCGGGCGCGCGTTCCCGGCGCCTCGCCGCGGCGGTGGGGGATTACGTGCCGCTGGAAACGGAGCGCGGCTACCACGCCGTGCTGCGCGATCCGGAGGTGTCGCCACGCCATCCGCTCATGCCCTCGGACGGCAAGATGGCCATCACCCTGACGCGCGGCGGGCTGCGCTGCGCCGGGCAGGTGGAGATCGCGGGGCTGGACGCCGCCCCCGACTGGCGGCGCGCGGAGATCCTGCGCGATCACCTGCTGAAATCCTTTCCCGGCCTGCCGCGCGACCTGCCGGCGGAGCGGGTGGAGGTCTGGATGGGCCACCGCCCCTCGACGCCGGACGGCATGCCCTGCCTCGGCCCCTCGCGCCGCTCGCCGGATGTGATCCATGCCTTCGGCCATGGCCATGTCGGGCTGGTGGCCGGGCCGCGCACCGGGCGGCTGGTGGCGCAGATGGTGGCCGGACGAGCGCCGGAGATCCCGGTCGCGCCTTTCTCCCCGGCGCGCTTCCGCTGATTCCGGGGGCCTCTCCACCGCCGCACGGTTCCGGCTGATCCCCGCGGGCGCCGGGAGGGCTCAGCCCTCCCTGGCTTCCTCCTCCCCGTCCTCTTCCTCGTCCTCGTATTCGACCTCCGCCCCGTTCACGACGGCGAGGCAGTCGGCATAGGTGGACAGGATCCAGTCCCGGTCGCAGCGCGACGGGTCCGGCTCCGATTTCATGATGAGCTGCAACAGGACCAGGGCCACGGCGGCCTCGCTGTCGCCCTCGACCTTCACCTCGGGTTCGGCCATCGCCTCGCCTTCTCCTTGCGTGGTTGTCGTCATGAAGACGTTCGCCCGCCCGCCGGGATGCCGGGGCGGAGGGTGCCTCACGTGGAAGTGGGGCGTTCCGGTGCCGGGGCGGCGAGCAGGCGGCGTATGGCTTCCAGCTTCTCCGGCGCGCTCCAGTCGGCGGAGCCTTCCAGCCGGGCCACCTCCCGCCCCTGCCGGTCCAGCACCAGCGTGGTCGGCAGCCCGCGCACGCCGAGCGCCCGCCCGGCGGCCCCCTGCGGGTCCAGCCAGATATCCAGGTTCCTCACCCGCGTCCGGGCATAGAAGCCGCGCACCTGGGACGCGCCGCCCCGGTCGGAGGACAGCGGCAGGACCAGGATGCCTTCCCGCTCCACCAACTCCTGGAGGCGGTCGAGGGAGGGCATCTCCTCCACGCAGGGGGCGCACCAGGTGGCCCAGAAATTCACCACCAGCCCCTTGCCGGCGAAATCGGCCACGCTCTTCCGCGTGCCCTCCTCATCGGTGAAGGAAAGCTCCGGCAGCGCCCGGGGCGGCCCCTCGACCAGCTGGCCCAACAGGGCCGATCCTTGCGCGGAGGCTGGACGGGGCGGGAGGGCCATGCTCAACACTGCCCCTGCCGAGGTCCCGGCCGTCAGCGTGGCGAAAAGGGCTTGGCGGCGTCCGATCCTCAGCACGGGAAGTCCTCCACTCGTGTCCAGCAACAGCAACAGTCAGTGGGGCGGCCGCTATGCGGGCGGGCCCTCGGCGGTCATGCAGGCCATCAACGCCTCGATCGGCTTCGACCGGGAGATGTGGCGCCAGGACATCCGCGGCAGCCTCGCCCATGCCGCCATGCTCGCCCATGTGGGAATCATCTCCCCGGAGGACGAGACTAGCATCCGCGACGGGCTGGAGGCCATCGCCGGGGAGATCGAGCGCGGCGAGTTCCCCTTCTCCGAGGCGCTGGAGGACATCCACATGAATGTGGAGGCCCGCCTGACCGAGCGCATCGGCGAGGCCGGCAAGCGCCTGCATACGGCCCGGTCGCGCAACGACCAGGTGGCGCTGGATGTCCGGCTCTGGACCCGCGACGCCATCGACGGACTCGATGCGCAGATCGCCGACACGATGCGGGCGCTGGTGGAACGGGCCTCGGAGCACGCCGCCACGGTGATGCCGGGCTTCACCCATTTGCAGCCGGCGCAGCCCACCACGCTGGGGCACCACCTGCTGGCCTATGTCGAGATGCTGTCGCGCGACCGCTCGCGCCTCGCCGACTGCCGCGCCCGGATGAACGAAAGCCCGCTCGGCGCCGCCGCGCTCTGCGGCACCGGCTTCCCGATCGACCGGCACATGACGGCGGCGGCGCTGGGCTTCGACGGGCCGACCCGCAACAGCCTGGATTCGGTGGCCTCGCGCGACTATGCGCTGGAGTTCCTCTCGGCTTGCGCCATCTGCGCCGTGCATCTCTCGCGGCTGGCCGAGGAATTCGTGATCTGGACGAACCCGTATTTCGGCTTCGTCCGCCTGACCGACGCCTATACGACCGGCTCCTCGATCATGCCGCAGAAGCGCAACCCGGATGCGGCGGAGCTGGTGCGGGCCAAGCCGGGCCGCATCACCGGGGCGCTGGTCGGGCTGCTGACGGTGATGAAGGGCCTGCCGCTGACCTATGGCAAGGACATGCAGGAGGACAAGGAAGGCATCTTCGACGCCGCCGCCTCGCTGTCCCTGTCGCTGGCCGCCACCGCCGGCATGGTGCGGGACATGCGGCCGGACATGGCGCGGCTGAAGGCGGCCGCCGGGGCGGGGTTCTCCACCGCCACCGACCTTGCCGACTGGCTGGTGCGGGAACTGAAGCTGCCCTTCCGGGACGCCCACCACGTCACCGGCCGCCTCGTCGCCCTGGCGGAGCAGAAGGACGTGGACCTCGCCGGGCTCTCGCTCGAAGACCTGCGCAGCGCCGAGCCGCGCATCCACCAGGGCGTCTATGACGTGCTGAGCGTCGAGGCCTCGGTGAACTCCCGCACCTCCTATGGCGGCACGGCCCCGGCCAATGTCGCGGCCATGGCGGCGGAATGGAAGGCGCGGCTCGCATGATGCGGGCCGCCCTGCTCCTGCTCGCAGCCTCCCTGGCGCTCGCCGCCTGCGGCCGCAGCGGCCCCATCCGCGCGCCGGGCCCGCCGGACCAGATCACCTATCCCCGGACCTATCCGAGCCGCTGATCCCCGGACGGCGTCCTGCGGAGGCAAGGCGGCCGGGGCGGTGCCCCGGCCCTGCCAGGCCCCTCTGCCTGCCATGGCCAAAAGCGCCATGGCCGCGCACCGCGGCGGGGAGGCAAGCGCCATGACGGAAAAGACCGCCTCCAGGTGCCAAGTCGCGCTGCGCGAGGAGGAAGGGGCAGACTTTCCCGGCCTGCGCGAAACGGGCACACAGGCTCTTCTGACGGAGCGAGGGCGGGCCACGGGTGTTTCGCTGGTTGTCGATGGGGCGGGTGCGCCGGCGCGAGGCCGCGCTGGCTGCCTGGAACACCAAGATCCTGGGCTCCCTGCTGGCGCGCCGGGCCTATGAGGCGGGGCTGGCCGGCTATGGCATGGCGGCGCCGGGCGAGCCCCGGCCTGCCGGGCTGACCGGGCGCCTCTGCCGCCAGGCTGACGTCGAGGCGCCCTGGCTGCACCACTGGTGCGCCCGGCAGCACATCGCGCCCCTCTATCACCGGAAGGTCTGGGAGGACTGCTTCGTGCCCCAGGCACTCTGGGAGGCCGGGATGCTGGCGCCGGGGCGGCGCGGCCTGGGCTTCGCGGTGGGGGAGGAACTGCTGCCCTGCATCTTCGCCGCCGACGGGGTGGAGGTGCTGGCCACCGACCTGCCGGCGGGCGACCCGCGCGCGCGGGAATGGATCCGGACCGCGCAGCACATGTCGGCGCGGGAGCACCTGTTCCACCCGCATCTGATCGGGCGCGAGGATTTCGAGGCGCGCGTGGCGTTCCGGCCGGTGGACATGGCCCATATCCCGGCCGAGCTGATGCGGGGCGAGTTCGACTTCGTCTGGTCCGTCTGCTCCTTCGAGCATCTGGGTACGGTGGAGGCCGGGCTGGACTTCGTGCTGCGGGCCATGCGCTGCCTGAAGCCCGGGGGCGTGGCCGTGCATACCACGGAGTTCAACCTGCTCGACGACGGGCCGGGGGTGGAGAAGGGCAAGACCGTACTATTCCGGCGCCGCCACCTGGAGACGCTGATGCGGCGCCTGGAGGCGGCCGGGCACGCGCCGCTGCCGATGGACTACGAGCCAGGGAGCGGCTTGCTCGACCGTTTCGTGGACCTGCCGCCCTTTGCCGGTCAGGGGATCTGGCCCCTGCCGATCGACCCCGGCGACACCCCCCATCTGAAGCTCTCGGTGCGCGGTTGCATTTCAACCTCCGCGGGAATCATCATCCGCGCCGCTCAATGATCCGGTTTCCATATTAAAAACGGATCAGAAACAGTTTTGCGTTTCAAGATTGCGCGAAAAATTTAAACCCGCCATGCCCGCCCCTGCGCGACAGAGGAGCGGCGTAGGGGCGTGAGGGGTAAGACAGTGCTGGCAGCGTGCCTGGGTCTGGGGGTGGCCCTGTCGGTTGCGCCGGGCATGGCCCGGGCGAACGAAGGGCCCGAGGAAGTGGTGATGCGCCTTGAGCCCGCCGTTTCCGCCAGGAAGGGGATGAAGGTCCAGCGTGGTCCCGCCTCCTATTACGCCGACCGGTTCCATGGCCGGAAGATGGCCAATGGCGAGCGTTTCGACCGGGATTCCAATTCCGCGGCGAGCCGCACCCTGCCGCTCGGCACGACCGTGCAGGTGACGAACCTGCAGAACGGGCGCACCGCGACGGTGAAGATCGAGGATCGTGGCCCCTATGTCGGCAACCGCGTGATCGACCTGAGCCCGGCCACCGCCGAGGCGCTGGGCATGATCGATGCCGGTGTCGTCATGGTCGAGGTCCGGCCCGTCCAGATGGCGAGCCTGCAGAACTTCTGACCCCGCCCTGTCCGGCTGGCGGCGCCCTTCGCGGCGAGGCGGCCGGGAGGCGGACGGAAGACGAAAAACCCCCGGCCTGGATCTTCCAGGCCGGGGGTTTTCGCGTGGGCGGGCCTGATGCCCGCCCGGAGCCCTCTCGCCTACCGGCCGATGGCGTCGTGCGCGGCCAGGCAGGCCATGTCCAGGATCTGGTTCACGCCCGCCGAGATCGGCACGATCTGGGCCGGCTTCTCCAGCCCCATCAGCACCGGGCCGATGGTGGTGGCGCTGGTCAGGCGCGGCACCGCCTTGCTGAGGATATGGGCGGCGTGCAGCCCCGGCATGATCAGCACGTTCGCCGGGCCGTTCAGCCGGCAGAAGGGGTAGAGGGAGCGCAGCGCGGGGTCGAGCGCCACGTCGGCGGTCATCTCCCCGTCATACTCGAAATCCGCCCCGCGCTCGTCCAGCAGCTTCACGGCATCGCGGATGTTGGTGGGGATGGAGGTGCGCGCGTCGCCGAAGTTCGAGAAGCTGAGGAAGGCCACGCGCGGCTCCAGCCCCAGGCGCTTGGCCGCCGCGGCGGACTGGGTGGCGATGGCGGCCAGGGTCCCCGCCTCGGGGCGCGGATGGATCGCCGTGTCGGCGATCAGCACCGTGCCGCGGGCACGGGTCAGCATCAGGGTCAGGCCGAAGAGCACGCTCTCCTCCGAGCCTTCCGGCACGGCGGCCTTGCCCAGCGCCATGGTCACGCCCTTCAGCGTCTCGATGTAGGAGCGGGTGGTGCCCGTCACCATGGCATCGGCGTCGCCCAGCGCCACCATGCAGGCGGCGAAGACGTGGCGGTCCTGGTTCACCGCGCGCTGGCAGTCGCGGAACAGGAAGCCCTGGCGCTGCTTGCGCTCGTACAGGTACTCGGCATAGCGGCGGTTGCTGTCGGACAGCGCGGCGTTGTGGATCTCCACGCCCTCCGGGAAGGGCAGGCCGAGGGCGCCGGCGGTGGCCATGATGCGGTCCTCCCGCCCCACCAGCACGGGTGTGCCATAGCCCGCGTTGCGGAAGGCGATGGCGGCGCGCAGCACCTTCTCCTCCTCGCCCTCGGCGAAGACGACGCGCTTCGGGTTGGCGCGGACGCGCTCGGTGATCGCCTCCAGCGCCCCCGCCGCCGCATCCAGCCGCCCGGTCAGGCCGCGGGTGTAGCGGCGCAGGTCCTCGATCGGGCGGCGCGCCACGCCGCTCTCCATCGCCGCCTTGGCCACGGCGGGCGAGACATGGGAGATCAGGCGCGGGTCGAAGGCGTTGGGGATGATGTATTCCGGCCCGAAGCGCAGCGCGCTGCCGGCGGCCACCTCCTCCGGCACGTCCTCGCGCGCCAGCATGGCCAGCGCCTCGGCGGCGGCGACCTTCATGCTGTCGTTGATGGTGCTGGCCCGCACGTCCAGCGCGCCGCGGAAGATGAAGGGGAAGCCCAGGACGTTGTTGACCTGGTTCGGATAGTCGGAGCGGCCGGTGGCGACGATGGCGTCGGGCTTGGCGGCCTTCGCCTCGTCCGGGGTGATCTCCGGGTCCGGATTGGCCATGGCGAAGATGATCGGCTTGTCCGCCATGGAGCGGACCATGTCCTGCGTCACCGCGCCCTTCACGGACAGGCCGAAGAAGGCATCCGCCCCGGCCATGGCATCCGACAGGGTGCGGGCCGCGGTGTCGATGGCATAGGCCGACTTCCACTGGTTCATGCCGTTGGTGCGGCCCCGGTACAGCACGCCCTTGGTGTCGCACATGGTGATGTTCTCGGGGCGCATGCCCATCGCCTTCACCAGCTCGGCGCAGGCGATGGCGGCGGAGCCGGCGCCGTTGATCACCAGCCTCGTGGTCCTCAGGTCGCGGCCCGTCAGGTGGCAGGCATTGATCAGCCCGGCGGCGGCGACGATGGCGGTGCCGTGCTGGTCGTCATGGAAGACGGGGATGTCCATCAGCTCGCGCAGCCGCTGCTCGATGACGAAGCACTCGGGCGCCTTGATGTCCTCCAGGTTGATGCCGCCGAAGGACGGGCCCAGGAAGCGCACGCAGTTGACGAACTCGTCCACGTCCTCGGTGTTCAGGCACAGGTCCACCGCGTCCACGTCGGCGAAGCGCTTGAACAGGGCGGCCTTGCCCTCCATCACCGGCTTGGAGGCGAGCGCGCCCAGGTTGCCCAGGCCGAGCACGGCGGTGCCGTTGGAGATCACCGCCACCATGTTGCCCTTGGCCGTGTAGTCATAGGCCAGCGCCGGGTCGCGATGGATGTGCAGGCAGGGCTCGGCCACGCCGGGGGAATAGGCGAGGCTCAGGTCGCGCGCCGTGATCAGCGGCTTGGTGAGCCGGATCTCCAGCTTGCCCGGCTTGCCCTCGGCATGGAGGGCGAGAGCCTCCTCCGCCGTGACACGCGCGGTGCGCGAATCCTTGGGCGTCATCTTGGCCACGTCGTCCATCGTCCGAACCCCTCAACCGGTAACCTCGCCTCCCTTCCTATTGAGGTCCGCGCGGGTGCGAAAGCCAGCCGCTTCGCGCATGCGGCATGGCACGGATGCGATCCTGGGCCTGGACGGGGGCTTCCGGTTCTTGCGGGTGCGGCATGAGTGCTGCGACGGAAAATTCCGCTGACAGCCGGAATGTCGCAATTTGCGTGCGCCCGGGGCCGTGGAAGAAGCCCAGGCATTGCTTCAGGCCGTCGCAGGGGCTGGCTGGCCGTGAAGAGCAGCAAGGTGTCCGGCGCCACGGGGCGGACAGGGTCCCGCCGCCGGGGCAGCTCTCTCCGGGCATCCGGGGCGAAGGCTGGACGGCGGGGGCCGTGCGCGGGAAGCTGTCGGCATGTCCGCGACGCCGCTCTCGCCGAACCCGGAAACCGATGTCCTGATCGTGGTGGACGTGCAGCCCGATTTCATGCCGGGCGGCGCGCTTCCCGTCCCCGATGGCGACGCGATCCTGCCGCTGGCCAATGCGCTGATGCCGCGCTTCGGCCGGGTGGTGGCGACGCAGGACTGGCATCCGCCGGACCATCTCTCCTTCGCCAGCCGGCATCCCGGCCGCGCGCCCTTCGAGATGGTGGATTTCCCCTATGGCCCGCAGACGCTGTGGCCGGACCACTGCGTGCAGGGCACGCCCGGTGCGGCCCTGCATCCGGCGCTGGAGACGCGGCCCTTGCAGGCGATCTTCCGCAAGGGGATGCGGCGGGAGGTGGACAGCTACAGCGGCTTCACCGAGAACGACCGCGAAACCGGCACGGGCCTCCCCGGCTATCTGCGCGCCCTGGGCGTGCGGCGCGTCTTCCTGTGCGGCCTGGCCACGGATTTCTGCGTCGCGGCCACGGCGCGGGATGCGGTGGCGCTGGGTTTCGAGGCGGTGGTGATCCTCGATGCCTGCCGTGGCATCGCCGCGCCGCTGCCCGGGGGCGGGGACACGCTGGAGGTCGCCTTGGAGGGGTTCCGGGATTCCGGGATCGCCACCCTGGGCAGCATCGCCCTGCTGGGCTGAGGCGGCGCCCCGCGTTTCCACCTGTTCTTGGGGGGGGGGCAGGCCACGGACGGACGGTGATCGCACGGAGTCGATGCAAGCCCCGGGGGCCGGGGATTGGCTTCGGTCCCCGGCGGAGAGGGGGCGGGGCGAGACTCCCCCGGCGATGCCGCCGGAGGAACGCGGCCCGGATCAGCCGCAGGCCATGGCGGGAACCGGACGCCGGCGTCGCAGAAGGAGCATCATGGCGAGGCCGGACGCCGCCATGGCCGCCCCGGCGACCGAGATCGCCGGATAGCCGAGTCCGGCATCGAGCACCCCGCCACCGAGCGCCGCGCCGATGGCATTGCCCAGGTTGAAGGCACCGATGTTCATCGCCGAGGCGAGGTTCGGCGCCTCGGCGGCGGTGGCCACGACCCGCATCTGCAACGGCGGGACGATGGCGAAGCTGGCCACGCCCCAGAGGAAGATCAGCGGCGCCGCAGTCGCCTCCCAGCGCATCCCGGCGGCGAAGAGCAGCAGCAGGACCACCAGCGCGGCCAGGGAACCGATCAGCGTGCCGTCCATGGAACGGTCGGCCAGGCGGCCTCCCAGCCAGTTCCCGGCGGCGAGGCCGAGGCCGTAGACGACCAGCATCGCCGTCACGAAACCCGCGCCCGCCCCCGTCTCGCCGCGCAGGATGGGGGCGATATAGGTGAAGACGGTGAACATGGCGCTGGCGCCCAGCACGGTCAGGCCCAGCGCGGCCAGTACCGGCCCGCGCCGCAGCACCCGAAGCTCCGCCCGCATGTCGGCCCCGGCCTCGGCCGGCAGCGGCGGCAGGGAGAGGCGCAGCGCGATCATGGCGAGGACGCCCACCGCCGCGATGCCCCAGAAGGCGATGCGCCAGCCCACCGCCTCGCCAGCCCAGGTGGCCAGCGGCACGCCGCCGATCGTGGCGATGGTCAGGCCCGAGAACATGGCGGCGACGGCCGCCGCGCGCCGCTCGGGCGGGACGAGGCCGGCCGCCACCACCGCACCCACGCCGAAGAAGGCGCCATGGTTGAGGGAGGTGATGATGCGGGCGAGAAGCAGCATGCCGTAGCCGCCCGCCAGGGCGGACAGGATGTTGCCGAGGGTGAAGATGCCCATCAGCCCGATCAGCAGGCGCCGGCGCGGCATCCGGGCGAAGGCGAGCGTCATCAGGGGCGCGCCGAGGAGCACGCCCATCGCATAGGCGCTGACCAGCAGCCCCGCCCTGGGGATGGAGACGCCGAGGTCGCCGGCGATCACCGGCAGCATGCCCATCGGGGCGAATTCCGTGACGCCGATGCCGAAGGCACCGATGGCCAGCGCCAGGAGCGGTGGGTTGAGACTCATGGGACAGGGTCCGGATTGTTCCGCCGCGGCACTTGGTCGGCTTTGGTGCATCGCGGTAGTAGGGATGGCGGACCAGGATCTTTGCGCCGGAGGCACAGATGCCGCGTGAAAGGACAGATCGGGCGGGGGAGATGGAGGCCTTCGCCACGGTGGCGCGGGAAGGCAGCCTGTCAGGCGCCGCCCGTACGCTGGGCCTCACCCCCTCGGCCGTCAGCCGCATCGTCGCCCGCATCGAGGCACGGCTGGGCGTGCGCCTGCTGGTGCGCACGACGCGCCGGCTGCGGCTGACCGCCGAGGGGGAGGCCTATCTCCGTGCCGCGACCCGCATCCTGGCCGACCTCGACGAGGTGGAAAGCGGCATCGCCGACCAGGCCTCGCCACGCGGGCGGGTGCGGGTCAGCACCTCCATGGCGCATGGGCGGATGGTGATCGTGCCGCTGCTAGGGGCCTTCGTGGAGCGCTATCCCGGCATCAGCGTGGAGATCGACATCAACGACCAGATCGCCGACGTGCTCGGCGGCCGCGCCGATGTCGCCGTCCGCTTCGGGCCGCTGGCCGACAGCCCGCTTTCCGCCCGGAAGCTGGGGGATACCGGGCGCAGCGTGGTGGCCTCGCCGGAATACCTCGCCCGCGCGGGGGTGCCGCGCCGGCCGGCCGATCTCGCCCGGCACAACTGCCTCGATTTCAGCTTCCGCCGCATCGAGCCCGGCTGGCCCTTTCGCGAGGGTGGGCGGGACTATCTGATGCGGGTTTCCGGCAACATGACCGCGAACAACGGCGAGACCCTGGTGCAGCTCGCCCTGCAAGGCGTCGGCATCACCCGCGTCGGCCATTTCCATATCGATGACGAGATCGCCGCCGGACGGCTGGTGCCGCTGCTGGAGAAATACAATCCGCAGGACCGGGAAAGCATCCACGCGGTCTTCGTCGGCGGCGCCACCATGCCAGCCCGCATCCGCGTCCTGGTGGATTTCCTGGCGGAGCATCTGCGGCCAGGGGCGCGGGGATGAAGGCGGCGTCGTGCCCCTTGGCCTGCCCCCGGGGGAGAGGCTCCGCCTCTCGCCCCGGAACCCCCTCACCGCCAGGACGCTGCGCGCCCTGGACCCGATGAGCTGGCACGAGCGGTGACCGTCAGCCCGAAGGTTCGATCCCGCCGCGCGCCCAATGTCTCTTGCTTCCCAGGCCCGGCTCAGGATATAGGAATATAATCAACATCACACCGCTCTGGCCCGGTCCCTGGAGGTGCGAACCCAGGCGACATCCGCTCGCGCCACGGGGCGAGGCCCAACATCCATCCGGACGGATAAAGGGCTAAAAACCTAAAGTCCTAAGCTCGACTTTGGCCATCACGCGGCGTGGCAGATGGCGTAAGCCCAGGCGTGCTGGAGCGCTCGCCGAGGTTTTGTGCTGTGACCGCTGTGCCGGGATGTGAGGAAACCTTGCTCACGCCAGATGTGCCGCCGCACGGCGGCGAGGGTGTCACTGAAGGTCGGACGGTCCTTGCGGTACCAGGCGCTGCTCATTGCGGCTCTGCGTTCTGAGGTTCTGAGCTGGGCGGCCAGGAGGGTGACGAGGGAGAACAGCCCGAGCAGGCATGGCGTGGTGCGGGCGATGGCGAGGTCCGACCACTGTCGCTGAGTCTCGACCCCAAGATGCACCCTGGTCTCCTGGAAGGTCACCTCCAGTTGCCAGCGCTGGATGAACCAGAACAGGATCTGCTCCGGCGTTCGATCAGGCTCGGTGCACAGCAGGGCCTGCGGCTCGAACCGGCGATGAGGATCGCGGACCAGCACCCAGCGGATCGGCACGATGGGCATCCCGCCATGACGCCACACGGCAGTGGCCGAGCAGATCTCGACGTGACGCTCGCCCCCACCGTACCAGCGGGGGACCACCATGCGCTGCCAGCATGTATCGGTGCGGACCAGCACCTCCGCCAGGTTGGGCCGGCGCGCCCCTTTGGTACGGGGCCGACCATTGGTGCCAGGCAGCCGGGGTGGCGCCGGGTCATAGAGCGCGGCATCGAGCCGCAGGCGCGTGACCCCGGTGATCCTGTGCCGGGTCAGCGCAGCCAGCAGTTCCAGGGCTGCAAAGCCGCTGTCGCCGACCAGCACGATGTCCCGCCCAGGAAGCCAGCGGCGTGTCTGCAGGATCATTTGGCGGGCCCAGTCGGTGAGCTTCTTGTGCCGCTGTCCCTGGTCGCGACAAAACCGTTCCGAGGGCGCCAGCGCGGACAGGAACGGCAGCGCCCAAACCCGACCGGCCCAGGGAACAGGTGCCAAGAGCATCAGGCTGATCCAACGCAGGCCAGAAGCCTTTACGAAGTGGCCGTGGCTGGAGCGTACCGGGTCGCGGTAGATGCCCATGGCCGCAATCCGCTTGCCACGGCGCCGCTCAATCGTGTCGTCAATGCCCAGAATGACCGGCCCATCCGGCGCGAAGGCTGTGATCAGGTGCGCCAGCAGAAGACGCGATGCTGCCCGGGGGCTCCAGACCGCCCGGTTGAGCACCCGATGATAGTTCACGAAGCGCCGCTCCTGCGCGAGCCCGCTGATCTGCAACAGGCTGGTCACCGTACGTTTGCCGGGTGCCAGGATAGCCCCGATCAGCAGCACCTCCGCGTGTTGCCAGCTGCGCTGGAAAAACAGCGGCGCAAAGCTCAGGATCACCGCGGCGAAGCGGGATGGCAGGTGAAGCATGGCGGCGTCTCTTGGCGGGGACACGCCAGCCTAGCCAGTCACCCGCCTCGCCGCCTACGCCTGCCTCAGATGGCCAAAGTCGAGCTAAGACCCCGTTTCATAACGGCTGAGCCAGACGCCGGACGAGGATCATGGCGGCGGCGAGGGTGAAGAAGGCGACGGCGGAACCGACGGTGGCCTCGTGATCGCGAGCGAGGCGTCGGCAGCGGCCGAACCAAGCGAAGGACCTCTCCACCACCCAGCGCCTGGGTTGCACGGCGAAGCCTTTCTGGCCGGGTGCGCTGCCGATGATGGTAACGGCGACGGGGGAGGCTCGGGCGACCCGCGGACCGGCGTAGGCGCGGTCGGCGAAGCAGCGGGCCAGGAACGGCCAAGGGCGGCGCGACATGGCCAGGAGGGCCGCACCCCCTCGGCTGTCATGCAGGCAGGCGGGCGAGATGGCGGCGAGCAGGAGCCTACCGTCCGTGTCCACCAGGGCGTGGCGCTTGCGGCCCGTCACCTTCTTCCCGGCATCGTAGCCGCGGACACCTTTCACGCCGACACCGCCCGAGCGGACGGATTGGGCGTCCAACACCGCCGCTGTCGGTGAGGCCTCTCGGCCGACCCGCTCGCGGTCGGCCATGATGAGGGCGTGCGCCAGTCGCTCGAAGGTGCCCCGGCGCGAGAGGCGCAGGAACCAACGGTGCACGGTCCCGGGCGGCGGGAAGTCGCGGGGCAGATGCGCCCAGGCGCAGCCGGTACGGAGCACGTAGAGGATCGCATCGACCACCCGCCGCATCGGCCAGGACCGGGGTCGTCCGGTCTTTGCAGGGCTTGGCAAGAAGGGCTCGACCAGGGCCCACTCGGCATCGGTTAGGCACGTTGCATAAGGCTGGGAGCCGCGCGCAAGCTGCGCGCGGGCGGCAGGGGTCCACATGGGCCACCTCGAAGGACGTCAGACACCCTCCGAACGCGCAGAACTCCCGCCGCTCACCCCGCCTCAGCCGTTATGAAACGGGTTCTAAAACCCTAAAGCCCGGGATGGCAGGCAGGGCGGAAGACCCTGGCCCATGCAGGCGCAGGGAGTGGCCAGCACCGGCACCGGACCGTGACGCCGCCGATGATCCATGCACCCCGCCGTTCGTATCCGCCGCCGGAAAGCATGGCTCTCCGGCGCGATCCGGTGTCAGCAGGCACCTTGTCCCCCGGACGGCGCAAGGCCCAGCCTCAGAGCTTCGTCTTCAGCAGTCGCCCGATCTCGCCGACGATGCCGGCGCGGAAGGCGACGACGCAGATGACGAAGATGGCGCCCTGGATCACCGTCACCCAGGCGCCGAAGGGGGCAAGGTAGTTCTGCATCGCCACGATCACCGCGGCGCCGACCACCGGGCCGAACAGCGTGCCGAGGCCGCCGAGCAGGGTCATCAGCACCACCTCGCCGCTCATCGACCAGTGGACATCGGTGAGGGTGGCGATGCCGAAGACCAGCGACTTGGTGCCGCCCGCGACGCCGGACAGCGCCGCCGAGAGCACGAAGGCCATCAGCTTGTAGTCGTCGGCGCGGTAGCCGAGCGAGGTGGCGCGCGGTTCGTTCTCGCGGATCGCCTTCAGCACCTGGCCGAAGGGAGAATGGACGATGCGGTGGATCAGCAGGAAGCCGATCAGGAAGACCGCGGCCACCAGCCAGTACATGGCCATGTCCGGCGCGAGGTCGATCACCCCGAAGAGGCGCCCCCGCGGAACGGACTGGATGCCGTCCTCGCCATGGGTGAAGGGCGCCTGGAGGCAGAAGAAGAAGACCATCTGCGCCAGGGCCAGGGTGATCATGGCGAAGTAGATGCCCTGCCGCCGGATCGCCAGCCAGCCGAAGGCGAGGCCCAGCACGGCGCCGACGACGCCGCCGGCCAGGATCGAGACCTCCGGCGTCAGCCCCCAGACCTTGGCCGCGTGGGCGGCGAGGTAGCCGCCCATGCCGAAGAAGGCGGCATGGCCGAAGGAGAGCAGGCCGACATAGCCGATCAGCAGGTTGAAGGCGCAGGCGAAGAGGGCGAAGCAGAGCAGCTTCATCAGGAAGACGGGATAGAGGACGAAGGGCCCCGCCAGCAGGAAGGCGACCAGCAGGATCAGGGCGATGCCCTGGCCCCGGCTGAAGCCGAGCAGGCCCGGCATGGTGGGCGGCGCGCTCAGGTCGCGCGGCGCGGTGGAACTGGCGGACATGGTTCAGGCCCTCCCGAACAGGCCGGCGGGCCGCACCAGCAGCACGATCGCCATGACGACGAAGATCACGGTGGAGGCGGCCTCGGGGTAGAAGACCTTGGTCATCCCCTCCACCAGCCCCAGGCCGAAGCCGGTGACGACCGAGCCCAGGATGGAGCCCATGCCGCCGATCACCACCACGGCGAAGACGGTGATGATGAGGCTGGAGCCCATCTGCGGGTTCACCGAGTAGATCGGCGCCGCCAGCACGCCCGCCAGCGCCGCCAGCGCCACGCCGCCGGCATAGGTCAGGGTGACGAGGCGCGGCACGTTGACGCCGAAGGCCTGCACCAGCGCGGCGTTCTCGGTGGCGGCGCGCAGATAGGCGCCGAGGCGCGACTTCTCGATCACCAGCCAGGTGCCGAGCGAGAGGATCAGCGCGGCCACCACGACCCAGGCGCGGTACACCGGCAGGATCATGAAGCCGAGATCGAGCGGCATGCCGGTGAGCGAGGCGGGCGGGGCGTAGGGCATGCCGGAAGAGCCGAAATACTGCCGGAAGACGCCCTCGATCATCAGGGCGAGGCCGAAGGTCAACAGCAGGCCGTAGAGCGGGTCCGCCCCCTGAACCCGGCGGATCAGCAGGCGCTCGATCACCACGCCCAGCACGCCCATGATGAGGGGGGAAAGGATCAGCGCGGGCCAGTAGCCGATGCCCAGCCAGTTCAGCA
Source organism: Roseomonas sp. FDAARGOS_362 (assembly GCF_002754815.1). Classification (GTDB taxonomy): domain Bacteria; phylum Pseudomonadota; class Alphaproteobacteria; order Acetobacterales; family Acetobacteraceae; genus Roseomonas; species Roseomonas mucosa. The sequence goes on along the minus strand of NZ_CP024588.1, from coordinate 2,269,142 downwards.
GCATCCAGGCGACGAAGGCGCCCATCATGAACTGCGCCCCATGGGCGAAGTTGATGACATGCAGCATGCCGAAGATCACCGCCAGGCCCAGCGAGAGAAGCGCGTAGAAGGCGCCGTTCACGAGGCCCAGGACGATCTGCGGCAGGCCCATCTCCAACTGGAACAACAGGTCTTCCATCTTGTGCCTCTCAGTGCGGGCAGGCGGGGGAGGGCGGCGCGGCGCCCTCCCGGCCAGCCCTCCCTCTCGGGGGGATCAGGAGCGGACGAGCGGGCAGCCGCCGGCCGAGAGCGGCCGCCAGGCGTCCTCGGCGGAGGTGGTCTCCAGCAGCTTGTAGTAGTCCCAGGGTCCCTTGCTGTCGCCGGGTGCCTTCACCTCGAAGAGATAGGCCGGGTGCAGCTTGCGCCCGTCCTCGCGGATCTTGCCCGCGCCGAAGCAGTCGTCGTCGGTCGGCATGGCCTTCATGCGCTTCACCGTCTCCACGCCCGAGGCCTTGGCGGCGGCGGCGCCCATCTCGGCCACCACCTTCAGGTAGTGCAGCGCCCCGGCATAGCAGCCGGCATGCGACATGGCCGGCATGTTGCCGTTCAGCGAGCCCTTCACCCGGTTGGTGAAGGCGCGGGTGCGGTCGTTCAGGTCCCAGTAGAAGCTTTCCGTGCAGACCAGCCCCTGGGCGGCGTTCAGCCCCAGGCCATGCACGTCGTTGATGAACATCAGCAGCACGGCGATCTTGGTGCCACGGCGGGTGACGCCGAACTCGGCGGCCTGCTTCACCGCGTTGATCGTGTCCGTCCCGGCGTTGGCGAGGCCGATCACCTTGGCCCGGCTCTGCTGCGCCTGGAGAAGGAAGGAGGAGAAGTCCGTGCTCTGCAGCGGGTGGCGCACCGAGCCCAGCACCTTGCCGCCGGCCTCCTTCACGAAATTCGTGGTGTTCCTTTCCAGGTCATGGCCGAAGGCATAGTCGGCGGTGATGAAGTACCAGCTGTCGCCGCCCTGCTTCACCATCGCCCCGCCGGTGGACCTGGCGAGCATGTAGGTGTCATAGGTCCAGTGGACGGTGTTGGGCGAGCACTGGCCGCCGGTCAGCTCCGTCGTGCCACCGGTGGAGTTGACATAGACCTTGTTCTTCTCCTTCACGACGCTGTTCACCGCCAGCGCCACGGCGCTGTTGGGCACGTCGATGATCATGTCCACGCCGTCCTGGTCGAACCACTGGCGGGCGACGTTGGCGCCGACATCCGGCTTGTTCTGGTGGTCGGCGGCCACGACCTCGACCTTCACGCCCTTGGCCTCGATGCCGCTGTCCTGCACCGCCTGGCGCACGCAGGCGACGGAGGTGGGGCCGGAAATGTCGCGGTACACGCCGGACATGTCGTTCAGCACACCGATCTTGATCGTGCCCCCGGCCTGTGCCCGGGCCGGGCGGAAGGGCAGCAGCCCCAGGGCGGGCAGGGTCGCTGCGCCGAGAAGGGTCGTGCGGCGGGATAGGGTCATTCCTGGGGTTTCCCTGGCTTTCGTTGGTTTCCGGCGGCGTTGCCGCCCGTTTCCTGCATCCGCCCCGCCGGAAAGCCGGGCGGGGCGGGGGTCAGACGCCGAGATATTCCTGCAGCCGCTCCGCCGCGCTGGCGAGCTCGTCGTTGCGGAAGCCGTCCACCACCCTCCCATGCTCGACCACGTAGTGCCGGTCGGCCACGGTCTGGGCGAAGCGGAAGTTCTGCTCCACCAGCAGCACGGTGAAGCCGCGCGCCTTGATCTCGCGGATCGTGGCGCCGATCTGCTGCACGATCACCGGCGCCAGCCCCTCGGTCGGCTCGTCCAGCAGCAGCAGCGGCGCGCCGGTGCGAAGGATGCGCGCGATGGCCAGCATCTGCTGCTCGCCGCCCGAGAGCTTCGTGCCGGGGCTGTTCGCCCGTTCCTTCAGGTTCGGGAAGAGCGTGTGGATGGTCGGGATGTCGAGCCCGCCCGGCCGCACCACCGGCGGCAGCATCAGGTTCTCGGTGACGTTCAGCGCGGCGAAGATGCCGCGCTCCTCCGGGCAATAGGCGATGCCGGCGCGTCCGATCTCGTCTGGCCGGGCGCGGATCAGCTCCCGCCCCTCGAAACCCACCGAGCCGCTGCGGCGCCCGACGAGGCCCATGATGCTGCGCAGGGTGGTGGTCTTGCCGGCGCCGTTGCGGCCCAGCAGCGTCGCCACCTCGCCCGGCCGCACGTCGAAGTCCATGCCGTGCAGCACGTGGCTCTCGCCGTACCAGGCCTGCAGACCGCGCACCTTCAGCAGCGCCTCGCCGGAAGAGGCGGAGCCGGGGCGTTCCTCCAAGAGGGCCTCAGGCGGCATGGGCGGTGCCTCCGGCGATGGTGGGGTCGGTGCCGAGATAGGCGGCCACGACCTCCGGGTTGCGCGAGACCTCGGCATAGGGACCTTCCGCCAGGATGCGCCCGCGTGTCAGCACGGTGATCCGGTCGCAGAGCCCCTCCACCACCTTCAGGTTGTGCTCCACCATCAGCACGGTGCGGCCCGCGGCCACGCGCTTCACCAGGGCGGTGACGCGGTCCACGTCCTCGTGCGTCATGCCGGCGGTAGGCTCGTCCAGGAGCATCATCTCCGGTTCCAGCGCCAGGGTGGTGGCGATCTCCAGCGCCCGCTTGCGGCCATAGGAAAGCGAGCCCGCCGTCAGCCCGGCGGCATTGGCCAACCCGACCTCGGCCAGCAGCTCCATCGCCCGGGCGTCGTAGCGGGTGAGCACGGATTCGCGCCGCCAGAAGTCGAAGGAGCCGCCGCGCTCCCGCTGCAAGGCCAGGCGGACGTTCTCCAGCACCGTCAGGTGGGGAAAGACCGCCGAGATCTGGAAGGAGCGCACGAGGCCCAGCCGGGCCACCTCGGCGGGCTTCATCGCGGTGATGTCGCGGCCGTTATAGCGGATGCGGCCGCGTGTCGGCTGGAGGAACTTCGTCAGCAGGTTGAAGCAGGTCGTCTTGCCCGCCCCGTTGGGGCCGATCAGTCCATGGATGCTGCCGCGTTGCACGCGCAGGTTCACCCCGGAGACCGCGGCGAATCCGCGGAACTCCTTGGTCATGTCCTCGGTCTCCAGGATGTAGTCGGCCACCCGGATGCTTCCTCGTTCTTTTCAGTCTTGCACAGGAGTTAAGGCGAAGCCGCCCCCCGGCGCAAGCGGGATCGTGGCATCCCCCACCAACCCGCCCGCCCCGCCCTCAGGCGGTCTCCTGGCGCGTCAGGCCCAGCTCCTCCTCCATCTGCCGGCGCATGAGGAATTTCTGGATCTTGCCGGTCACGGTCATGGGAAATTCGTTAACGAACTGCACGTATTTCGGGATCTTCTGGTGTGCGATCTGCCCCTCGCAGAAGCCGCGCACCTCCTCCACCGTCAGCATCTCGCCCGGCCGGATGCGGATCCAGGCGCAGAGCTCCTCGCCATAGCGTGGGTCGGGCACGCCGAAGACCTGCACGTCCTGGATCTTCGGGTGGCGGTAGAGGAACTCCTCGATCTCGCGCGGATACAGGTTCTCGCCGCCCCGGATCACCAGGTCCTTGATCCGGCCGACGATGTTGCAGTAGCCCTCCTCGTCGATGGTGGCGAGGTCGCCCGTGTGCATCCACCGTGCCGGGTCGACCGCCTCCGCCGTCCGCGCCGCCTCGTCCCAGTAGCCCAGCATCACCGAATAGCCGCGGGTGCAGAGTTCGCCCGGCTGCCCGCGCGGCACGATCCGCCCCTCGGTGTCGATGATCTTCACCTCCAGATGCGGGTGGATGCGCCCGACGGTGGAGACGCGCCGTTCCAGCGGATCGTCCACCGCGCTCTGGAAGCTGACCGGGCTGGTCTCGGTCATGCCATAGCAGATGGTGAGGTCGCGCATGTTCATGCGACTGGTGACGCGCTTCATCACCTCGATGGGACAGGGGGAACCCGCCATGATCCCCGTGCGCAGCGAGGACAGGTCGAACTCCGCGAAGCGCGGGTGGTCGAGCTCGGCGATAAACATGGTCGGCACGCCATAGAGCGCGGTGCAGCGCTCCGCCTCGACGGCCTCCAGCGCCGCCACCGGGTCGAAGCCCTCGCCCGGATAGACCAGGCAGGCGCCGTGCGTCAGCGCGGCGAGGTTGCCCATCACCATGCCGAAGCAGTGGTAGAGCGGCACGGGCACGCAGATCCGGTCCTCTTCGGTCAGGCGCATCGCCTGCCCGACGAAATAGCCGTTGTTCAGGATGTTGTGGTGCGACAGCGTGACGCCCTTCGGCGTACCGGTGGTGCCGCTGGTGAACTGGATGTTGATGGGGTCGTCGAACTGCAATGCCGGGCCCAGTTCCCGCAGTGCCGTGCGTTCCCGCTCCCCGCCCAGGGCCAGCACATCGGCGAAGGGCAGGGCACCGGCCAATGGGGCGGAGGAAACGGGGCCGCCGAGCTGGATCACCGCCCGCAGCGCCGGCAGCCGTGCCGCGCGCAGCTTCCCCGGCGGGCCGCTGTCCAGCTCCGGCGCGATCTGCCGCAGCATCCCGGCATAGTCGCTGGTCTTGAAGGACGTGGCCGTCACCAGCGCGGCGCAGCCCACCTTGTTCAGCGCGAACTCCAGCTCGTGCAGCCGGTAGGCCGGGTTGATCGTCACCAGCACCAGGCCGGCGCGCGCCGCGGCGAACTGGGTCAGCGCCCATTCCACCCGGTTCAGCGACCAGATGCCGACCCGCTCGCCCCGCCGCAGCCCGAGCGCCAGGAAGCCCGCCGCCAGCCGGTCCACCTGCTCCCGCAGCTCCGTCCAGTTCCAGCGCACGCCCTGGCCCCGGTCGATCAGCGCCGGCCGGCCCGGCCAGGTCTCCGCCGTGCGGTCCAGCCGCTGCCCGATCGTGTCGCTCAGCAGCGGCGTCTCGCAGGCCCCATGGACATAGCTGAGTTCCCCGGCACCCATCCTGTCTGTCCTCCCTTGGCTTCTTCCGGAGGGCCTCCCGGGAGGAAAGGCGCCGCCTTTCCCCCGGACCCCCTATCCGCCAGGAACCTGAGGTTCCTGGACCTCCCATTCATTGGTTCTGGCGGCGAGCGCCCGTGCCACCCTGGAAGCCGGCTCACGTTCCAGCGCTGCGCAGATCATGCGCCCCGCCGCGGCGAGGCGGGGGAGGTCCACGCCGGTCCCGATGCCCATGCCGTCGAGCATGTAGACCACGTCCTCCGTCGCGACATTGCCCGAGGCACCCTTGGCATAGGGGCAACCGCCCAGCCCGGCCACGGCGCTGTCCACCACCGAGACGCCAAGCTCCAGGCAGGCCAGGATATTCGCCAGCGCCTGGCCATAGGTGTCGTGGAAATGCAGCGCCAGCCGTTCCAGCGGCACATGCTCCGCCACAACCTCGACCATCCGCCGCGCGGCGAGCGGCGTGCCCGTGCCGATCGTATCGCCGAGCGAGACCTCGTAGCAGCCCATGCCGGCCAGCGCGGCCGCGACGCGCGCCACGGCCTCCGGCGACACGGCGCCTTCATAGGGGCAGCCGAGCACGCAGGAGACATAGCCGCGTACCCGCAGTCCGGCGGTCAGCGCCTGTTCCGCCACCGGGGCGAAGCGCTCCAGGCTCTCGGCGATGGAGCAGTTGATGTTGGCGCGCGAGAAGCTCTCCGAGGCCGCGCCGAAGACCGCGATCTCTCGTGTCCCGGCGGCCAGCGCCGCTTCCAGCCCCTTCAGGTTCGGCACCAGCACGGGATAGTCCACGCCGGGGCGCGGCGTGAGCCCGGCCAGCACCTCCGCCGTGCCCGCCATCTGCGGCACCCATTTCGGCGAAACGAAGCTGCCTGCCTCGATGCTGCGAAGGCCGGCATCGGCCAGGGCCTCGACCAGCGCGATCCTCGTGGCGACGGAAACGGGCCGCGCCTCGTTCTGCAGCCCGTCGCGCGGACCCATCTCCACGATGCGGACATGACCGGGGAACATCACGCCGCCTCCGTTGCGAAGGTCACGAGCTGCGTGCCTTCCTCCACCATCTCGTCCACGCCATGGCGGATGCTCTCCACCACGCCCCCGGCGGGGGCGGAGAGGGTGAGCTCCATCTTCATCGCTTCCAGGACCAGCAGGGGCGTGCCCTTGGCCACCTTGTCGCCGGGGGAAACCAGGACGCGCGTCACCCGGGCGGGGATCGGGGCGATCACGCGGTCGCCGCCGGCGGCCTGGCTTTCGGGCGGCGCCAGCGGATCGAGCACGCGCAGCCGCACGCCGAGGCCGCCGCGCAGCACGGTCAGCATGTCGCCCTGCCGTGCCACGGCCATCCGGTGCTGCACGCCGTCAAGGCGCAGGCGCAGCCCGTCCTCCGTCTCCTCCGCCGCCACATGCGCGCTGTTGCCGCCGGGCAGGGTGAGGTCCAGCGATCCGTCCCGGCGCAGCGCCGCGCGCAGCAGAACGCGCTCGTCTCCGGCCTCGAAGAGCAGGTCCTGGTAGCCTGCCCCGTTCATCCGCCAGGCATCGGCGGTGGCCCAGGGCGAGAAGGGATCGCCCGACCCTCGCGCCGCCGCCCCGGCAGTCCGTGCTTCCTCCCGCAGCACCGTCCAGGCGGCGGCCGCCCAGGCCGGCGTGTCCGGTACGGGCTCGGCGGAACCTTCCAGCACCTCCGGGTGCCGGGCGATGAAGCCGGTGTCGAGATCCGCCGCCAGGAAGGCGGGATGCGTGGCCAGGGCGCGCAGCAGGGCGAGGTTGGTGCGCACCCCCACCACCTCGTATTCCGCCAGCGCCGCCGCGAGGCGCTGCGCCGCCGCGTCACGGTCCTCGCCATGCACGATCAGCTTGGCGATCATCGGGTCGTAGTTCGGCGTGATCGCGTCGCCCTGGCGCACGCCGGTATCGACGCGCACGCCGTCGCTCTCGCGTGGCTGGCGCAGATGCGCCAGCGTGCCGGTGGAGGGCAGGAAGTCGCGCGACGGGTCCTCGGCATAGATCCGCGCTTCGATGGCGTGTCCCTGGATGCGGAGGTCTTCCTGCCGCAGCGGCAACGGCTCGCCGGCGGCGACGCGGAGCTGCCACTCCACGAGGTCCTGCCCGGTGATCGCCTCGGTGACGGGATGCTCCACCTGGAGGCGGGTGTTCATCTCCATGAAGAAGAAGCGCCCGTCTTCCGCGATGAACTCCACCGTGCCGGCGCCGACATAGCCCACGGCCCGCGCGGCGGCGATCGCGGCCTCGCCCATCGCGCGCCGCTGCGCCTCGTCCAGCCCCGGGGCGGGGGCTTCCTCGATCACCTTCTGGTGCCGCCGCTGGATGGAGCAGTCGCGCTCGAAGAGCGAGACGGCGTTGCCCTGCGTGTCGGCGAAGACCTGGATCTCGATATGGCGGGGTCGGGTCAGGTACTTCTCGATCAGCACATGGTCGTCGCCGAAGGAGGCCCTGGCTTCGCGCTTGGCGCCCTCGATGGCCGCCTCCAGATCGCCAGCCGCCTCGACCACGCGCATGCCCTTGCCGCCACCGCCCGCCGAGGCCTTGATCAGCACGGGATAGCCGATCCGTGCGGCTTCCTCGGCCAGCAGAGCCATCTCCTGGCGCTCGCCGTGATAGCCCGGCACCAGCGGCACGCCGGAGCGTTCCATGATCGACTTGGCGGCGGATTTCGAGCCCATGGCGCGGATCGCCGCGACCGGCGGGCCAATGAAGGCGATCCCGGCCGCCGCGCAGGCCTCGGCGAATTCCGCGTTCTCGGACAGGAAGCCGTAGCCGGGATGGATCGCCTCCGCCCCGGAGCGCCGCGCGGCATCAAGGATGCGGGGGATGGAGAGATAGCTTTCCCGCGCCGGGGCCGGGCCGATGGGATAGGCCTCGTCGGCGAGATGGACGTGCCGCGCCGCGCGGTCGGCCTCGGAATAGACCGCGACGCTGCCGATGCCGAGACGCCGCGCGGTGCGGATCACCCGGCAGGCGATCTCGCCGCGATTGGCGATGAGGATCTTGCGGAACATCGCCTCGTCCTCAGTTCATGCGCTCGGGCGGCATACGTTGGAGGATGCGCCAGGACGGAGGGCGCTTGCCGAGGAAGGCGCCCAGTCCCTCGCGCCCTTCCTCCGAGGCGCGCCGCTCGGCGATGCGCCGGCCGGTTTCGGCGGACAAGGCCTCGTCCACCACGCGTCCCTCGCAGAGGAAGACGAGGTCCTTGGCCGCCGCCTGCGCACCCGGAGCCCCTTGCAGCAGCGCCTCCAGCACCTTCTCCGCCTCTGCTTCCAGCTCCGCCGCCGGCACCACCTCATGCACCAGCCCGATCTCCAGCGCCCGGTGGGGTGGGATCACCTCGGCGGTGGTGAAGTAGCGGCGCGCCTGCCGCGCCCCGATGGCGGCGACGACATAGGGGCTGATGGTGGCAGGTGTCAGGCCCAGCCGCACCTCGCTCAGGCAGAAGCGGGCCGTGTCGGCGGCCAGCACCACGTCGCAGCAGCAGGCGAGCCCGACGCCGCCGCCATAGGCCGCGCCCTGCACCAGCGCCAGGGTCGGTTTCGGCAGGCGGGCGAGCAGGTGCATCAGCCGCGCCAGCTTCGCCGCGTCGGCGAGGTTGTCCTGGTGCGAATGTTCCGCCATGCGCCGCATCCAGTCGAGGTCCGCCCCCGCGGAGAAGGAGCGCCCGGCGCCGGTCAGCACCACGGCGCGCACGCGCGGGTCCGCGCCCAGCTCCTCCAGCGCCGCGGAAAGCCCGGCGATCAGCGCGTCGTCGAAGGCATTGTGCCGCTCTGGCCGGTTCAGGGTGAGCCGCGCCACGCCGCGCGGGTCGATCTGCAGCAGGATGGTGTCGTTCATGGCGGTCCTCACATCCGGAACAGGCCGAAGCGCGTCGGCTCGATCGGCGCGTTGAGGCTGGCCGAAAGGCCCAGCGCCAGCACGCGGCGCGTCTCGGCCGGGTCGATCACGCCATCGTCCCACAGCCGCGCGGAGGAATAGGTGGGGTGGCCCTGCGTCTCGTACTGCGCGCGGATCGGTGCCTTGAAGCCTTCCTCCTCCGCCGCGCTCCAGCTTCCGCTCCTGGCCTCGATGCCGTCGCGGCGGACGGTGGCGAGGACGGAGGCAGCCTGCTCCCCGCCCATCACGCTGATGCGGGCATTGGGCCACATCCAGAGGAAGCGCGGCGAATAGGCGCGGCCGCACATGCCGTAATTGCCGGCGCCGAAGCTGCCGCCGATGATCACGGTGAATTTCGGCACGGCGGCGGTGGCCACGGCCGTCACCATCTTGGCGCCATCCTTGGCGATGCCGCCGGTCTCGTACTTCTTGCCGACCATGAAGCCGGTGATGTTCTGCAGGAAGACCAGCGGGATGCCGCGCTGGGCGCAAAGCTCGATGAAATGCGCCCCCTTCTGCGCGCTCTCGCCGAAGAGGATGCCGTTGTTGGCCACGATTCCCACCGGATAGCCCCAGATATGGGCGAAGCCGCAGACCAGCGTGGCGCCATAGAGGCGCTTGAACTCGTCGAACTCGCTGCCGTCCACCAGCCGCGCGATCACCTCCCGCACCTCGAAGGGCTTGCGGCGGTCGGCGGGGATCAGGCTGTAGAGGTCCTCCGCCGGATAGAGCGGGGCGCGGGGCTCGCGGATCGCCAGGGAAGGGCGCTTCGTGGCGTTCAGGCTGGCGACGATGTTCCGGGCGATGCCCAGCGCATGGGCGTCGTTCTCGGCATAATGGTCGGTGACGCCGGAGGTGCGGCTGTGGACATCGGCGCCGCCCAGCTCCTCCGCCGTCACCACCTCGCCGGTCGCGGCCTTCACCAGGGGCGGACCGGCCAGGAAGATGGTGCCCTGGTTGCGGACGATGATGCTCTCGTCGCACATGGCGGGCACATAGGCGCCGCCTGCGGTACAGCTTCCCATCACCACCGCGATCTGCGGGATGCCCTGCGCCGACATGCGTGCCTGGTTGTAGAAGATGCGCCCGAAATGGTCGCGGTCGGGAAAGACCTCGTCCTGCTGCGGCAGGTTGGCGCCGCCGGAATCCACGAGGTACAGGCAGGGCAGGCGGTTCTGCTCGGCGATCTCCTGGGCGCGGAGGTGCTTCTTCACCGTCAGCGGGAAATAGGTGCCGCCCTTCACCGTCGCGTCATTGGCGACGATCATGCATTCGCGCCCCGAGACGCGGCCGATCCCGGCCACCATTCCGGCCGAGGGCACCTCGCCGCCATACATGCCCTGCGCTGCGAGCTGGCCGATCTCCAGGAAGGGCGAGGCCGGATCGATCAGCGCCCGGATGCGATCGCGCGGCAGCAGCTTGCCGCGCCCCAGATGCTTCTGCCGCGCCGCCTCGCCGCCGCCGAGGCGGACCTGCTCGGCCAGGGCACGCAGCTCGTCGGTGACGGCGCGCATCGCTTCGGCATTGGCGCGTGCCTCGGCGCCGCGGGGATCGAGGGCGGTTTCCAGGACTGGCATGGCCCGCGCCTCACGCCGTTTCACGGAAGAGTTCCCGCCCGATCAGCATCCGGCGGATCTCGCTCGTCCCGGCGCCGATCTCGTAGAGCTTGGCATCGCGCAGCAGGCGCCCGGTCGGGTATTCGTTGATATAGCCATTGCCGCCCAGGCACTGGATCGCCTCCAGCGCCATCCAGGTGGCCTTCTCGGCGGCGTAGAGGATCGCGCCCGCCGCGTCCTTGCGCGTTGTCTGTCCCCGATCGCAGGCCTGCGCCACGGCATAGACATAGGCGCGGCAGGCGCTGAGCGTGCTGTACATGTCGGCCAGCTTGCCCTGCATGAGCTGGAACTCGCCGATCGCCTGGCCGAACTGCTTCCGCTCGTGCACATAGGGGAGCACGACATCCATGCAGGCCTGCATGATGCCCAGCGGCCCGGCGGCGAGCACGGCGCGCTCGTAGTCCAGCCCGCTCATAAGCACGTTCACGCCCCGGCCGAGGCCGCCCAGGATGTTCTCCTCCGGCACCTCGCAATCCTGGAAGACCAGCTCGCAGGTGTTGGAGCCGCGCATGCCGAGCTTGTCCAGCTTCTGCGCCGTGGAGAAGCCCCGGAAGCCCTTCTCGATCACGAAGGTGGTGATGCCGCGCGGCCCTGCCTCCGGATCGGTCTTGGCATAGACCACCAGCACATCGGCATCCGGCCCGTTGGTGATCCACATCTTGTTGCCGTTGAGCACGTAGCGGTCGCCGCGCTTCTCGGCCCGCAGCTTCATCGACACGACGTCGGAACCCGCGCCTGGCTCGCTCATCGCCAGCGCGCCGATATGCTCGCCCGAGATCAGCTTCGGCAGGTAGCGCTGCTTCTGTGCCTCGCTGCCGTTGCGCCGGATCTGGTTGACGCAGAGGTTGGAATGCGCGCCGTAGCTGAGCCCGACCGAGGCCGAGGCGCGGCTGATTTCCTCCAGCGCCACGACATGGTCGAGATAGCCCATGCCGGCGCCGCCCAGCTCCTCCGGCACGGTGATGCCGAGCAGGCCGAGATCGCCGAACTTGCGCCAGAGATCGTTGGGGAAGGCGTTCTCGCGGTCGATCTCCGCGGCGCGTGGAGCGATCTCCCGCCGTGCGAAGGCGGAGACCTGCTCGCGCAGGGCCTCGGTGGTCTCGCCCAGGCCGAAATCCAGCCCCTGGAAGCCACTGGACATGCGTAACCCTCCCCTGAACGCGCACGCTTGGACATGGGGCCACTGACGGGCCTCGTTGCAAACGAACATACGTAAGTTTATGCTGGCTGGGAAGAGGTCAAGGAAACGATGGCGCGTATCGCAGGCTCGAAAGGCCCCCGCACGGCGGCGCTGATCCGCGAGGTCGGGCTGACCCTGATCCACGAGCATGGCTTCGAGGCGATGAGCCTGCGCGACCTCGCGGCGGAGGTCGGAATCCAGCCCGCCTCGCTCTACAACCATATCTCCTCGAAGCAGGAACTGCTCTTCGGCCTGGTGCGCGAGCATATGGAGGCGCTGCTCGCCAGCACGGAGGCCGCGCTGGACGCCGCGCCGCCCGATCCCCGGGGGCAGGTGCGCGCCTTCGTGGCGCATCACCTGCTCTACCACATGGACAAGAAGCGCGAGGTCTATGTGGCGAATTTCGAGCTGCGCGCGCTGGAGCCGCGGAACCGCGACGCCATCCTGGCCCTGCGCCGGGGCTATGAGGGCCGGCTCATCGCCCTGCTGGACGCGGGCGTCGCGGCGGGGGGATTCGCCCTGGCCGATACGCGGGTCGCCGCCTATGCCATGCTGGCCATGCTGACCGGCGTCTGCACCTGGTACCGCCCGGACGGTCGCCTGACGCCGGAGGAGGTGGTGCGGCTGCACACCGACCTCGTTCTCGAAGGCTGCCGTCGCCCGGAGGAGGCATTGCCGGCCTGACCGCTCCGACACCATGCCGGGGCTGGAATCGGGGTGCTGTCCGGTGCATTCGTGTCATGGGGGAAATGACGCGATTCATGCACGCATGAAGATAATCTCAAGGGATACACAAACTCACTGCGTGTGGAAAACCCATGCCGGGTCCGTAGTCTCGCGCAACCATGACGAATTCTGTTTCCCGTTGCGTTGCAGCATATTACGCAGATCGGCAAGTTTTCCGAGGCAAGGACAGGAATGAAAGCCGTCGCGACACTCTTTTCGGCCCTGATGCTGGCGGCATGGGCCTGCCCGGCAAGGGCCGCGCCCACCGGGTCGGCGCCCGAGGTGATCCAGAAGGTCGTCTACCACAACAACGGCGGCAGCGCGGATATCTCGATCTTCATCAAGGCGGAGATCTTCTTCCGCCGCCATGTGCTGGGCGAGGATGTGACGGGCGAGGCGAACGCGCCCTACTTCAACGGGCTGCTCGACAATATCCGCAACCACATCAATGCGGTCGGCAAGGAGCATGTGCGCATCGCCGTGGTGGACCATTCCGCCGGCGTGGATATGCTCAAGCTCGCGATCACTGACAAGGCGATCGCGGGCAAGCTGGATGCCCTGCGCGCGGATGGCGTGCGGTTCCTTATCTGCGCGAACACGCTCAACGCGCGGCACATCTCCCTGGGCCAGCTCCATGGGGCGAAGCCCGAGGATGTCGTGCCGAGCGGCGTGGCCGAGATCGCGACGCTGGAACAGGTGGGCTACGTCTATATCCATCCGTGAGGCCATGCGGACCGTGGAGCCGGAGCTCAGGCCTCGCCGCCGTCCTGGTGGTGTGGCCGGTCCTGCCCCAGCAGGCGCTCCGCGATTCCGGCGAAGAGATCCACTCCCTGCGGCAGGGCCGCCTCGTCGAAGTCGAAATCCACCGCGTGGTGAATGCCCTTGAGATCGGCGCCCAGCAGGAAGTAGGTCGCGCTGCCGCCCTGTTCCTGCACCCGGCGCAGCATCAGCGTGGCATCGTCGCCGCCGCCGATCGGCCATTCCGGCTCGATCCGCGTGATCCCCGGCACGGTGCGCGCCACGTCCGCGACGATGGCGGCGGCCTCCGGGCTCGGCGTGGCGCCGATGCTGCCGCCCATCTCCTCGATGCGCAGCGCGACATCCTGCATCGCCGCCGCCCCGGCCAGCACTTCCCGCGCCCGGCAGTCCATGTAGTCCAGTGCCGCCTGCGAGCCGCCGCGTACCTCCAGCACGAGGTGGCAGGAATCGGCGATCACGTTGCGGCCGCTGCCCGCCACCATCCTTCCGACATTCACCAGGGTCGGTGCCTCGGCATGGCGGCTGATGGCGTGCAGGTTCAGCGCCGCCGTGGCCCCGGCCAGCAGGGCGTTGCGCCCTTCCTGCGGTCCCATCGCGGCATGCGCGGCGCGGCCTTCCAGGAAGGCATCCAGCTTGTTGGAATAGAGGAAGCCCGTGGCCACCGGCGCCACCGTGCCCGAGGGCAGCAGGCAGCCGAGATGCCCGGCGAAGAAATGGTCCACCCCGTCCACGACGCCGGCAGCCACCATGGGCCGGGCGCCGCGTCCGCCTTCCTCGGCGGGCTGGAAGATCAGGCGGATCGTGCCCCGCCAGCGCGCGGTCGGCGATGCGAGGCGGGCGGCCAGGGCCAGGCCGATGGCGGTGTGCCCGTCATGGCCGCAGGCATGCATCACCCCGGCGCGGCGCGAGCGGAAGCCCTCCCTGTTCGGCGCATGGTCCAGCACCTCCGTCTCCCGCACCGGCAGCGCGTCCATGTCGAAGCGGAAGGCGAGCACGGGGCCGTCGCCGCGCCGCAGCTCCGCCACCACCCCGGTCTGGCCGCCCGGCATGCGCGCCACCCATTCCGGCGGCGCGCCGGCCGCCAGCGCCGCCTCACGCGCCGCCACGGTCTCGGCCGGGGAGGGGCGGCCGGGCATCTCGCCCTCCACCATGACCTCCGGCCCCGCCTTCACCGACCAGCCGAGCCGTTCCAGCGTGACGGCCACCTTCGCGGCGGTGCGGTATTCCAGGAAGCCCAGCTCCGGGAAGCGGTGCAGGTCGCGCCGGATCCGCACCACGCCGCCATCGTTGGCGCCGGTCGCCGCGGCGAAATCCAGATCCGTTCCCATTTTCGGCTCCATGCCTGGTTCCTTCCGCCTCTGCTCATGTGCGGGGCAAGCCTGCCCGCGATACGGGCCGAAAGACACCCACGCCCCTGCCGGGGCAAGGGGCCGGGCTCCGCCGGCGGTTGACGCGCCGCCGCCAGGGGGCGGAAAGTCGCGGCCCGCCGATCATCCCCGTTCCGCCAGAAACGCCCGATGGGAGAAGCCCGATGAACGTGACCACGCCGCCCTCCAGCCTCCCGCCCGCCAGCCTACGGGGGATCAGCGAGGAGGAATGGAAGATCCGCTGCGAGCTCGCGGCGCTCTACCGGCTCGTCGCCTATCACCGGATGACGGACCTCATCTACACCCATATCAGCGCCCGCCTGCCGGGGCCCGACCACCACTTCCTGATCAACCGCTACGGCGTGATGTTCCACGAGATGCGGGCCAGCGACCTGGTGAAGATCGACCTGGAGGGCAACGTGATCGAGGAGGACGCTTCCTCCAAGCCGGTCAATGCCGCGGGCTTCACCATCCACTCCGCGATCCACATGACGCGGGATGACGCGGCCTATGTCGTCCATACCCATACCAGCGCCGGCATCGCTGTCTCGGCGCAGAAGGAGGGGCTGCTGCCGATCAGCCAGCACGCGCTGAAGTTCCATGGCCACCTCGCCTATCACGGCTACGAGGGCATCGCGCTGGACCTCGACGAGCGCGAGCGGCTGGTCGCCGATCTGGGGCAGCACAAGGCGATGATCCTGCGCAACCACGGGCTGCTGGTCACGGGCCGCACGGCGGCGGAGGCCTTCAACAACATCTACTACCTGGAGCGCGCCTGCCAGGCGCAGGTGGCGGCGCTCTCGGCCGGCATGGACCAGATCGTCTTCCCGCCGGAGGAGGTGCGCCTGCGGACCGCGGAGCAGTTCAACCGCTCCGACTCCCCGCATATCTACGACCTCGCCTGGACCGCCGCGCTGCGCCTCGTCGATGGCGACAAGGTGGATTATCGTTCATGAAGTGAGCCGGGCCGCGCCCGGCCGGAGGAAAGCGAGGTTTTCCGCGCTTTTCCGTGGAATGGGCGCGGCCTCCGCTGCGGCCGCGAAGGCTGGGCAGGGGGGCGGGGAGGGGAGTAGACAGGAACTCATTGCCGGAGTTGCCTGGTTCCCATGTTCCGCCGATCCGCTTTCCGGAAGCGACACCTGGCCCTTCTCCAGGTCCCGATCCTCGCCGGGTTCCTGGTTCTCGCCCCTCTCGCCTGGGCGCAGCCGCCCGATACGGTCTGGCTCGACCAGCTCACCTGGACGGAGATCCGGGCCGCCACCCAGGCCGGCAAGCGTACCGTCATCATCCCCGTGGGCGGCACGGAGCAGAGCGGCCCCTTCATCGCCGTGGGCAAGCACAATGCCCGCGTGGCGGTGCTCGGCGAGCAGATCGCCCGGCAGCTCGGCAATGCCCTGCTCGCCCCGGTGATCGCCTATGTGCCGGAAGGCAACATCAACCCGCCCAGCTCGCACATGCGCTTTCCCGGCACGATCAGCATCCCGCCCGAGGTCTTCGAGGGCCTGCTGGCCTCCGCCGCCGAAAGCTTCGCCGCGCATGGCTTCACCGACATCGTGCTGATCGGCGACCATGGCGGCTACCAGAAGAACCTGCGGCATGTGGCCGACCGCCTGAACCGCCAATGGGCCAAGGGCCCGGCGCGGGCGCACTACATCGCGCAGTACTACGACACCATCGAGAGCAGCTTCGCCCCGGCCCTGCGCGCCCGTGGCCTGGGCGACGACATCGGCACCCATGCCGACCTCATGGACACCGCCCTGACGCTCGCCACCCGCCCCTCCCTGGTGCGGCAGCAGGCCCTCCAGGCCGCGACCGAGAAACCCGGCGCGGCCCAGGGCGTCTATGGCGGCGACCCGCGCCCGGCCACGGCGGAGCTCGGCCAGATCGGCACCGGCGCCATCGTCGCCCAGACCGTGGCCGCCATCCGCCAGGCCACCACGCCGCGCCGCTGACCCGCCTTCCGCAGCCGGGAACATGCCGGTTCACATGCCCGCGCCCCGGCCCCGCCACCCCCTTCGCCCGAGGCGCGGCTTCGTGTTCACGAACCGCACCGCCCCCGGGCGCCCCACCCCGGAAATGGTCCCCGTGACCATGGGCCCGTATCGAGGAATACGCCTGCCGATGTCCCGTTCCGCCTCCCGCCTGCTGCTCCTGGCGATGCTAGCCGCTCCCGCTGTTCTGGCCCGGCCGGCGCTGGCCCAGAACACGGCCCCGGCCGCCGTGCAGACCGTGCCCGGCATGCCGCCCGTGACCGTGCCCGGCAACATCTACAGCGAGACCACCAGCGACAAGCTGGCGCCGGTGGTGCGCAGCGACCTGCCGCGCGTCTATGTGCCGAACCTGCGCTCCAACGATGTCTACGTCATCGATCCCGGGACGATGAAGGTCGTGGACCGGTTCAAGGTCGGCCGCGGGCCGCAGCATGTCGTGCCGTCCTGGGACCTGCGCACGCTCTGGGCGACCAACAATGCCGAGGGCAAGGAGGATGGCAGCCTCACGCCCATCGACGCCGCCACCGGCAAGCCGGGTGAGGCCATCCCGGTGGACGATCCCTACAACATGTACTTCACGCCGGACGGCAAGTCGGCGATCGTGGTGGCCGAGGCCCGCAAGCGCCTCGACTTTCGCGACCCGCACACGATGGCGATGCAGTTCTCCATCGACACGCCGGACTGCCGTGGCATCAACCACGCCGATTTCTCCGCCGACGGGCGCTACGCCATCTTCACCTGCGAGTTCGGCGGCCGCCTCGCCAAGATCGACATGGTGGAGCACAAGGTCGTCGGGTACCTGAAGCTGTCCAAGGGCGGCATGCCCCAGGACATCCGCGTGGCGCCGGACGGCCGCACCTTCTATGTCGCCGACATGATGGCCGATGGCGTCTTCGTCCTCGACGGCGACCGCTTCGTCGAGACGGGCTATGTCCCGACCGGCGTCGGCACGCATGGCCTCTATCCCAGCCGCGACGCCAAGGTGCTCTACATCGCCAACCGCGGCTCCCATAAGGTGCATGGCGCGCGCAAGGGGCCGGGCAGCGTCTCGGTGCTCGACTTCGCGAGCGGCAAGGTCGTCGCCAACTGGCCCATCCCCGGCGGCGGCAGCCCCGACATGGGCAATGTCAGCGCCGACGGGAAGACGCTCTGGCTCTCGGGCCGCTTCGACGACGTGGTCTATGCCTTCGACACCACCACCGGCGCGGTGAAGCAGATCAAGGTCGGCGCCGAGCCACATGGCCTGACCGTCTGGCCGATGCCGGGCCGCTACTCGCTGGGTCATACCGGCATCCTGCGCTGAGGGCGCCGTCCAACCCTGGGGGCTTCGTGGGTTGCGGCGGGCTGGCGCCTGATACGGCTGGCGGGGCTCGCCGATCCGCGGGTGTGCCCCCGGTGGGCGCGTGGGGGTCCGAGGCGGGATTCGTGGGGTTGGCTGAGCGGCACGGCGCGGGAGGCATGTGCCGCCCCATTCCTGCGGGGCAGGGCATCCGGCCATGCGGGCTGTTTTATCGCTTTAGTGTTTTAGGATTTTAAGCCTTTTCCGGTTGAAAGGACGCGGGTTTCAACTGGCGTGCCGGATGATGGCTGATCCGACTTCTGTTCTGGAACAGGTGACGCCGTGGCGGGCGGTGTGCGAGGCGCGCTCAGCCTGAAGCGCCTGGAAGGGCCCGGTGGGACAGCGTATGCCGGCGCTGTCGGCCAGGCTTGGGCGGGACGCTGTCGGGCCAGCCGGGGATTGCCCGGAGGGCGCTGTGGAGTGCGCGGTTGCGGCGTGTGAGTTGACTTTATTCCTATACGGAGGAATGGGTGGAGAAGCAAGAGGTGTTTGCGGTGGCTGTGTCCCCCCCCGGCCGGCGGCGTGTGCCAGGGAAGGGGAGGTCCAGGACCTTCAGGACCCTGGCGGATAGGGGGCTGGGGAAAGACGCCGCCTTTCCCCAGGGCAGCGGGAGCCATCCGCCCGGGCGTCCAACGAGACCTCCTGAGCGGCGTTGGTGGGGCATTGCTGAAGCAGCAGTTTTGAGGTAGCGCTCCTGACGATAGATAGTGTCATAGCCTGGAAATATTCGAAATGTGGGATTGGTTCCCCATAATCTTCTTTCCATTCAAGATTCTCGTGTTGGGCACGGGCATGTTCTTCTCTATCAAGTGGCATCACGATCAAGCGAAGAAGAAAAAAGAAACCAGCGGATCATAAGCGCCCGCCGGACACACCTTTGACGCCTCAGATGGGCCGTCCGATATCCATTGGTGCAGCAGCAGTTCACCAGGGCGGCTATTGGGCAGCGTCGGCAGGCGGGTCGGCACGTCCTGGAAATCGGCACAAGGCCGGTTCATGGTGGATGCCGGCGCGACGTTCCTAGCCCCCCGGCAGGGCCACCGGCGCCTCGTCCTTGAGGCCGATGCCGCTCAGCTTGCGCTGCCGGGCCTCGCGCATCAGCCAGGCCAGCTTCTCCGCCGCGCCCTCGTGCGACAGGCCGCCATGGCTGTGGATGTTGGAGATGCAGTTGCGCCCGGAATCCTGGCAGCCGGTGCGCGGCGCGTAGGTCAGGTAGACGCCCAGGCTTTCCGCCACGCTGAGGCCGGGCCGCTCGCCGATCAGCATGGCGCAGAGGGTGGCGCCGAGCGCCTCGCCGATCTCGTCGCCCAGCGCCACCCGCGCCTGGGTCGCCACCACGACGGGCGCGATGCGCCAGCCCTTCAGCCGAGCCAGCGTGGCGCGGAGGACGGCGGCCGCGTGCTTCTGCACCGCCAGCGCCGAGAGCCCGTCGCCGATCACGAAGACCGCGTCGTACTCGCCGCGCGACAGCAGCGCCCGGCTTTCCGGTGCCAGCCGCCGGCCCAGATCCGGCCGCCGCAGATAGGTGCCGCGATCCCCTGCCGCGCTCCGGACCTCCACCGCCTCCAGCGGTGACAGGGCCGCCCGCAGCGCCGCCGTGTCGAGCGGCGTGTGCACGGCATCGCGGGCCAGCGCATGGGCCATCTGGAAATCCAGCACATCGGCCAGCCTCATGGCATCGCCGCTGCGCCCCAGCCCGACACGTGCCCGCGTGGCGAGACGCAGGCGTTCCCAGAAATCCTCCGCCATGTTCAGCCGCCTTCCTCGCGGTCCTGGGCCATGGCGAGCAGCCGTGCCGCCTGCGGGCTCTGCGGCAGGGGCGGGCGCATCCGCCCGTCGGCGCCCAGCATCTCCATCCGCTCCAGCCAGGCCTCGAATTCCGGCGCGGGCCGCAGGCCCAGCATGGAGCGCAGCGCGAGGATGTCGTGGAAGGAGAGGCTCTGGTAGTTCAGCATGATGTCGTCCGCGCCCGGCACGGCGATCAGGAAGTTCACCCCCGCCGCGCCGAGCAGCACCATCAGCGCGTCCATGTCGTCGCCATCGGCCTCGGCATGGTTGGTGTAGCAGGCATCGACCCCCATCGGCAGGCCGAGCAGCTTGCCGCAGCAATGGTCCTCCAGCCCTGCCCGGGCGATCTGCTTGCCGTCATAGAGGTATTCCGGCCCGATGAAGCCGACCACCGTGTTCACCAGAAGCGGCCGGAAGGCGCGGGCCACCGCATAGGCGCGGCATTCCAGCGTCTGCTGGTCCACCCCGTGATGCGCCTCGGCGGACAGGGCCGAGCCCTGGCCGGTCTCGAAATACATCACGTTGTCGCCCGCCGTGCCGCGCCCGAGCGACAGCGCCGCCTCCCGCGCCTCGCGCAGCGTGGCGAGATCGACGCCGAAGCCGCGATTGGCGCCCTCCGTCCCCGCCACGGACTGGAAGACGAGATCCACCGGCGCGCCCAGCTCGATGGCGCGGATAGCGTTCGTCACATGCGTCAGCACGCAGGTCTGGGTCGGGATCCCGTAGCGTTCGCGCAGCGCATCCAGCATCCGCAGCAGCTCCACCGCGTTGCGGACGCTGTCCGTCGCCGGGTTGATGCCGATCACCGCGTCGCCCGAACCGTGCAACAGCCCGTCCAGCACGGAAACGGCGATGCCGCGCGCGTCGTCGGCCGGGTGGTTCGGCTGCAGCCGGCTCGCCAGCCGCCCCTCCAGCCCGATCGTGTTGCGGAAGGCCGTCACCACCCGGCACTTCCGCGCCACGGCGATCAGGTCCTGGTTGCGCATCAGCTTCGACACCGCCGCCACCATCTCCGGCGTCAGCCCCGGCGCCAGCGCGGCCAGCGCCGCCGCATCCGCCTCGTGCGACAGCAGCCAGTCGCGGAAATCGCCCACCGTCATGTGCGACACGGCCGCGAAAGCCATGGCGTCATGCGTGTCGAGGATCAGCCGCGTGACCTCGTCCGCCTCGTAGGGGACCACGCTTTCCGACAGGAAGGCCTTCAGCGGCAGTTCCGCCAGCACCCGCCGCGCCGCCACCCGTTCCGCATCCGACCCGGCGGCGATCCCGGCCAGCTCGTCGCCTGAGCGCCTGGGCGTCGCGGCCGCCAGCAGGTGCCGCAGATCCTCGAAGCGGTGGCGCTCCCCGCCCGCCAGCCCGGCCCGGCCCGTCATCCGCCCGCCTCCTCTCGCCCGAACCCGGCCAGCACAGCCGGGGCGCCGCCCGGCGGCAAGCGATTTCCGTGCCCGGATGGTTCTGGCCTTGGCGTGGGTGGCTCTCCCCGGGGGAAAGGCGCCGCCTTTCCCCCGGACCCCCTATCCGCCAGGACCCTGCGGGCCCTGGACCCGATGAGTTGGTTCTGACGGATGCCGGATCGCGCCGGAGAGCGATGCTCTCCGGCGGGCTGCCGGTGCCGCGAGCGCGGAGACGGTGTCTTTCTTCTTTTCGGGAGCCCCGCGTTTCCACCTGTTTAGGGGATCAGGCGGCAGGGTAACGGCCGCCACAGGCGCCAACGAAAGGCGGGGCCCGGGGACATACCATGTCCCCGGCGGAGAGGGGGGGCGGAGCCTCTCTGCCGGGGGCTGCCCCGGGCGCCGCGCCCCGCCTTTCCCCGAGGACGGAACGGCCCGCGAAAGCCGGGGCGGGAGGCTGGACAGGGGCGGGAGCCGGTCGTTTGATGCCCGCCCTGAGGAGCGGTGATCCGGGAACCGGACGCCAGCGACGGATGACAGGGCAGGAGTGCATCATGGCCACGCTACGCAGCCAGAACTGGTTCAACGACCCCTCCGACCCGGATATGACGGCGCTCTATCTGGAGCGCTACCTGAACTACGGCCTGACGCCGCAGGAGCTGCAATCCGGCCGCCCGATCATCGGCATCGCCCAGACCGGCAGCGACCTCGCCCCCTGCAACCGCCATCACATCGAGCTGGCGGAACGCACGCGGGCCGGCATCCGCGACGCCGGAGGCATCCCGCTGGAATTCCCCTGCCACCCGATCCAGGAGACCGGCAAGCGACCCACCGCGGCGCTGGACCGCAACCTTGCCTATCTGTCGCTTGTCGAGGTGCTCTACGGCTATCCGCTCGACGGGGTGGTGCTCACCACCGGCTGCGACAAGACCACGCCCGCCCTGCTGATGGGCGCCGCCACGGTGAACATCCCGGCCATCGTCCTGTCCGGAGGCCCGATGCTGGACGGGCACTACAAGGGCAAGCTGGCCGGCAGCGGCACCATCATCTGGGAGGCGCGGCGCCGCATGGCGGCGGGCGAGATCGGCTACGAGGAGTTCATGGCGCTGGCCGCCGCCTCCGCCCCCAGCGTCGGCCACTGCAACACCATGGGCACGGCGCTGTCGATGAACTCGCTGGCCGAGGCGCTGGGCATGAGCCTGCCCGGCTGCGCCTCCATCCCCGCCCCGTACCGGGAGCGCGGGCAGATGGCCTACGTCACCGGCAAGCGCATCGTGGAGATGGTCCACGAGGACCTGACGCCGCGCAAGGTGATGACCAAGGAGGCCTTCGAGAACGCCATCATGGTGGCCTCGGCGCTCGGCGCCTCCACCAACTGCCCGCCGCACCTGGTCGCCATCGCGAAGCATGTCGGCGTCGAGCTCAGCCTCGACGACTGGCAGCGTGTCGGGCACGAGCTGCCGCTGCTGGTCAACTGCCAGCCCGCCGGCGCCTATCTCGGCGAATCCTTCCACCGGGCCGGCGGCGTGCCGGCGGTGATGCGGGAGCTGCTGGATGCCGGCGTGCTGCATGGCGGGCCGGTGGGCGTCAGCGGCCGCCCGATCGCCGAGAGCCTGGCCGGCGTGACGGTGGAGGACCGCGACGTGATCCGCCCCTTCTCCGCGCCGCTGATGCCGGAGGCGGGGATGCTGGTGCTGCGCGGCAACCTCTTCGATACCGGCGTGATGAAGACCTCGGTGATCTCCAGGGAGTTCCACGACCGCTACCTGTCCAACCCCGGGGACCCGGATGCCTTCGAGGGCCGCGCCATCGTCTTCGAGGGGCCGGAGGACTACCACAAGCGGATCAACGACCCGGCGCTGGAGATCGACGAGTACTGCATCCTCTTCATCCGCGGCTGCGGCCCGGTCGGCTATCCCGGCTCGGCGGAGGTGGTGAACATGCAGCCGCCCGACGCGCTGATCCGGCGTGGCGTCAACGCGCTGCCCTGCATCGGCGACGGGCGGCAGAGCGGCACCTCGGCCAGCCCCTCCATCCTCAACGTCTCGCCCGAGGCGGCGGTGGGCGGCGGCCTCGCCCTGCTGAAGACGGGCGACCGCGTGCGCTTCGACCTGCGCGCCCGGCGGGTGGACCTTCTGCTGCCGCCGGAGGAGATCGCGGCGCGGCGCGATGCCCTGCAGCCCTATGTGCCGAACAACCAGACGCCCTGGCAGCAGCTCTACCGCGAGCGGGTGGGGCAGCTCTCCGACGGCGCCTGCCTGGACTTCGCCACGGCCTATCAGGATGTGGTCCATACCAAGGGGATGCCCCGGCACTCGCACTGAGGCGCATCGCCCGTCCTGTTCCTGACCACCCCAGCGCCGTCCCCGGGCCGATCCCCGTGCGGACGGCCCGACTGACGGAAACGAGTTTCATGACAGATCCGCGCGCCGCCACCGAGGCGCTGCTCCAGGCCCGCCGCAGCCGCGACTGGATCGCCGTCCTGCCCGACGGCGCCCGGCCGCAGGACGAGGCCGAGGCCTATGCCATCCAGGACGCGGTGGCGGCGGCGCTGGCGCCGGAGCAGGGCGGCATCGCCGCCTGGAAGGTCGGTGCCGCCAACGCCGAGGCCCCGCCCTTCGCCGCGCCGATCCTGGCCGGCACGCTGCGCTTCGACGACAGCCCCTTCGCTCCCGGCTTCTTCCAGGTGATGGGGGTGGAGGCCGAGCTCGCCTACCGCATGGGCCGCGACCTGCCGCCGCGCGCCGAGCCCTATGCGCCGGAGGAGGTGCTGGACGCGGTGGCCAGCCTGCACCCGGCCATCGAGATCGCCGACACCCGCTTCATGGGGCTGAACACCACCGACAGGCTGAGCCACCTGGCCGACCAGCAGAGCCATGGCGCCCTGATCGTCGGCCCGGCGCTGGCGGACTGGCGCGGCGTCGTGCCCACGGCGCAGCCCTTCATCCTGCGCCTGAACGGCCAGGTGGCGGCGGAGGGCAGGGGCGGCAACCCGGGCGGCGACCCGGCGCGGCTGCTGCACTGGATGGCGAACCATGCCGCCGCGCGCACCGGCGGGCTGAAGGCGGGCGACGTGGTCACCACCGGCTCCTGCTGCGGCGCCATCCCCGTGCCGCCGGGCACGGCGGTGGAGGCGGAGTTCCCGGGTATCGGCACGGTGCGGACCGCCATCGGCTGAACGGGACGCCCCCAATCGGCGGGCCGGCCCGTACCCGGAGCGGACCGCCGTGGGGCGCATCGCCCGGGAACGCGGACGCCGCGCCCGGGACGATGAGCCGGTGCCCTGGCGGGGCGGATGCGGACGGGCCGGGAATGCCCTGGCCGGACCTGTGCGGAGGGCCGGAACGGGCAATGGTCCCCCTCGGCCGGATGTTGAAACGCTGCCGGAGTGACCATGTGAGGCGCGTGGGCACGGAGCCACAGGGAGGAAGAAGATGAGCCAGAAGCCGGCGATCCTGGTGATGTCGAAACTGATGCCGGCCATCGAGGCCAAGCTCGAGGCGTCCTTCGAACTGCACCGCCTGCCCCCGCCGGGTGAAAGGGACGCCTTCCTGCGCGAGACGGGGCCGCACGTCCGTGGCGTCGCCACCAGCGGCACCGCCGGGCTGCCGGGCGCGGTCATGGAGGCGCTGCCGGCGCTGGAGATCGTCGCGGTCAACGGCATCGGCGTGGATGCGGTGGACACGGAGCAGGCCAGGCGGCGCGGCATCCCCGTCACCGCGACACCCGGCGTGCTCACCGACGATGTCGCCGATCTCGGCATGGCGCTGATGCTCGCCGTGTCGCGCAACCTCTGCAACGCCGACCGCTTCGTGCGCGAGGGGCGCTGGGAGCGCGAGACCATGGCGCTCGGCCACAAGGTCAGCGGCAAGCATCTGGGCATCCTGGGCATGGGCCGCATCGGCCGCGCCGTGGCGCAGCGCGCCGCGGGCTTCGGCATGACCATCGCCTACAACGACCTGCATCCGGTAGAGGGCCTGCCGGACTACCGCTTTGTCGGCTCGCTGGTGGAGCTGGCGCGGGAATCCGACTTCCTGGTGATCACCGCCTCGGGCGGGCCGGAATCGCGCGGCCTGGTCAATGCCCATGTGCTCGACGCGCTGGGGCCGGAGGGCATCCTGGTCAACATCGCCCGCGGCTCCATCGTCTCGGAGCCGGCGCTGATCGCGGCCTTGCAGGAAAGGCGCCTGGGCGGCGCCGGGCTCGACGTCTTCGCCGAGGAGCCGCATGTGCCCGAGGCGCTGCGCCGCATGGAGAACGTGGTGCTGCAGCCGCACCGCGCCAGCGCCACGGTGGAGACCCGGCTGGCCATGGGCAACCTCGTGGTGGAGAACCTGCGGGCGCATTTCGCCGGGCAGCCCCTGCCGACGCGGGTGGCCTGACGCTCCTTCGGGGGGGGGCGTGCAACGGGCGGCGGGGGGGGCCATCGCCGGCCCGGGAGCGGCCATGCTAGCCTGCCCGGGCAACGGGATGCAGGCAGGGCCGCTTGAGCTTCCAGATCACGAAGTCCCTTTCGCTGCTCGCCCAGCCGAGCTTCCTGCTGTTCCTCTGCCTCCTGTTGGGGACCCTGCTGGTGTGGCGCCGCTGGCGGCGCAGCGGGCTCACGCTTCTCGGCCTGGCGTCGGGGTTCCAGTTGCTGCTGATCCTGCTGCCGATCGATTCCTGGCTGCTGGCACCGCTGGAGAACCGCTTCCCGCAGCCCGATCCGCCCCCGGCCCATGTGGATGGCATCATCGTGCTGGGCGGGGCGGTGCGGACGGAGATGACCGAGGTGCACGGCACCCCCTCGCTCAACGGCGCGGCGGAGCGGATGACCGCCTTCGTGGGGCTGGCCCGGCGCTATCCCGGGGCGCGGCTGGCCTTCACCGGCGGCAGCGGGCGGCTGGTGGCCGGGCATGTCACGGAATCCGAGGTGGCGCGCCGCCTCTTCGAGGAGCTGGGCCTGACCCGGCCGGTCATCTACGACGAGGAGTCCCGCACGACCTACGAGAACGCGGTCTTCCTGCGGCAGAAAGTGCGGCCCGCGCCGGGGGAGACCTGGCTGCTGGTGACCTCCGCCTGGCACATGCCGCGTTCGGTCGGCGCCTTCCGGCGGGCCGGGTGGGAGGTCCTGCCCTGGCCGGTCGATTACCGCAGTGGGGCGTCCTATGGCGAGACGCTGGAGAACAGCCTGCCCGATAAGCTCGGCAACCTCGACGGCGCCGTGCATGAATGGCTGGGCCTGCTCGGCTACCGGCTCATGGGGCGTAGCGCCACGCTCTTCCCGGGGCCGGGGGAGTAGACGCGGCCGCCGGGTTCAGCCCTTCCCGGCACCTTTCTGCGCGCCCTCGGCACGGCGCCGGGTCAGGGAGGCCGCCACGGGCGGCGGGCGGCCCGGCTCCGCCCCGTTCGCCGTGCCCATCGGCCCCGTCAGGGCGCGATGCACCTCGGCGATCAGGTTGGGCAGGTCGGTGGTCTGCACCGCGTTGTTCGAGACATGGGCCGCCACGATCTGCACGGTCAGCGACACCGGATCGCGCTTCTTCGGGGCCAGCAGCCCGGGGATCTGCTTGCGGGGACGCTTCCGCGCCAGGGCCCCCGGCTGCAGCAGGACGCCGAGGCTGCCCAGCCCGGCGCCGGCCAGGAGGGCGGCGGCGGCATCGGCGCGGACTTCCTCGCTCCCGGCCTGCGCGGACGCCGCCACGGGCTCGGGTTCCGGGGGCGCGACGGGCTGCGCGGCAACTTCCCCGGGCGTGGCTTCCGCCTGGCTGTCCGTGGTGCCGCGTGGGGTGTCCGGGGAAGCCTCCTGAAGGGCCAGAGCGGGCTGCTCCGGCGCAGGAGGGTGTGCCCTGCCACCGGCCCGGCGCGGTTTCGCAACGCTGCCCGCCGGCGGGGCGGCGGCCGGGGGAGGCGAGGCCGGAGCATCCTGCGCAGGAGGTGCCTCCACGGCCGGGGGTGTCTTTTCCCGGGGTGCGGCATCCTGGGGCAACGAAGCCTGAGGGGCCGGCGCCTGGGCTGCCCCGGCCGGCGGCGCATCGGTGGGCGGAGCCGCGGCATGGCCGCCGGAAGGCCCTTCGGAAAGGCCGGGGGCGGGCGCATGCGCGAGAAGGCGGCGCAACGTGCCGGCGGTTTCGTGGAAGCCGTCCCGGCGGCTCACGACAAAGGCCTTTCCGTCCAGCCAGAAGATCCGCTGCTGCATGGACAAGCGATGGATCTGGGATTCGGTCGCCGGCAGGAAACGACAGCCGAGCGATTCCGCGATCGCATACTGCTCGCGCGTCAGTTGCACCGATGAGTTCTCATAATATCTGTAGAACCTGTGCGAAGGGCAGGTGGGACAGGGCTTGGCGGAGACTTGTCACCGGCTGTCAAACCCTGCGTTCCAATCTGTCTTCCGTCACGAAGTTCCTGGCCAAACAACGATTGCGAATGCCTTTCAGGCCCTCTGCGGAAACCGGTCCCGCCTGAGTCAACCCTGCGCTTCTTCCCGGCGCCCATCCGGATCATGGATCGGGGCGGGTTTTGCCCGCTTCCATCCACAGAGGCAATCCATGGATGCCGATGCCCATGGGAAAGCCGGGCCGCGGACCGGCGGGCGCGATAACGCGAAGTCCTGTCCGCCACGGCATTCTGCGCGCAAGTGGCACGGGATGCCAGCGCATTTTCCGGAACCCGGCGCGCGCCGGGGGCCATGGCGGGGCGGGGCGCACGGCCTTGCGCTGCGGTCGTTCCGGCCGGCGCAAGGAAAGCGGCCTTTCCGTGCCGGCCCGTGCAAGCCTTCCCCCGCGCGCCGCGGGCCGGTCAGTACGGCGCGCGAGAGAGGTCCGCGGAAGTCCTGTCTTCCGCGAACCGGTGTCAGACGGTGCGCCCGCCATCCACAGGCAATTCCACGCCCGTGATGAACTCGGCCTCGTCGGAAGCGAGGTAGAGCGCCGCGTTGGCGATGTCCTCCGCCCGCGACATGCGGCCGAGCGGGATGGTGGAGACGAATTTCGCGCGGTTCTCGGGCGTGTCGGGCACGCCCATGAACTCGGTGAGCAGTCCCGTCGCCCCCATCACCGGGCAGATCGCGTTCACGCGGATCTTCCACGGCGCGAAGTCGAGCGCCAGCGACTTCGACATCACGTTCACCGCGCCCTTGGTGGCGTTGTACCAGGACAGGCCCGGCCGTGGCCGCAGCCCGGCGGTGGAGCCGATGTTCAGGATCACGCCGCCGCCCGCGTCGCGCATCACCGGCACGACCTCGCGCGCGAAGAGGTAGATCGACTTCACGTTGACGCGGAAGACGCGGTCGAAGGTCTCCTCGTCCACATCCAGCACCGGCTGGTTGCGGTGCGTGGTCCCGGCATTGTTCACCAGGATGTCGATCCGCCCGCCGAAGGCCGCGCGCACCTGCTCCACCGCGCCGTGCACGGAGGGGCCGTCGCCCACATCCGCCGTGACGGCGATGGCGCCGCCGCCGATCTCGCGCGCCACGCGCTCCGCCGCATCGGCGCGCAGGTCCAGCACGGCGACCTTCGCGCCCTCCTGCGCGAAGCGCTTCGCGATCCCCTCGCCGAAGCCGCCGCCCGCGCCGGTGACCAGCGCGACCTTGTCCTTGAGCCTCATCCTATTCCCTCCCTGGAATCACGCGCCGTGCCGGATCGCGATGGTCTTCAGCGTGGCGAAGCCGTGGAGCGCGGCGAAACCCTTCTCGCGCCCGTGACCGGAGCGCTTCATGCCGCCGAAGGGCAGTTCCACGCCACCCGCCGCGCCATAGTTGTTGACGAAGACCTGCCCGGTGCGCACGCGACGCGCCAGCCGCATCGCGCGGCCGACATCGCGCGTCCAGATGCCGGACACCAGGCCGAACGCCGTGCCGTTGGCCACGCGCAGCGCATCCGCCTCGTCGCGGATGCGGATGGCGACGAGAACCGGGCCGAAGATCTCCTCCTGCGCCAGCACATGGTCCGGCGGCACGTCGCCGATCAGCACCGGCCGCACGTAGAAGCCGTCGCGCGGCAGGTTCGGGCCGAGCTCGCCCTGCGCCAGGATGGGCAGCCCGTCGCGCTCCGCGATGGCGAGGTAGCGCTCGATCCGCTCCTTCTGCGCCGCGTTCACCACCGGGCCGAGATCGAGGTCCTGCGACGCGGCGCCGACGCGCAACTCGCGGAAGCGCGCGGCGAGGTCGGCGGTGAAGCTGTCGTAGATGGAATCCTCGATCAGCACGCGCGATCCGGCGGAGCAGGTCTGGCCGGCATTCTGGATGATCGCCTTCACCACGGTCGGCGCCGCTTCCGCCAGGTCGGCATCGGCGAAGACGATCTGCGGCGACTTGCCGCCCAGCTCCAGCGTCACGGGGATGGTGTTCCGCGCCGCCGCCGCCTGGATCAGCGTGCCGACCTCGGGCGAGCCGGTGAAGCTGATATGGCTGATCCCCGGATGCGCGCTCAGCGCCGCGCCGACCTCCTCGCCCAGGCCGGTGACGACGTTGAACGATCCGGCCGGGAAGCCCGCCTCGTCCGCCAGCCGCGCCAGGGCCAGCGCAGTCAGCGAGGTGTCCTCCGCCGGCTTCAGCACCACCGCGTTGCCCATGGCCAGCGCGGCGCCGACCGAGCGGCCGGTGATCTGCAGCGGATAGTTCCACGGCACGATATGGGCGGTGACGCCATGCGGCTCCCACATCGTCAGGACGGTGTAGCCCTCCTGGAAAGGGATGGTCTCGCCATGCACCTTGTCGGCGGCGCCGCCATAGAACTCGAAGTAGCGCGCGCAGGCGGCCACGTCGGCCGCCGCCTGGGCCAGCGGCTTGCCGACATCCTCGCTTTCCATCCGGGTCAGCGCCTCGGCGTCGCGCCGCACCAGCCCGGCCAGGCGCAGCAGCAGCCGGCCGCGCGTGGCGGCGTCCAGCCGGCCCCAGTCGCCCTCCATCGCCGCCTGTCCGGCGGCCACGGCGGCGTCCACGTCCTGGGCGGTGCCGCGCGCGATCTGGGCCATCACCTGCCCGTCCGAGGGATTGGCCACCGGCAGGTACTTGTCCGGACCGGTCCAGCGGCCGCCGATGAAGTGCTTGTGGGTTTCCAAGGGCAAGTCCTTCCCATCCTCCGAGCAGGCGTCGCCGCGGCCGGGACGGAAAGGGTGCCGGTGGCGCCGCCGCCGGGGCGGGCCGCTTCGCCGGGTGTTTCCTCCGTTCCGGCCGCTCCCGCGACTCTTGGCCGCCAAGACTGGCACCGCCGCCGCCCGAGGTCCAACCCCGGCCGGACTTTCGCCGGCCCCGCAACGACCCGCCGGCCCCTTGTCGTTCCCTGGAGGCCGCTCCTGTGAACGAACCCCCGGGGGCCGCGTTGTCGCCTGGCCCGATCTGCGTCACAACCGGGGGCCGTCGCCCCGGCCCGTAGGCACCACATGGGAGGGATGACGGCGGCGGAAGGTGACGGCGGCATGCGCATCCTGGTGATCGAGGACGATACGGTCACGGCCGACTACATCGCCAAGGGCCTGGGCGAGGACGGGCATGTCGTGGATGTCGCGCGCAACGGCAGGGACGGGCTGTTCCTGGCGCTCAACGAGCCCTTCGACGTGATCGTCACCGACCGCATGCTGCCCGGGCCGGACGGGGTCGCCATCGTGCGGGCCCTGCGCGCCTCGAACATCGCCACGCCCGTCCTGATGCTCACGGCGCTGGGGGAGGTGGACCGCAAGGTGGAGGGGCTGGAGGCGGGCGCCGACGACTACCTCGCCAAGCCCTTCGCCTTCGCCGAGCTGCGCGCCCGGCTGCGCGCCCTGGCCCGCCGCCCCGCCGCCAGCACGGAATCCACCGAACTGTCCCTGGCCGATCTGCGCATGGACCTGCTGCGCCGCACCGTCACGCGCGGCGCCCGGCCCATCGAGCTGCTGCCGACCGAGTTCCGCCTGCTGGAGTACATGCTGCGCCATCCGGGCGAGGTGCTGACCCGCACCATGCTGCTGGAGAAGGTCTGGGACTTCTCCTTCGACCCCACCACCAACGTGGTGGACGTCCATGTCAGCCGCCTGCGGCGCAAGCTGGAGGCGGGCGGCGAGCCGCCGATGATCCGCACCGTGCGCGGCGCCGGCTATGCGCTGGAGGCACCGGAGCGGGCCGGCGCCGAGGGGTGAGCCCGGCCCGTGTGCCCGTCCGCGGCCGGCACGACGCCCCTCAGGGCATGGCGACGCCCAGCTTTTCCGCCCAGGGGCGCAGCGCGTCGAGGATGCCCGCCCGCAGCGCGAGCCCGTCGCGTTCCGCCGCCGCCCGCCGGCGCAGCCCCGCCTCGCCGGGCAGGCGCACCGGGCCGAAGCCCGGGCGCGGCGGGCTGGCGCGGCAGTTGCCGGTGATCGCGTCGGCCTGCCGGGTGAAGGCGTCCAGCCCGGCGAAGGCGCCGGGGTCGATCACCTGGAGGAAGACGGCGTTCGACATGCCCGGCGCCCCGTCGGCGCGGCCATGGCCGGACAGGCCCTGGCTCAGCGCCTCGGCGGTCAGGGCCCAGCCATAGCCTTTCTGTCCGTGGTCCTGGCCGCCTGCCGGCAGGACCGTGCCGCCGCGCTGGACCACGGTGGGGTCCTCCGTCACCTGCCCCTCCGCATCCATCAGCCAGGGACGTTCGTAGCGCCGTCCCTCGCGGATCAGGCGCAGCGCCATGTTGTTGGTGGTGATGGAGGCGCTGACATCGATCATCACCGGGTCGCCGCCGGTCGGGAAGCCGAAGGCGAAGGGGGCGGGGGAGAGCGTGCCCTTCACCCCGCCGAAGGGTGCCACCGAGGCCGCGCCGGGCGCCGAGGAATGGATCGAGAGCACCAGCCCCCGTTCCGCCACGCGCTGCAGATAGGCGGCGAGGCAGCCGGTGTGGTGGCAGTCGCCGATGGCGATGCTGGCGATGCCGAATTGCGCCACGCGTTCATAGGCGGCCTCCAGCGCCCGCAGCACCAGCCAGGCGCCCGGCAGCCGCCTGCCCCGCCAGGCCATCGCCGCGCCCCGGTCGGAAAGGATCTCCGGCTCGCCCCGCAGGGCCATGGTCCCGGCCTCGATCTCGCCCAGGTAGCGCGCCGCCAGTTCCAGCCCGTGCGTGTCGTGGCCGAGCATGTCGGCCTCGACCAGGATATCGGCGACGGCCCCGGCCTTGTCCGCCTCCATGCCCGCCGCGCCGAAGAGTTGGGCGGCGAAGGCGCGCAGCGCCTCGGGCCGGTGGCGCGGGGCGATGGATGCGGACGCGCTCACGCCTGCGCCCCGGTGGAGGTGGCCGGGGCGGGGAGGGGGGTGTCGGTCTTCATGCGCGGATGTTCCTTCCTGACCTGTTGTTCCGGGGTCCCGGGGACGGGGCCCCGAGGGCGGGGCTCTGCGGGACAGCCTGCCACGGTCCGCGCCGCTCCGGCACCGGGCCCGCCGCGGGGAGGGCCTTTGCGGTGAGCGGCGAAGGGGAGGGCGGACCGGGAGAGCGCCCCCCCGACCCGCCGCCATACGGACTCGCCTCGCGGGCCGGTTTCGCCCTACAGCCATCGCCGCCGGCTCCCGCGCGCCGGGAATCGCGGTGCCGGAATGGCGCCGCCCGCCGCATGATCCGCTTCCGGGCTCCGCGCGCCCGGCCCGGTGCCCCCCGGCACCGCGTTTCCTGGAGCCCGGTTCCCCAAGCCCCATGCGCCTGCGCCGCCATTTCCGCTGGACCCGCTCCTTCGCCCCGCGCGCCGCGCTGCTGATCGCCGCGGTGGTGATGCTCGCCTCCGGCCTGGGCGCCGGCTGGGGCTGGCTGCGTGCCCAGGCGGCGCTGAACCAGCAGCTCGACCTGATCCTGGCCGCCGAGGCCGAGGGGTTCCTGCGCGAATACGAGGCTGGCGGCCTGTCCGGCCTCGCCACCGTGGCGCAGTCCTATGTCCGCCGCAGCGGCCCGCTGCGTGTGCAACTGCAGACCGCCGATGGCCGCCCCCTGCTGGGCGACCTGCCCGGCGTGCCGCCCGGCCTGCGCGGCTTCGCCACGTTGCGGGGGCAGGACGGCACCCGGCTGCGGGCCCTGGGCACCGTGCTGCAGGGCGGCGTCGGGCTCGTCCTCGCCACCGACCTCGCCCCGGCCGAGCGCGCCGCCGCCGCCCTGGCCTGGACGCCCTGGATCTCGGGCGCGCTGGGGGCCGTGCTCGCCCTGGCCCTGGGCTTCCTGGCGGCGCGCAGCCTGGAGCGCCGCCTGGCCGGGGTCAGCACCGCCGCCCGCGCCGTGATGGCCGGCGATCTCGGCCGGCGCCTGCCCGCCTCGGGGCGCGGCGACGAGTTCGACCGCCTCGCCGCCACGATGAACGCCATGCTGGAGCGCATCGAGCGCCTGGTCGCCGAGGTGCGGCAGGTCACCGACGACGTGGCGCACGATCTCCGCTCGCCGCTTTTCCGCCTGCGGCAGCGGCTGGAAACGGCGCTGGCCGGCGCCCGCGAGCCGGAGGCCGATGCCGCCACGCTGGAGGCCGCGATCGGGGAACTCGACGGCATCCTCGCCACCTTCTCCGCCCTGCTGCGCATCGCCCGCACCGAGGCGGGGGCGGGGCGGGACGACATCGCCCCGCTCGACCTTTCCGCGCTCGTCGCCCAGGTGGCGGAGGTCTATGCCCCCGTGGCCGAGGAGGCCGGGCGCCGGCTGGAGGCCGGGATCGCCCCCGGCCAGCGCATCGCCGGCCATGCCACCCTGCTGCGCCAGGCCCTTGCCAACCTGCTCGACAACGCCCTGGCCCATGGCGCCGGCACGCTGCGCGTCACGCTGCGCCCCGGCCCGGTGCTGGAGGTCTCCGACGACGGTCCCGGCATCCCGGCGGAGGAGCGGGAGAAGGTGCTCCGCCGCTTCTACCGGCTGGACCGCAGCCGCAACACGCCGGGGACCGGCCTGGGCCTCGCCCTCGTGGCCGCGGTCGCGCGCCTGCATGACAGCCGCCTCGAACTCCATGACGGGCCGGGGGGGAGGGGGCTCACCGTCGCCCTGGACCTTTCCGCCGCCGCCCGCCGCGCCCGAGCCCGGTCCGGAACCCTGAAAACTCTTTCATGATCCTGTCGGAGCGTCTCCAGCGGCGCGGGTCCAGATGGCATCCATCGCGGTGGCATCACCACCGGCCGCAGTCCTGAGAGGAACCGCTCGGATGTCGAATCCCTTCCGCAACCGCCGTCGCAACGCCGCCTTCGCCGCCGTGCTGCTGGCCGGCACGGCCCTGGGTGGCGTCGCCACCGGCTGGGCGCCCGCCTTCGCCGAGGGTGCCGTCCAGGCTCCGCAGGGCGGCCAGATCCAGCCCGCCGCCGCCGTGGTGGCCCCGGCCATGCAGGGCCTTCCGGGCTTTGCCGATCTGGTCGCCAAAGTCCGCCCGGCGGTGGTGACCATCACCGCCATCGAGAAGCCGCAGCAGCAGGCCGAGGCCGGCTCGCCCTTCCCGCCGGGCTCGCCGCAGGACCGCATGTTCCGCCGCTATTTCGGTGCCCCCGAGGGCGGGCCGCGCGGCGGCGTGGCCGAGGCGCTGGGCTCCGGCTTCCTGGTCGATGCCGAGGGCCATGTCGTCACCAACAACCATGTCGTGAAGGACGCCGCCTCGGTGAAGGTGACGCTGGATGACGGGCGCGAGCTGCCGGCCCGGATCGTGGGCCGCGACGAGCGCACCGACCTGGCGCTGCTGAAGATCGATGCCGGCGGCAACCTGCCTTTCCTGAAGCTGGGCGATTCCGACAAGGCCCGCCCGGGCGACTGGGTGGTGGCGGTGGGCAATCCCTTCGGCCTCGGCGGCACCGTCACGGCGGGCGTGGTCTCGGCCCGCGGCCGCGACATCGGCGCCGGCCCCTATGACGACTTCCTGCAGGTCGATGCCCCGATCAACCGCGGCAATTCCGGTGGCCCGCTCTTCGCCCAGGACGGCACGGTGATCGGCGTCAACACCGCCATCTTCTCGCCCAGCGGCGGCTCGGTCGGCATCGGCTTCGCCATCCCCTCCAACATCGTCCAGACGGTGGTGGCGCAGCTGGAGAAGAACGGCCATGTCGAGCGCGGCTTCCTTGGCGCCAGCACCCAGCCGGTGACCGCCACCATGGCGAAGGCGCTGCAGTTGCCCGAGGCCCAGGGCGCGCTGGTGGCCCAGGTCGAGCCCGACAGCCCCGCCTCCCGCGCCGGGCTCAAGGCGGGCGACGTGATCACCGCCGTGGACGGCACCGCGATCCACAGCCCGCGCGAGCTGGCCCGGGTGATCGCCGACCACCACCCCGGCGCCGAGGCCACGCTGACCGCGCGCCGCGACGGGGAGGACCAGAAGCTCCCGGTGAAGCTCGCCTCGCTGCCCGCCCAGGACGGCGCCCAGGCCCAGGCCGGCCATGGCGAGGATGACGGCCAGCCGCGCTTCGGCATCGGCCTGGCCAGCATCCGCGAGGCCGAGCAGCAGGGCCTGGACCTGCCGCGCGGCACCAAGGGCGCCGTGGTTTCCGCCGTGGAGCCCGACGGCCCCGCCGCCCAGGCCGGGCTGCAGGCGGGCGACGTGATCACCAGCGTCGCCGGCAAGCCGGTGGCCAGCCCCGAGGACGCCGCGAAGGCGATCCGCGAGGCCGCCCGGAGCCATGGCGGCGCGGTGGCGCTGCGGGTGCTGCGCGACGGCCACGGGGCCTTCGTGGCGATGCAGGCGCCGCAGGCGGGCAAGTCCCACCAGGGCTGACCCCCCCTGGGGCCAGGGATGGAGAGGGCGAGGGCGGCTCCCGCAGGGGCCGCCCTTTCCTGCGTTCCGGCCCCGCATAATCGGCTTGCGGCGGCGCCGCACAATGCGCAGTTTGCTGGCCGGGTTCCGACGGATCGAAAACATGACGTTGCAGGCACGGATTGGCGAAGTCACCGAACGCATCGTGGAGCGCAGCCGCCCGGCACGCTCCCGCTACCTCGACCGCATCGAAGCCGCCGCGGCGAAGGCCCCGCGCAAGGCGCTCGGCTGCGCCAACCAGGCGCATGCCTTTGCCGCCTGCGGCGCGGCCGACAAGGAACGCATCTATGGCAGCGACGCGCCGAATCTCGGCATCGTCACCGCCTATAACGACATGCTTTCGGCGCACCAGCCCTATGAGCGCTTCCCCGGGCTGATCCGCGAGGCCGCGCGCGCGGCCGGCGCCACGGCGCAGGTAGCGGGCGGCGTGCCCGCCATGTGCGACGGCGTCACGCAGGGCGAGGCGGGAATGGAGCTCTCGCTCTTCTCGCGCGATGTCATCGCGCTCGCCACCGCCGTCGCGCTGTCGCACCAGACCTTTGATGCCGCCGTCTATCTCGGCATCTGCGACAAGATCGTGCCCGGCCTCGTCATCGGTGCGCTCTCCTTCGGCCACCTGCCCAGCGTCTTCATCCCCGCCGGGCCGATGACCTCCGGCCTGCCGAACGATGAGAAGACGCGCATCCGCCAGCTCTTCGCCGAGGGCAAGGTCGGGCGCGAGGCGCTGCTGGAGGCGGAGACGCGGTCATACCACGGCCCCGGCACCTGCACCTTCTACGGCACCGCCAACACCAACCAGATGCTCATGGAGATCATGGGCCTGCACCTGCCGGGCGCCAGCTTCGTCAACCCCGGCACCACGCTGCGCGACGCGCTGACGAAGGAGGCCGTGCGCCGCGCGCTGGCCATCACCGCCTCCGGCAACGAATTCATGCCGGTCGGCCGCATCCTGGACGAGCGCGCCTTCGTCAACGGCATGGTCGGGCTGCACGCGACGGGCGGTTCCACCAACCACACCATCCACCTCGTCGCCATGGCCGCCGCCGCCGGGATCACCCTGCGCTGGGACGATTTCAGCGATCTCGCGGAGGTGACGCCGCTGCTCTGCCGCGTCTATCCCAGCGGCAAGGCGGATGTGAACCAGTTCCACGCTGCCGGCGGCATGGGCTTCGTGATCCGCGAGCTGCTCGATGCCGGGCTGCTGCACGAGGATGTGAACACCGTCTGGGGCACCGGGCTGCGCGGCTATGTCGCCGACCCCGGCGTGGCGGAGGACGGCACGCTCACCTGGCGCGAGGTACCGGCGGAAAGCGCCGATCCGAAGATCATCAGCAAGGCCAGCGCGCCCTTCCAGCCGACCGGCGGGCTGCGCGTGCTGGAAGGCGATCTCGGCCGCGCGGTGATCAAGACCTCCGCCGTGGCCGAGGAGCGCCATGTCATCGAGGCCCCCGCCCGCGTCTTCCACGACCAGTCCGAGTTGCAGGCGGCCTTCAAGAAGGGGGAGCTGAACGGCGATGTCGTGGCCGTGGTGCGCTTCCAGGGGCCCAAGGCCAACGGGATGCCGGAGCTGCACAAGCTGATGCCGCCGCTGGGCGTGCTGCAGGACCGGGGGCATCGCGTCGCCCTGGTCACCGACGGGCGGCTTTCCGGCGCTTCCGGCAAGGTGCCCGCCGCGATCCATGTCACGCCCGAGGCCGCCGAGGGCGGCGACATCGCCAGGATCCGCGACGGCGACATCGTCCGCGTCGATGCCGTGGCCGGGCGCCTGGAGGTGAAGGTGCCGCCCGCGGAATGGGCCGCCCGCCGCCCTGCCGAGGCCGATCTGGCGCATTACCACAGCGGCGTCGGGCGCGAGCTCTTCACCGCCTTCCGCGCCAGCGTCGGCTCCGCCGAGAACGGCGCCAGCGTCTTCTGACCGTCACCGCCAGGAAAGAGACCCGAGAGACCGTGATGGCCAAGATCGTTCCCGTTCCGCAGTTCGACTATGTCGTCTTCGGCGCCACCGGCGACCTGACGATGCGCAAGCTGCTGCCCTCGCTCTATCACCGCTTCCGCGACCGGCAGTTCGACGACCGCTGCCGCATCGTCGCCGCCGCGCGCACCGAGATTTCCGACGACGGCTACCGCGCCCGCGCCGAGGAAGGCCTGCGGCAGTTCGTGAAGGCGGATTTCGACGCCGCCACGGTGCAGGACTTCCTGCGGCTGGTCGTCTACAACCGTGTGGACGGCGCCGGGGAGGAGGGCTGGCCCGAGCTGATGGAGCGGCTGAACGAACGCCCCGATGTCGTGCGTCCCTACTACCTCGCCACCTCGCCCGACCTCTATGGCCCGATCTGCCGCAACATCGAAGCCCATGGCGGCCTGACGCCGAAGTCGCGCGTGGTGCTGGAGAAGCCGATCGGGCGCGATCTCGCCTCGGCCCGGGCGATCAACGACGCGGTCGGCGCCGTGGTGCCGGAGGCGCAGCTTTTCCGCATCGACCATTATCTCGGCAAGGAGACGGTGCAGAACCTGATGGCGCTGCGCTTCGCCAACACCATCTTCGAGCGCCTGTGGAACGCGGACATGATCGACCATGTCCAGATCACCGTGGCCGAGACGGTGGGCGTGGAAGGGCGCGGCGGCTACTACGACAGGTCCGGCGCCATGCGGGACATGCTGCAGAACCATATCCTGCAGCTTCTCTGCCTGCTCGCCATGGAAAGCCCGGTCTCGCTCGACGCCGATGCGGTGCGCGACGAGAAGCTGAAGGTGCTGCGCGCCCTGCGCCCGCTCGTGCCCGCGGAATTCGCCGGCACCATCGTGCGCGGCCAGTACACGGCCGGCGCGGTGAACGGACAGCCGGTCGCGGGCTACCTCGCCGATCTGGGCGACGGCGCCAGCACCACCGAGACCTTCATCGCCATGAAGGCCTATGTGAACACTTGGCGCTGGGCCAATGTCCCCTTCTATCTCCGCACCGGCAAACGCCTGCCGCAGAAGGTCTCGGAGATCGTCATCCAGTTCCGCTCGCCGCCCTTCACCATCTTTCCCGGCGAGGCCGGCAACCTGGAGCCCAACCGCCTGCTGATCCGCCTGCAGCCGGAGGAAGGCATGCGGCTGGAGATGATGACCAAGGAGCCCGGCCCCGGCGGCCTGCATCTGCGCCCCACCGGCCTCGACATCTCCTTCGAGAAGGCCTTCAACAGCCGCTACCCGGATGCCTATGAGCGGTTGCTGATGGATGTGGTGCGCGGCAACGCCACGCTCTTCATGCGCCGCGACGAGGTCGAGGCCGCCTGGAACTGGGTCGAGCCCCTGCTGGAAAGCTGGGAGGACAAGCCCGAGACCCCGCGCCCCTACGCCGCCGGAAGCTGGGGACCCACCGCCGCCATCGCCCTGATCGAGCGCGACGGCCGCACCTGGTACGAGTGAGACGGGCGGGGCCGGGGGGGGCTGCCTTACCCCGGCTCCTGCCGCCGGTCGAAGAACAGGCGGACCGCATCCGCCGTCCGCTGGTAGTGTTCCCGCAGGGCCTGCACCGCTTCCTCCGGCCGCCGTGCGAGCGTGGCGTCGAGGATGTCCCGGTGCTCGCGCACGACATCGCGCTTCACGCCCGGGATGCTGACCGACATGCGGCGGTAGCGTTCCGCCCGCGCCAGCAGCGCCCCGCACAGGCCGGTCAGGATCGGTGAGCCGCAGGCCGAGAGAAGGCTGGTGTGGAAGACCGTGTGCTTCTGCTCCCAGTCGTCCCGCATTGCCGAGGGGATGTCGTCGCGCTCGCGCGGCAGGCGCGCCATCAGGTGATGGGCCGCCAGCACGCGGCTTTCCCATTCCGCGTCCCCGTGCAGGATCGACAGCCGCAGGGCCTCGCCCTCCAGCAGCTGCCGGTTGTGCACGATGTCCATCATCTCGGCGGCGGAAACCGGCGCCACCCAGAAGCCCCGGTGGTTGTCGGCCAGGGTGAAGCCTTCCGCCGTCAGCCGGACCAGCGCCTCCCGCACCGGGGACACGCTGGTGCCGCAGAGCGCCTGGAGGTCGGCGAAGCGCAGACGCTGGCCCGGCGGCAGCGATCCCCGGCGGATCGCGTCCAGGATGGTGGCATAGGCATCGCCCGCCAGCGTGCGCGTTTCGGCCCGTTCCTTCACCTGCTGCACTTCGGTCGCGCTCCGTATTTTCGAAAATCGACGTCGAATTCGAATGATATTGACATTTCGTAAGTTCAGCGGGAAGCCTGCACCAAGGTTCCAGACTCGTGAAAAGAGCGGCCGACGGTCCTGGCCAGGGGCCGCTTGTTCAGGGAGACAGCGTCTTGAAGCTCGTTCGTTTCGGTTCACCCGGCGCCGAGAAGCCCGGCCTCGTCGATGCCGATGGCCGCATCCGTGACCTTTCCGCCGTGGTGCCCGACATTGGCGGCCCGGTGCTGTCCCGCGATGGCCTCGCCCGCCTGCGCGACCTCAGCCCCGCCGACCTGCCCCTGGCCCCCGAAGGCGTCCGTCTTGGCGCCTGCGTCGCCGGCACGGGCAATTTCATCGCCGTCGGGCTGAACTATGCCGACCATGCGGCCGAGAGCGGCATGGCGGTGCCCAGCGAGCCGGTTCTCTTCAACAAGGCTCCCTCCTGCATCGTCGGGCCGGACGACACCGTGCTGCTGCCGCCCGGCTCCACGAAGTCCGACTGGGAGGTGGAGCTCGCCGTGGTGATCGGCGAGCGCGCCTCCTATGTCTCCGAGGCCGAGGCGCTGGACCATGTCGCCGGCTACTGCGTCTGCAACGACGTGTCCGAGCGGGAATACCAGCTTGAGCGCGGCGGGCAGTGGACCAAGGGCAAGGGCTGCCCGACCTTCGGCCCGCTCGGCCCCTGGCTGGTGACGAAGGACGAGATCGGCGATGTCCAGGACCTGCGCATGACCCTCGCCGTGAATGGCGAGACGGTGCAGGACGGCTCCACCCGCACCATGGTCTTCCAGGTGCCCTTCCTCGTCTCCTACATCTCGCGCTTCATGGCGCTGATGCCGGGCGACGTCATCACCACCGGCACCCCGCCGGGCGTCGGCATGGGCATGAAGCCCCCCCGCTACCTGCGCGGCGGCGACAGGATGCGCGTGGAGATCCAGGGCCTGGGCGCGCAGCAGCAGCGCGTCTCGGCCGGCTGAGCCACCCGGCTCCGGCCAACCAGCAGACCCGGCCACCGACCCGGAGAAGGGCGGGGCCGGAGGGCAGGAGCGGCGCCCGCGGACCGGGCGCCCCCGCCCCGTAACCAGGAAGCGTGAGGCTACGTCCATGAGAATCAAGGATACGATCGACAGGATCCCCGGCGGGCTGATGCTGATGCCGCTCCTGCTCGGCGCGCTGTGCAAGACCTTCGCCCCCGGGGCGCCGCTCTACTTCAAGGGCTTCACCCAGGGCATCATGACGGGCGTGATCCCGATCCTGGCCGTGTGGTTCTTCTGCATGGGCGCCTCGATCAAGCTTTCCGCCACCGGCACGGTGCTGCGGAAATCCGGCACCCTGGTCCTCACCAAGCTTGTCGCCGCCTGGATCATCACCCTCGTCGCCTCGATGTTCATTCCGGCCGAGGGCATCCAGACAGGCTTCTTCGCGGGCCTCTCCATCCTGGCCATCGTCTGCGCCATGGATATGACGAATGGCGGCCTCTATGCCTCGCTGATGCAGAGCTATGGCACGAAGGAGGAAGCGGGCGCCTTCGTCCTCACCTCCATCGAATCCGGCCCGCTGATGAGCATGATCATCCTCGGCGCCTCCGGGGCCGCGCATTTCGAGCCGCAGATCTTCGTCGGCGCCGTGCTGCCCTTCCTGGTCGGCTTCGCCCTCGGCAACCTCGATCCCAAGCTGCGCGCCTTCTTCGCGCCCGGCGGCCAGCTGATGATCCCCTTCTTCGCCTTCTCGCTCGGCAACACGATCGACCTGAACACGCTGCTCTCGCCGCTGGCCGGCCTTGGCGTGGTGCTCGCCCTGGCGGTCATCGTGCTGACCGGCATTCCGCTGATCCTGGCCGACCGGATCATCGGTGGCGGCACCGGCACGGCCGGCATCGCCGCTTCCTCCACCGCCGGTGCCGCCGCGGCCAATCCGCTGGCCATCGCCGCCGTCGCCCCGCAGTTCATGCCGGTGGCCCAGACCGCCACGGTGCTGGTGGCGATCTGCATCATCGTTACCTCCCTCCTGGTGCCGATCCTCACCGGCCTCTGGTACCGGCAGTTCGGCCAGGGCATGGCGGAGAAGGGACGGGCGGACGACCCGATGCCCGCCCTGCACATGCATCCGGCGGACTGAGCGCGGCCGCCCCTTCACGACGGCATGGCCCGCGGGGCGCATCCCGCGTGCCATGCCGTGACATGCGGGAGCCGGCTCCACGCCCCGACGGAATGGGCCAGGCTCCACAGGTATTCGAGCGGGAGAAGACACATGACTCTCAGTCTGGACGGCAAGACCGCCGTGATCACCGGCGCGGCGCAGGGCATCGGCCGCGCCACGGCGGAGCTTTTCGCCCGTGCCGGCGCGAAGGTCGTCGCCACCGATGTCAACGCGGCGAAGCTGGAGGAGCTGGAAGGCCCGGGCATCGAGCGCCGCGTGCTGAATGTGCTCGACGATGCCGCCGTGCGGGACGCCATGGCCGCGATCGGCCGCGTGGACGTGCTGTTCAACTGCGCGGGCGTCGTCCATGGCGGCACGATCCTGGAGATGCCGGACGCGGATCTGGACTTCGCCCTGGACCTGAACGTGAAGGCCCTGGTCCGCACCAGCCGCGCCGTCCTGCCCGGCATGCTGGAACGTG
Organism: Roseomonas sp. FDAARGOS_362; assembly: GCF_002754815.1. Taxonomy (GTDB): domain Bacteria; phylum Pseudomonadota; class Alphaproteobacteria; order Acetobacterales; family Acetobacteraceae; genus Roseomonas; species Roseomonas mucosa. Next base: position 2,226,747 of record NZ_CP024588.1, on the reverse strand, counting down.
GCGACGGCTGCATCATCAACATGTCCTCGGTGGCCTCCAGCGTGAAGGGCGTGCCCAACCGCTTCGCCTACCAGACCAGCAAGGCCGCCGTGGTCGGCCTCACCAAGTCCATCGCCGCCGACTATGTGACGCGCGGCATCCGCTGCAACGCCATCTGCCCCGGCACGGTGGAAAGCCCCTCGCTGCAGCAGCGCCTGGCCGCCGGCGGCGACTACGAGGGCGCTCGCGCCGCCTTCATCGCCCGTCAGCCGATCGGCCGCATCGGCCAGCCGGAGGAAATCGCCGATCTCGCCCTCTATCTGGCCACCGCCACCTATACCACCGGGCAGATCCACGTCATCGACGGTGGCTGGACGATGTAGCTTCGGCGGCGCGTCGCTTCGGGCGCTGCGCCGTCCCGGGGGACAAGGCTCCGCCTTTTCCCCCGCGCCCCCTGATCCGCCAGGACGCTGCGCGCCCTGGCCCCCGTTCGTTGGCGCCTGCTGCGGCCGGATCGCGCCGGAGAGCCACGCTCTTTGGCGGCTGCGGGCGCCAGCAGCGTGGACAGGGTGTTGTTCTTTTTCGGGAACGCGCCGATCCAGCTGCTCTGCCGGATCGGGCTGCAGGCTGGGCTTGCCATCGGTGCCAGCGAAAGGCGGAGCTTCCCTCGGGGATGGGACACAGCTGCCCAGGGCAGGGGACCGGGCAGATCCCTTTCAGCCCAGCAGGCGGCCGATCACCCCGGCGGTGTAGTCCACCACCGGGATGATCCGGCGGTAGTTGATCCGCGTCGGCCCGACCACGCCGACCGCGCCGACGATGCGTTCCTGGGAGTTGCGGAAGGGGGCCACGATCATCGAGACGCCGGAAGCATCGAACAGCCCGCTTTCCGCACCGATGAAGATCTGCACGCCCTCGCCGCGCTGTACCAGCTCCAGCAGGCGCAGCATGGTTTCCTGCGCCTCCAGCTGGTCGAACAGCGCCTGGATTTCCCCGATCTTCTGCGTCTGGTCCAGGTTCTCCAGCAGCCGCGACTGCCCGCGCAGGATCAGCGACCCGCCGCCGCCGCCGGACCAGATGCCGAGGCCGGATTCCACCACCTGCGCCGTCAGCTCGTCGAGTGCGCTGCGGTTCGCCGTGATCTCGCGGTTCACCTCCTCGCGCGTCTCGTCCAGCGTGCGGCCGTTCAGCCGGTGGTTCAGGTAGTTGGTGGCCTGGGTGAGCGAGCCGGTCGGCAATCCGGCCGGCACCTCGATCACCCGGTTCTCCACCTGCCCGTTCTCGCTCACCAGGATCACCAGCGCCCGGCCGGGACCCAGGGCCACGAACTCGATATGCCGCACCGGGCTGTTGGTCTTGGGCGCCACGACCAGGCCCGCCGCCCCGGCCAGGCCGGACAGCATCCGCCCCGCCTCGCCCAGCGTGTCGTGCAGCGAGCGTCCGGAGGCCGCGCAGCGGGCGGTGATGGCCTCCCGCTCCTGCTCGGTCAGCTGGCCGAATTCCAGCAGCCCGTCCACGAAGAGGCGGAGGCCCCGCTCGGTGGGCAGCCGCCCGGCGCTGGTATGCGGGGCGAAGAGCAGGCCGGCTTCCTCCAGATCCGCCATCACGTTGCGGATGGTGGCGGGGGAGAGGGCATGCGGCAGGCGGCGCGACAGGGTGCGCGAGCCCACCGGCTCCCCGGTTTCCACGTAGAGCTCCACGATCTGGCGCAGGACCGCCGCGCCGCGCCCGTCCAACGCCTTTTCCAGGTTGCTCGAGATCATGCCTCCCGGGTTCCGGTGCGCTCGGCCCTCAGGGGACATGTCCCAGCAGGCAGCAAGAAATGTTCCAGCACGGTAGGAAGGTAGGTAGGCTCCCCCACCGGGTCAATCGCCGCCCATGGCGGGGCGGGCGGAGATGGGGCCGGCGCGCGATGTTTGCCACGGCCCATGGCGGGTCTGGCGGGAACCTGCGGCTCGCCGTCTCTCAAGGCGGGCGGCTGGCGGGTTGCCGCCTGGGCTCGCTGGAAGTTGAACCGGTATCGAAACGTAGACTGCTCCTCCTGCTGCACCGGCAAGTCATTGTTCCTGCTGCAAGGCAAGGTTTGCCCAGCACGGTCCCACCCATGCCGCGCCCGGGCCCCCGCCGGGGGCCGCACACCGGGAATTGGGTTGGCAGACGCGCGGGCTTCCCCATGATCCGCCAGGAGAAACGCAGGGGCCCCGCAAGCCCGCTGCGCTGGCCATGCGCCACCGGTGCCGCTCCCTGGACGGGGCGACGCCGCGGGCGGGAAAACTCCGGCCCAGCGTCCTCCGTAGCGCCGGGCCTTCGATGGCCCGCAGGGACAATCCTGTCCCGAAGGCCAGCCTTCGTCCGGGAGTCCCTCGCCGATGTGGACGTGGCTCGTCGAGACGCTCCGGACCTATCCGGAGATCGCCGTCTTCCTTTCCCTGGCGATCGGCTATTATGTCGGTGCTTTCAGCATCCGGGGGATCGGCCTCGGCGCCGTCACCGCGACGCTGCTCGCCGCGATCCTGATCGGCCAGCTCGGCATCACGATCTCGGCCAACGTGAAATCCATCTTCTTCCTGATGTTCCTCTTCGCCATCGGCTATGGTGTCGGGCCGCAATTCGTTCGCGGCATCGCCCGGGACGGCGTGCCGCAGGCGGTCTTCTCGGCGGTGGTCTGCCTTCTCTGCCTTGGCGCCTCCTGGCTGGCCGCCCGCATCGCCGGCTACGACCTGGGCTTCTCGGCGGGGCTCTTCGCCGGCTCCCAGACCATCTCCGCCTCGCTCGGCCTCGCCACGGACGCGGTGAACCGGCTGGGCCTGCCGCCGGAACAGGCCAAGCCGCTGCTGGATGCCATGCCGGTCGCCTATGCCGTCACCTACATCTACGGCACCATCGGCTCCGCCCTGATCCTGGCGCTGCTGGGGCCGAAGCTGCTGGGCTTCGACCTGGAGGCCGCCTGCAAGGCCTATGAGGCGCGCATGGGCGGCAAGCCGGAACCGGGCGGGGAGGGCAGCGCCTGGCACCATTACGTGCTGCGCGCCTATCGGCTGGAGGCGGGCATGCGGGTGGTCGGGCAGACCGCCGCGGCGGCCGAGGCCAGCTATCCGCAGGCCCGCCTCTTCGTGGAGCGCCTGCGCCGGGACGGGAAGGTCGTCGAGGCCAGGGCGGACACGGTGCTGCAGGCGGGCGATGTCGTGGCCGTCTCGGGGCCGCGTGGCGTGATGGTCGATCTCCTGGGCCACGCGGCCACGGAGGTTGATGATCCGGAGCTGCTGAGCGTCCCGATGGAGGGCGTCGATGTCGTCGTCACGCAGAAGGCCGTCGACAACAGGACCCTGGCGGAGCTGAGCCACCAGCCCGCGGCGCATGGCGTCTTCCTGCGCCGCATCCGCCGCGGCGCCACCGGCACGGAGATCCCCGTCCTGCCCGCCACGCGGATCCATCGCGGCGACGTCCTGACGCTGGTTGGCCGCACGCAGGAGATCGCGGCCTCGGCCCGCGCCCTCGGCCATGCCGACCAGCGCGGCAACACCGCCGACGTCGCCTTCATCGGCGCCGCCATTGCCCTCGGCACCCTGGTCGGGGCCCTGGTCTGGCGTGTCGGCGCCGTGCCGCTCACCCTCTCCACCGCTGGCGGCGCGCTGATCTCCGGGCTGTTCTTCGGCTGGCTCCGCTCGATCCATCCCACCTTCGGGCGCATCCCGCCCGCCACGGTCTGGTTCATGAACTCGGTCGGGCTGAACGTGTTCATCGCCGTGGTCGGGATCACCGCCGGGCCCGGCTTCGTCGCCGGCGTGCGGGAACTGGGGATCAGCCTCTTCCTCTGGGGCATCTTCGCCACCTCGGTGCCGCTGATCCTCGCGCTCTATATCGGCAAGTACGTCTTCCGCTTCGACGATGCGCTCGTCCTCGGTTGCTGCGCCGGGGCGCGCACGACCACCGCCGCCCTCGGCATGATCACGGACCGCGCGAAGAGCCAGGTCCCGGCCCTCGGCTACACCGTGACCTATGCCATCGGGAACACGCTGCTGACCATCTGGGGCATGGTCATCATCATGCTGCTCGCCTGACGCCCCCGCAGAAGCCCGATCCCTCCCTCTCTCCCACCGGGGAAGTGCCATGACCGAGATCGACTATGCCAGGCTCGCGCAGCTCAGCCCCTTCGAGCTGAAGGACACGCTGATCAGCCTCGCCTCCAGCCAGGCCAGCCGCACCATGCTCAATGCCGGGCGCGGCAACCCGAATTTCCTTGCCACCCTGCCGCGCCGGGCCTTCTTCGCCCTGGGCCGCTTCGCGGTGGAGGAATCGGAGATGTCCTTCTCCTACATGCCGGAGGGCGTGGGCGGCCTGCCGCACCTGGATGGCATCACCGGCCGTTTCGAGAGCTTCGTCGCCCGCCACCGCGACGATCCCGGCGCCGCCTTCCTGCGCCGCGCCGTCTCCTATGTGCGGGACCAGATCGGGCTGCCCGAGGCGGAGTTCGTCCACGAGATCACCGAGGCCATCCTCGGCTGCGAATACCCCGTGCCGCCGCGCATGCTGAAACTGACCGAGAAGGTGGTGCGCGAATACATCGTGAAGGAGATGGTGGGCGGCCTGCTGTCCTCCGCCGATGTCGATCTCTTCGCGGTGGAGGGCGGCACCGCCGCCATGACCTACATCTTCAACTCGCTGCGGGAGAACCGGCTGATCGCGCCCGGCGACAAGGTCGCCATCGGCATGCCGGTCTTCACCCCCTATATCGAGATCCCGGAACTCTCCGATTACCGGCTCGTCGAGGTGCCGGTGAATGCCGATCCGGAGATGGGCTGGCAGTTCCCGCAGGCGGAGCTGGACAAGCTGGCCGATCCGGCGGTGAAGGTCTTCTTCGTCACCAACCCCAGCAACCCGCCTTCGGTGAAGATCGACGCGAAGGGGTTGGAGGCCATCGCGGCCATCGTCTCGGAGAAGCGGCCGGACCTGATCATCCTCACCGACGATGTCTACGGCACCTTCGCCGACGATTTCGAATCCCTCTTCGCCCGCTGCCCGCGCAACACCGCGCTGGTCTATTCCTTCTCCAAGTATTTCGGTGCCACCGGCTGGCGCCTCGGCGTGATCGCCATGCACCGCGACAACGTGCTCGACCGCGCCCTGGCCAGCCTGCCGGAGGAGGACAGGAAGGCGCTCGACGAACGCTACCGCTCGCTCACTCCCGATCCGCGCAATCTCGCCTTCCTCGACCGCCTGGTGGCGGACAGCCGCAGCGTCGCGCTGAACCACACGGCGGGGCTCTCCACGCCGCAGCAGGTGCAGATGCTGCTCTTCTCGCTCTTCGCGCTGATGGACGGCAAGGACAGCTACAAGGCCGCGCTGAAGAAGGTCATCCGCAGCCGCAAGAAGGCGCTCTACCGCGAGCTTGGCGTGCCGATCGACGACGACGCGAATTCGGTGGACTACTACACGCTGATCGACCTGGAGAAGGTGACGCTCGGCCTCTATGGCCGCGACTTCGCCGACTGGGTGCGCGACACGCAGAACCCCACCGAGATCCTGTTCCGCGTCGCCGCCGAGACCGGCATCGTCCTGCTGCCCGGCAAGGGCTTCGGCGCGCCGCATCCCTCGGGCCGCGCCTCCCTCGCCAACCTGAACGAGTACCAGTACGCCGCCATCGGCCGGTCGCTACGGGGCCTCGCCGCCGAGTTGCACGGGACCTTCCTGAAATCCGGCGGGCGGCGGGACGCCGCTCCACAGGCATCCCCGATCGCCGGGACCAGGACCTCCAAGGGGGAGGGGCCGGGAGAGGAGCGGGGCGCCGGCATCACATCCCATGCGGGCATGACGGAAGAAGAACCCTGAATCGAGGACTCGGCGAGAAGGGATGACGGCGCGTCGGTCGCCAGGGGTCAGAGCGGCTCCCCGGCTCCCGTCCCGGCATGGGGGGTCGGGAAGCACCATTCCTCGCCCCGTGCCGTGGTGACGTATTCCGGCCAGCGCAGGTCCACCGGCGGATCGAGGCCGGGCGGCAGCAGCGGCCCCACCCAGCGCGTGCCGCCGACCCCGCCGCCCGTGCGCTCGCGGAATTCCGCCTGCGCCGCTTCCAGCAACTCCGGCCGTCCGGCGAGGTCGAGCAGCGTCAGTGCCATGGTGCGCGCCGCCGCGAACATCCCCGGGTCCATGGCCGCCGGCAGCCCGCCCAGCGCGTTGTAGGCCCAGGCCGGGTAGCTGTAGCCCGGCGAGGGCGGCCGCAGCCGGGGGCGCGCCGCCAGCAGCCGCACCGTGGGCGCGTGCCAGGAATATTCGACATAGTCGTCGGCGCTCAGGTGCTTCTGCCAGGAGGGGAGGCCGGCGCGCTGCGCCGCCTCGTATTCCTCGGGCGGCGTCAGCTTCGTGACCCCCGCGATGAAGGGATCCTCCATCGGCGCCAGCCCCAGGTTGCGCTGGATCTCCCGCCCGAATTCCAGCGCCTCCCGGGAATAGGCGGGGGCGCCGACGGCCTGGAGGTTGCGCCAGGTGATCTCCGTCATCGCGCTGTTGGGCAGCCCGACGCGCGTCTTCGTCACCCAGCGCACGAAGGCGCGGCAGCCCGTGGTGGCCGCCGCCTGCCGCGCGTTGTTGGCCAGCACGCGCCAGATCTGCTCCTGGATCTCCAGCGCCGAACTGCGCCAGGAATACTGGATCTGCGAGAAGCGCGGGGTGAGGTTGTCCGAGGTCGCGCCCGCATCGCCGAGCACGAACTCGTTCAGCGTCCAGGAGCCGGCATGGGGGAACATCGCCTCCTTGGTGTACTTCGTCATCGTGTACATCAGGCACATCGCATCCAGCGCGCCGGGCGAGCGTGCCACCGCATGGGCCGCGTCGATCGGCATCAGCGCGGGATCGACCCAGCGTTCCGGCGCCTCGGATTCGAAGCTGATCACCGCGCTCCAGTAGGCGCCGAAATGCGTTTCCCCGGTCACCGTGTTCAGCGGCCAGGGATGCCAGACCACCGCCGCGTCCAGCCCGTCGTAATAGCCCCGCGCGGCGTGGAAGGGCTTGGAGCCGCAGACCTTTTCCGCCGGCTCGCCGAACAGCTTCAGCGTGCCCGGTGTCCCCTGTGCCTGCATCGCCGATTTCGCCGCCAGCATCGCGGCGAGCGAGGCGGTGCCCAGCACCGAATGCGGGTCGGTGTGCCCGGCGGCATAGGGGTGCAGCCCCTCGCGCGGGGCGGGGTAGGGGACGGCCTGCTGCGAGTTCCCCGGCACCGCGTCGTATTCCGAGAAGCCGGCCAGCACCGGCCCGCCTTCCCCCTGGCCTTCCCCTTGCGTCCAGCGCGCGGCGAAGGCGGTGGGCATGCCGCCCGAGCCTTCCTCGACCTCGAAACCCTCGGCGCGGAGGATCTCCACGTAGTCCCGGACCGAGCGGTACTCGCGCCAAGCGGGTTCCGCATGTGCCCAGATCCGCGCGTTGAAAGCGGAAAGCCGCGCCTCGTTCGCGGCGATCCAGTCCAGCGCGTGCCGGCGCAGCGCCTCGTGCTTTTCCATGCGACGTCTCCTCAGGCCGGCCGAACGTTCCAGAAGGTCGGGAAGCCGTTCAGCACCCCGGTGATCGACTTGCGATAGGCGGTGGGCTGGATGTACTGGCCCAGCGGGTAGAAGGGCACGTCGACCAGGCACTGCTTCTGGATCTCGGTGCAGATCGCCTTCTGCGCCGCCTCGTCCGGCGCCTGGAACCAGGCGTCGCGCAGCTCCTCCGTGCGCGGGCTGGTGGACCAGCCGGCATAGCCCGCCTCGCCATTGCCGCGCAGGGCGATATGCCCTGCCGGATTCAGCCAGTCCGTGCCAGCCCAGCTCGTGACGAAGGCATTCCAGCCGCCCTGCTCGGCCGCGTCCTTGCGGTTGCGCCGGGTCAGCATCGTGCCCCAGTCCAGCGCCAGGTAGTCCACGTTGAAGCCGGCCTGCTTCAGCATGTCCGCGGCGACATCGCCCTGCGACTTCAGCGTCGGGCTGTCGGCCGGCACCATCAGCACCACCTTCTCGCCCTTGTAGCCGGCGGCGGCCAGGTCGCTCTTCACCTTGGCGAGGTCGTGCGGCGGGTTGAACACCTCCAGCCCCGTCTCGCTCGCCATCGGCGTGTTCGGGCAGAAGAAGCCGAGCGGCACATGGAACAGCGCCGGGTCGCCGCCGGTCAGCGCCTGCATGTAGGAGGTCTGGTCGATCGCGCGCAGCAGCGCGCGGCGGATCGCGGGATTGTCGAAGGGCGGCTGCAGGTGGTTGACCCGCAGCATGGTCACCATGCCGGTCGGGTCCGGCACCTGCACCGTCACGTCCTTCATGCTCCGCAACAGGGGCAGCATGTCGTGGTAGGCGTATTCCATCCAGTCCTGCTCGCCGTTCTGCAGGGCGGCGGTGGCGGTGCCGATATCCGGCATGGTGTTCCACACCACGCGGTCGTAGTGGACGATCTTCGGCCCGGCCGTCCAGTCCGGCGTGCCGCCTTCCCGCGGCTTGTAGCCGGCGAACTTCTCATAGACGTTGCGCGCCCCCGGCACGCGCTCATCCGCCTTGAAGCGGAAGGGCCCGCTGCCGATCAGCTCCGGCACCTGCTGGAAGGCGTCCGTCCTTGCCAGCCGTTCCGGCATCATCGCGCACATCAGCGAGGGCGTCTTGCCCAGCGCCGCCGGCAGCAGCGGAAAGGACCGCTTCAGCCGGAAGCGGATGGTGCGGTCGTCGGGCGCGGAAAGCTCGTCCGTGGTGGCGATCAGCGTGGCGCCGAAGGGGTCGCGCTTCGCCCAGCGCCGGATCGAGGCGACGCAGTCCCGGGCCAGAACCTTCTCCCCGTCATGCCAGAGCAGCCCGGGACGGAGCGTCAGGTCCCACTGCTTCCCGTCCTGGGCGATCCGGTGCCCCTCCAGCATCTGCGGCTGCGGCTGGAAGTTGCCGTCCATGCCGTAGAGCGTGTCGAAGACCAGGTAGCCGTGGTTCCGCGACACATAGGGCGTGGTGTAGACCGGATCGAGATAGACGAGGTCGATCTGCGGGATGAAGCGCAGCGTGGTCTGCGAGGCCGCGCGCAGCTTCGCCGGCGCGGCGAGCGACGCCACCGCTCCTCCCAGGATCGCGCCACTTCCCTTGAGCAGGCTGCGTCTCTGCATGTTCCGTCGTCCTTCTGCGCCTAGCGGCTTGGCCCGCCAGCCTGTCACGATGCCATGCCCGGCGCCCTGGGGCGCCCGGCGTCCCGGTTCCGCCGTGTGACCCCCGGGTGGAAAGGCGCCGCCTTTTCCCCGGGCTCTTTGTCCGCTCCCAGGCAGCGCGGTTCTAGCTTCGCCCGGCGCCGCACCATCCCGCCACGAAGGCGGCGATGCTCTTGGTGGTGCCGCGGATGGATTCGATCTCCACCCGCTCGTTGAAGCCATGCACCTGTTCCGCCTTCGGCCCATAGCAGAAGGCCGGGATGCCGTAGAACAGGCTGTAGAAGCGGGCATCGTTCAGCCCGGTGCCGGCCCGGCTCCTCAGCTCGCCCCCGCCGAAGGCCGCGTTCGCCTCGCGCAGCAGCGCCACCGGCGCCTCGGCATTCTCCAGCACGTAGCCGCGCGAGAGATAGCCCGACCAGACCACCTCCGGCGGGTTGTTGGCAAGAAAGGCATCCTTCTGCGCCGTGGCCGCCACGCAGTCGGCGATCTCCTTGCGGCAGGCATCGACGTCCCAGCCGGGCAGGATCGCGATACGGCAATCCACGTCGCACCAGGCGGGCACGGAGGAGGCCCAGTCGCCGCCCTTGATGATGCCCGGGTTGAAGTTCAGCGGGTGCTCCATGGCGCCGTAATGCGGGTCGCTCTTCGCCCGCCGGTTCCAGTCCTCCTCCAGCCCCTCCAGGCCCTGGATCAGCCGGTAGGCCGCCTTGATGGCGTTGGAGCCGTCGCTGGCATAGGCCACATGCGCCGGGATGCCGCGCACCTTCAGCCGGAACCAGAGCACGCCGACGCAGACATCGGTGATCGTCCGGTTGCTCGGCTCCGGCAGCAGCGCGCAATCGGCGCGGTAGCCGCGTTGCAGCGTCGAGAGCGCGCCGACCCCGGTGCTTTCCTCCTCGATCACCGACTGGAAATGCAGCCGCCCCTTGAGGCTGTAGCCCGCCTGCCGCACCGCCTCGACCGCGTAGAGCGCGGCGATGGTGCCGGACTTCATGTCGCCCGCCCCGCGCCCGTACATCCAGCCATCCTTCACCACCGGGCTGAAGGGCGGCGTGTCCCACATGTCCAGCGGACCCGCCGGCACCACGTCGCAATGCCCCTGCAGGATCAGCGAGCGGCCCGTTTCCTGCGCCGGGCGCAGCGTGCCCACCACGGTCCGGGCCTGGGAGAAGTCGTGCTCGATCACGCCGCAATCGGGCAGGCCGGCGAGATCCTCCATGCGGATCGTCCAGTCATCGACCGTGTAGCCGCGCTCGCGCAGCAGGTCGGCCATCATGTCCTGGGCCGGGCCCTCGGCGCCGCGCGTGCTGGGGATGGCGGAGAAGCGCTTCGTCGTCTCGATCTGCGCGTCGAAGTTCCGGTCCACCGCCTCGGCGATTCGGGCGGCGAGTTCGGGGTCGATCATGCGGGAACCTCCTTTGCGGCAGGGCGCGATGATCGCGCGCCGGTGAGGCGGCACAATCAGCTATTTGGCGAGGACCGGTGCCTTTTCCGCACCGGTGCGTCCGGCCCGCCCGCACATGCCGTGCAGCCAGTCCCGCACCGTGACGATCTCCTCCTCCTCCCAGCGGCGCGTATCGGCCAGGACGTGATAGGATTTGGGCCGCACCTCGGAGGGGAAGGGCTCCACCAGCCGCCCTTGCCGCAGGTCCTCCTCCACCAGCAGCTCGTTGGCCAGCGCCACGCCCTGGCCCAGCCGCGCCGCCTCCAGCGCCAGGTGCGCGGTGCCGAGGCAGGAGCCGAAGGGCTGGCGGCGGCAGCGCATGGCCCGCAGCCAGTGCCGCCAGAGGTCCATGGATTCGTCGTGCAGCATCGGCAGGCGCAGCAGGTCGTCCACGTCGCGGATGCTCTGCCGTGCCAGCAGGGCCGGGCTCATCACGGGAAAGACGCGCGGCTGCGCCATTTCCTCGCTCCGCAGCGGCGGCAGCACGGCGAGGTGCTCCAGGTACACCACCTCCACATCCACCTCGACGCCCTCGGGTCTGCCGCGGGACAGGCGCGGCTCCAGCATCACCTCGCGCCCGGGCAGCAGCCGCTGCAACTCCGGCAGGCAGGGCAGCACGCGCACGTTGGAGAAGCCCGGCACGCAGCGGATGGTCAGCGGCCGCCGCTGCCGGCGCAGGTCCGCCGCCGCCTCCGCCAGCCCGGCCAGGTGCGGCGCCACCCGCGCCGCGAAACGCGCGCCCTCCGCCGTCAGGGCCAGCCCGCGTCCGGAGGGGCCGACCAGCGGCACGCCCAGCGCCCGCTCCAGGTTGTGGACATGGCGGGACACCACCGTGTGGCTGACCCCCAGCGCCTCGCCCGCCGCCCGCACGCTGCCGGTGCTGGCCAGCGCGTGGAAGGCGCGCAACGCCACCAGGGGAGGGAGCTTCAGCAGGATCTCCACCTTTGGAAAAGCGGGATCATATCGTGCCCCGGCCGGTTGCGAAGGGCCGGGCACCCGCCCGATCATCATCCACCTGACGCCTGCCTGTCATCGCCCTGTCACCGATCCGCCGCAGTTTCCGCCGCGCACCGGATCAGGGGAGTCGGGGGAACATGCGATCGACGCGGCGTCACCTTCTGGGCGGCGGCCTCGCGGCCGTCCTTCCCGGCCTGCCGGCCGCCGCCAGCGCCCAGGCGGCTGGCACCGACACGCGCCCCGTTCTGCGCATCGGGGTCGCCGACCTGCCGCCGACGCTGGAGCCGGCCAAGGAGCTCAGCAATGTCGGCACACGCATCACCTATTCCGTTTTCGACACGCTGATCCGGCGTGACTTCCTGTCATCCCCGGATGGGGGCGGCGCCCGCCTCGTGCCGCATCTGGCCACGGCATGGCGGCGCGAAGGCGATCGCGACCTGCTCGTCACGCTGCGCCCTGGCGTGCGCTTCCACAACGGTGACACGCTTGCCGCCGAGGACGTGGTCTTCACCTTCGGCCGCATGATGGGCGACCAGCCGTTGCTGGTGGAGGCGAAGTCCTATTTTCCCACGCTGGAATCGGTGACCGCGGAAGGGCCGCTCGCCGTCCGCTTCCGCACCCGCGTGCCCGATATCCTGCTGGAGCAGCGCCTCGCCTCCTGGTGCTCCTGGATCGTCAACAAGCGCGCCTATGAGGAGCTCGGCCTGCAGGGCTTCGGCCAGGCCCCGGTCGGCACCGGCCCCTACCGCCTGCGCAGCCTCCGCCGCGACCAGGCGATCGTGCTCGACGCCTTCGACGATTACTGGATGGGCCGCCCGACTGCCCGCGCGGTGGAGTTCCGCGGGATTCCGCAGGTCGCCGGCCGCACCGCCGCCCTGCTCGCCGGCGATATCGACCTCGCCACCAATATCCCGCCCGACCAGGTGGAGGAGCTTCAGGGCCGCTCCGGCATCGATCTGCGCAGCGTGGTGCTCGCCAATGTCCATGTCCTGGTCTTCGACCAGCGCGGCGCCGGCCTCTCCGACAAGCGCGTCCGCCAGGCGCTGGGTCTCGCCATCGACCGCGAGTTGCTGGTGAAGACGCTCTGGAACGGCGCCGCCCTGGTGCCGCACAGCCACAACTTCCCCGAATACGGCGACATGTACCTGCCGGGCCGCAGCCTGCGCTATGACCCGGACCGCGCCCGCGCGCTGCTGCGCGAGGCGGGCTATGACGGCACCGAGATCACCTACCGCACCCAGGCCAACTACTACACCAACGCCCTCCCGGCAGCGCAGGTGCTGGTTGAGATGTGGAAGGCGGTCGGCCTCAATGTCCGCCTGCAGGTGGTGGAGAATGCCGCGCAGCTCCGCCCGGCGGCCGGTGGCCAGATCAGCAACTGGTCCAACTCCACCCGCCTGCCGGACCCGCTCGGCGCGATCTGGATCGGCTGGGGGCCCGGCAGCACGCCCCAGGTCTCGAAATCCTGGACCTCCACTGCGGCCTTCAACCGCGCCGGCCATGCGCTGGAGGCAGAGACCGACCCGGCGAAGCGCCGCGCCCTCTTCGCCACCATGCTCGATGCCTGGGAGGACGAGGCGCCGGGCACCATCCTCTACCAGCCCGCCGAACTCTATGCCGTGCGCTCCAACATCCGCTGGCGTCCCTATACCTTCTACTTCATGGACCTGCGTCCGGATAACCTGAGCTTCGCCTGATGCCCGATCCCCGTATCGTCGCGCATCGCGGCTGTTCCGCCTTCCACCGCTAGAACTCGCCCGCCGCCCATGCGCCGCATGGCCGGGGAGGGGGCCAGCGGCTTCCTGGTGAACGATCCCGCCGCCGCGCGCCGCGCGCTGGCTGCCTGAAGGGGGACAGGCCCCGGGGGCAGGGCTTTCCGCCTGTTCCCTCGGGGCGCGCTCCTTACTCCGCCGGCTGGGTCGCCGGCCCGATGCGTGGCCCGGCGCCGCTCCCGCGCAGCCGCTTCGCCCACTGGCCGAGCGCCTCGAAGCCCAGGTACAGCACCGGGGTCACGAAGAGCGTCAACGCCTGGCTGACCGCGAGGCCGCCGACGATGGCGAGGCCCAGCGGCTGACGCAGCTCCGCCGCCGCACCCCAGCCCGCAGCGATCGGCACCGCGCCCGCGGCGGCGGCCAGGGTGGTCATCAGGATCGGCCGGAAGCGCAGCAGGCAGGCCGCGCGCACGGCGGAAAGCGCGTCCTCGCCCTCCCGCTGCCGGACCAGTGCCACATCCACCACCATGATGGCGTTCTTCTTCACCAGCCCGACCAGCAGCAGCACGCCGATCACCGCGATCACCGACAGGTCCAGGCCGAACCACCACAGCGTCGCCAGCGCGCCGAGCGCCGCCGCCGGCAGGCCGGACAGGATGGTCAGCGGATGCACGAGGCTCTCGTAGAGCACGCCGAGGACCACATACATCACCAGCACCGCGGCCAGGATCAGCATCCCCTGGCCCGCCAGCGCCTGCTGGAAGACCTGCGCCGTGCCGGAGAAGCTGCCGATCACCCCGGCGGGCAGGCCCAGCTCCTCCTCCGCCTGCTGGATCGCCGCCGTGGCGTCGCCCAGCGCCACGCCCGGTGCCACGTTGAAGCCGATCGTCACCGCCGGAAGCTGCCCCTGGTGCCCCACGGTCAGCGGCCCGGTGGAGCGCGTCACCTTCGCCAGGGTGGAGAGCGGCACCAGCTTGCCGCCGCTGGCGCGGAGATAGATCTTGTCCAGCCCGTCCTCGTTGCGCTGGTCCTCCGGCAGCGCCTCGACGATCACCGGATAGGCATTGGCCTGGGCATAGATGGTCGAGATCTGCCGCGCGCCGAAGGCGGAGTAGAGCGCCTGCCGCACCTGGTCGATGTTCACGCCCAGGGCCGCCGCGCGCTCCCGGTCCACCTGCACCGAGACCACGGGCGCGTCCAGTGTCAGGTCGGTGTTCACGTCCTGGAGCTGCGGCAGCCGCCGCAGCCGCGCCGCGAGCTTCTCCGAGAAGTCGTAGAGCGTATCGGAATCGAGGCCCTGGAGGGTGTAGATGTAGAGCGTGCGCGCCTGCCGCGCGCCGAAGGACAGGTTCTGGATCGGTTGCAGATAGACGCTGAGCCCCGGCACGCGGGCCGTCGCGCGGCGGAGCTGCTGCACCACCTCGCCGATCGGCGGCCGCTGGTCGCGCGGCTTCAGCTCCACATACATGCGCCCCTGGTTGATCGACAGGCTGTTGCCCACGGCGCCGACGGAGGAGTTCACCATCTGCACGGCGGGGTTGGCCTGGATGATCTTCGCCGCCTGCCCCTGGAGGTCGAGCATCGCGTCGAAGGAGGCGTCGCGCGGCCCTTCGGTGGAGACGGAAAGCAGCCCCGTGTCCTCGATCGGGAAGAAGCCCTTTGGCATCGCCACGGCCATCCAGCCCGCCGCCGCCAGCGAGGCGATGAAGAAGAGCCAGACCACGGCCCGCCAGCGCAGGGCGATGTCCAGCGCCCAGGCATAGGCCCGCTCCACCGCGCGGAAACAGCCCTCCAGCGCCGCATCGACCCGCGACGGCTTGCTGTGCGCGGGCAGCCAGGAGGACATCATGGCGGTCAGCGTCAGCGAGACGATGCAGGACACCGCGACGGCCAGCGACACGGTGGCGGCGAAGGCGTTGAACACCCGTCCCACCACCCCGCCCATCAGCAGGATCGGCAGGAAGACCGCGATCAGCGAGCAGGTGATCGAGACGATGGTGAAGCCCACTTCGCGCGAGCCGCGCAGCGCCGCCTCCAGGGGGTGCATCCCTTCCTCGACATGGCGGACGATGGCCTCCAGCATCACGATCGCGTCGTCCACCACGAGGCCGACCGCGAGCGTCAGCCCCAGCAACGTCACGTTGTCGATGCCGTAGCCCAGCAGGTACATCAGCCCCAGCGTGCCGGCGAGCGAGACGGGCACCGCGACCACCGGGATCAGCGTCGCCATCATCCGCCGCAGGAAGAGCCAGACCACCAGCACCACCAGGCCGACGGCGATCAGCAGGCTTTCCTGCACGTCATGCACCGCCGCCCGGATCGAGACGGAGCGGTCCAGGTTCACGTCCAGCGTCGCGCCCGGCGGCAGCGCCGCCTGCAGCGCGGGCAGGGCCGCCCGCACACCGTCCACCACATCCACCGTGTTGGCGTCCGGCTGCCGCTGCACCGCCAGCGTCAGTCCGCGCGTGCCGTTGCGGAAGGAGGCGATGCGGTCGTTCTGCACCCCGTCCACCGTGTCGGCGATGTCGGACAGCCGCACCGGCGCGCCGGCGCGCCCCGCCACGATCAGGTGCCCGAAGGCATCCGCGTCGGGCGGCTGGTCGTTGGCCCGCAGCACGAGTTGCTGGCGCGGCCCGCTCAGCGTGCCGACCGGCGTGTTGGAATTGGCGGTGGCGATGGCGTTGCTCACCTGATCGAGCGTGAGGCCCATCGAGGCCAGCCGCTCCGGCCGCATCCGCACCCGCACGGAATAGAGCTGCTCGCCGAAGGTCACCACCTGCGCCACGCCGGGCACGCGCGACAGGGCGGGGGAGATCAGCGTCGAGGCGATGTCGTTCAGCTTGTACAGCGGCACGTCGCCGCCCGAGAGCGTCAGCAGCAGCACCGGCGCATCCGCCGGGTTCGACTTGCGGTAGGACGGCGGCGTCGTCATCTCCGTCGGCAGCCGCCGCTGCGCCCGGGTCAGCGCCGCCTGCACGTCCTGCGCCGCCGCGTCGATGTTGCGGCTCAGCACGAACTGCAGGGTGATCTGCGTCGTGCCCTGGCCGGAGGTGGAGGAGATGCTGTCGATCCCGGCGATGGTCGAGAATTCCCGCTCCATCGGCAGTGCCACCGAGGTCGCCATGGTTTCCGGGCTTGCCCCCGGCAACTGGGCGGAGACGGTGATCACCGGGAAGTCCACCCGCGGCACGGCGGCCACCGGCATGGAGAAATAGGCCAGGATGCCCGCCAGCACCGCCGCCACGGCGAGCAGCCCGGTCATCACCGGGCGGCGGATGAAGGGTTCGGAGAGGTTCATCGCGCCGCCGCCTCACGCTGCGCGCGGCCCGGTTCCGCGCCGCCGACCTTGGGGGCGCCTCCGGCGGCACCGTTGCGGATCGTCACGCGCGTGCCGTCCTGCAACCGCTGCGCCCCTTCGGTCACCACCGGTTCCCCATCCGCGAGCGCGGCATCGGCCAGGACCGCCCGGCCGGAGGCATAGCGCACCACGCTGACCGCGACCCGCCGGGCGGCGGCGTTGTCGCCCTCCCCCTTCACCGCGTACAGGAAGCTGCCCTGCTGCCCGCGCTGCACCGCCGCCGCCGGGACCGACAGGGCCTTCGGGTCGGTGCGCGGCACCAGCACCACCTCCAGGTACTGGCCCGGCCAGAAGCGCGCCGGGGCATTGGCGAAGCGGCCCTTCATGCGGATCGTGCCGGTGGTGCTGTCCACCGTGCTGTCCACGAAGACCAGCTCGCCCTCGGCGCGCGGCCCCTGATCCTCCGGCGCCCGCGCCAGCACCCGGGGTGCGGCGGCCTGGCCGGCGGCGGCGCCCTGCTGCGCCGCGTGCACCACGGAAAGCCAGCGTTCCGGCACGGCGAAGGTGACCAGGATCGGGTCCGTCTGGGTGATGGTGGCCAGCACCACGCCCTCCGAGGCCCGCACGAAGTTCCCGGCCTTCACCGGCAGCGCGCCCAGCCGCCCCGGCGCCTCGGCGCGGATCGTGGCGAAGTCCAGGTTCAGCCGGGTCTGCGCCAGCAGCGCCTCGTCCGCCCGCACCACCGCAGCCGCCGCGGTGGCGTCGGCCTGCGCCTGCTCCAGCCGCTGCTGCGAGGCATAGGCGCCCGATTGCAGCGAGGCATAGCGCCGCGCGTCCTCCTGCGCCCGCGTCAGCGTCGAGCGGTCGCGGTCCAGGTTCGCCTGCTGCTGCGCGAGCTGGGCCTGGATGAGGCGGCTGTCCAGCGTGAACAGCACCTGCCCCGCCTGCACCCGGTCGCCCTCGTTGACCCAGACCTTCTCCACCTGCCCATCGACGCGGGAGCGGACGGAGATGACCGAGGGCGCCTCGGCATTGCCGTTGGTCAGCACCTCCACCGCCACCGGTCCCACCGTGGCCGCGGCCACCGCGACCGAGACGGCCGGTGCCCCGCCGCCGCGTTCCTGCGCCCCCGCCGGCGCGCCGGGCAGGCACAGGGCCGAGGCCAGCAGGATTCCGGGCAGCGGCCCGGATGGAAACGGGAAGGACGCCCCCGGAAGGGATCGGGCACGAAGCGCGAAGGGCATGGACGAGACCCGCAGGAGGAGGGGACAGCAAGCTTTGATGCTGCCTTTTCTGCAATGATCATACCGGAAACATTACGCTCACCGAGGCGCGAACTTCGCGCTGTGATGCTTTGTCACCGGAAGACCGGGCGTCCGCCGCGCCGGATGAACGGGGCGCAAGCCGGCGGACGTGCCCGGCACCCGGCGGCCAAGGCAGCCGTCGCGGATGGCGCGCCTCGCTTCCACCGGCGAAGCGCCGCTGCCGCGACCTTTTGCGCCGGCCGCCACGCCGCTCCCGCCATCGCGTGATGACGCTGGAAGGATGACGAGGACTTCATCTTCCGTGTTCCGGCCGGTCTCCCTGGATGTGGGCCGTCACCACGCTTCCACGGCCGCCCCTGACCGGCGGGAGGGCGTCCTGCCCCGCTTATGGACCGCGCCTGCCCATGGCATAGCGGTCGGGCCCATGACGCCGCCCGAATCCCTGCTGCCCTCCCCACCTGCCGCCATCCGTCACCAGCGGGCCGAGGGCACGGCGGAACTCGCCTTCGCCCTGGCCGCTTCCGGTGGCGCCGCGCCCCGTACCGTGCTGCGCCATCTCCATCAGGCCGCCCCGCTGCGCGTCCTCTTTCCCAGGCCCGAGCCCGGCGAGCCGCCGCTCGCCGCCCTGGTCAACACCGCCGGCGGCCTGGCCGGCGGCGACGCACTGCGCATCGCGGCACGGCTGGGGGAGGGCGCCACCGCCACGCTCTGCACCCCCGCCGCCGAGAAGCTCTACCGCTCCCTCGGCCCCGATACCCGGATCGCCACGACCCTCCGGGCGGAACCCGGCGCCACCCTCGAATGGCTGCCGCAGGAGACCATCCTCTTCGACGGCGCCCGCCTGCGCCGCGGTCTCGACATCGAGCTCGCCGCCAGTGCCCGCCTGCTGGCCGCCGAGATGCTCGTCTTCGGCCGCCATGCCAGGGGCGAGCGCTTCGCGACCGGCTTCCTGCACGACCGCTGGCGCCTGCGCCGCGATGGGCGCCTCGTCTGGACCGATGCCCTGCGCCTTGATCCGCCTGGGGAGTCCCTCGCCGACCGCTTCGCCTTCGGCGGCGCGGGCGCCTATGCCACGCTCCTCTACGCCGCCCCGGACGCGGCCGCGCACCTTTCCGCCTTCCGCGATCTCGCCGCGTCCACGGGGCCTCTCCAGGGCGCCGCCACCATGCCGCGCGAGGGCATTCTCCTGCTCCGCTGGCTCGGCCCCGCCGCGCCGGTCCGTGCCGCGCTCGCCAGCGCCATTCCCGCCTGCCGCGACGGGCTGCTCGGCCTGCCGCGCGCGCTGCCACGGCTATGGATGACCTGAATCCGGCCCCCGGTGCTTTCGGGCCGGAGGAGAGCCCGCTACCTCTGCCTGCTCTCTGCCCCTCTGGCCGCGGCGATGGCCTCGGCGCCCGCTTCGGCGGAAAGGAGTCCGGAACATGATCCGATGCCTGCAGCCCGGTGACGAGGAGGTCTTCCGCCGGATCCGCCTGGAGGCCCTGCGCGCCGAGCCCGCCGCCTATGCCAGCACCGCGGCGGACTGGGAGGCGTTGCCGCCGGAGGAATGGCGCCGCCGCCTGACCGCGAACCCGGTCTTCGTCGCCTTCCAGGGCGCGGAGCCCGTCGGGATCATGGGCCTGATGGCCCAGTCCTCCAGCAAGACCGCCCATCGCACCATGCTCATCATGGTCTATCTGCGCCCGGAGCAGCGTGGCACCGGGCTGGCGGGCCGCCTCCTGCGCCATGCCGTCGACCACGCCCGGCGGCTGGGCCACCGGCAGGTCGAGCTCATGGTGAGCGCCGAGAACCCCGTGGCGCGCCGCTTCTACGAGCGTGAGGGCTTCCGCCAGATCGGCTGCATCCCCGGCGGCTTCCTGCACGAGGGCCGGGAGGTGGACGAGATCATGATGGTCCGGCGCCTGCTTCCCTGAACGGCGGCGCCCGGCCCGCCGCGTCGTGCTCTCCCCCCCCTGGACCCCCGCCGCGCCCCGCCCGCATACTCCGCCGCACCGAACGGAGCCGCCCATGCACCTGACGCCGCGCGAAAAGGACAAGCTGCTGATCGCCATGGCCGCCCATGTCGCGCGCCGGCGGCTGGAGCGGGGCGTGAAGCTGAACCACCCCGAGGCCGTGGCCCTGGTCACCGACTTCGTGGTGGAGGGCGCCCGCGACGGCCGCAGCGTTTCCGAACTGATGCGCGACGGCGCCACCGTCCTGACGCGCGAGCAGGTGATGGAGGGCGTCGCCGAGATGATCCACGAGATCCAGGTCGAGGCGACCTTTCCCGACGGCACCAAGCTCGTCACCGTCCACGAGCCGATCCGCTAGGGGAGAACGAAGGTGATTCCCGGAGAACTCTTCCCCGCCAGCGGCGAGATCGAGCTGAACGCCGGCCGCCCGGTCACGGAGCTGGAGGTCGCCAATACCGGCGACCGCCCGGTGCAGGTCGGCAGCCACTACCACTTCGCCGAGACCAATCCCGAGCTGCGCTTCGACCGCGACCGGGCGCGCGGCCAGCGCCTGGACATCGCCGCCGGCACAGCGGTGCGCTTCGAGCCGGGCCAGACCCGCACCGTGCGCCTCATCCCCTTCGCCGGGGATCGCGTGGTCCACGGCTTCCGTGGCGCGATCGAAGGAAAGCTCTGACCATGCCCGCCCGGATCTCCCGCTCCGCCTATGCCGGCATGTACGGCCCCACCATCGGGGACCGGCTCCGCCTCGCCGACACCGACATCGTCATCGAGGTCGAGCGCGACCTCACCACCTATGGCGAGGAGGTGAAGTTCGGCGGCGGCAAGGTCATCCGCGACGGCATGGGGCAGTCCCAGGTCGGGCGCGACGGCGGCGCCATGGATACCGTGATCACCAATGCGCTGATCCTCGACCACACCGGGATCTACAAGGCCGATGTCGGGCTGCGCGACGGCCGGATCGCCGCCATCGGCAAGGCGGGCAATCCGGACACGCAGCCGGGCGTCGATATCGTCATCGGCCCGGGCACCGAGATCATCGCGGGGGAGGGCCGCATCCTCACCTCCGGCGGCATCGACGTGCATATCCACTTCATCTGCCCGCAGCAGATCGAGGAGGCGCTGGCTTCCGGCGTCACCACCATGTTCGGCGGCGGTACCGGCCCGGCCCATGGCACGCTCGCCACCACCGCCACGCCCGGCGCCTTCCACCTCGCCCGCATGATCCAGGCGGCGGAAGGCTTTCCGGTGAACCTCGGCTTTCTCGGCAAGGGCAATGCCGCCCTGCCGAAGGGGCTGGAGGAGCAGATCCATGCCGGCGCGGCGGGCCTGAAGCTGCACGAGGACTGGGGCACCACGCCGAAGGCCATCGACACCTGCCTCGCCGTGGCCGATGCGCTGGACGTGCAGGTCGCCATCCACACGGACACGCTGAACGAGAGTGGCTTCGTCGAGAGCACGATCAAGGCGATCGGCGGCCGCACCATCCAGGCCTTCCACACCGAGGGCGCGGGCGGCGGCCATGCCCCCGACATCCTGCGTCTGGTGGGCGAGCCGAACGTGCTGCCCAGCTCCACCAACCCCACCATGCCCTATACGGTGAACACGCTGGACGAGCATCTCGACATGCTCATGGTGTGCCACCACCTGGACCCGAGAATCCCCGAGGACGTGGCCTTCGCCGAGAGCCGCATCCGGCGCGAGACCATCGCGGCCGAGGACATCCTGCACGACCTCGGCGCCATCTCGATGATGAGCTCCGACAGCCAGGCGATGGGGCGTGTCGGCGAGGTGATCATCCGCACCTGGCAGACCGCCCACAAGATGAAGCAGCAGCGTGGAAGGCTGAAGGAGGAGGTGGGCGACAACGACAACTTCCGCGCCCGCCGCTACATCGCCAAGTACACGATCAACCCCGCCATTTCCCAGGGCATCGCCGAGCATGTCGGCAGCGTCGAGGTCGGCAAGCTGGCCGATCTCGTGCTCTGGAGCCCGGCCTTCTTCGGCGTGAAGCCGGAGATGGTGCTGAAATGCGGCACCATTGCCATGGCGCCGATGGGCGATCCCAACGCCTCCATCCCGACGCCGCAGCCGGTCCATTACCGCCCGATGTTCGGCGGCTTCGGCCGTGCCCTGCCGGCGATCGGCGTCACCTTCACCTCCGCCGCCGCGCTGGAGGCCGGGCTCGGCGAGCGCCTGGGCGTGACCCGGCCCCTCGTCGCCGTGCGCAACACGCGTTCCGGCATCAGCAAGCGCGACATGGTGCTGAACGACCTCTGCCCGCGCATCGAGGTGGATGCCGAGACCTATGAGGTCCGCGCCGATGGCGAGCTGCTGGTCTGCGAGCCCGCGAAGGTGCTGCCGATGGCGCAGCGCTATTTCCTGTTCTGAGAAGCCCCGATGACCGACAGCACCCTGCCGCGCGCCACCACCATCCTTCCCGCCGGGCAATGGAACCCGGCGGAGGCGCGCGACAGCATCACGCTCGATTTCGACGACCGCCACCGCCGCCGCCGCCGCTACACGGGCGAGAGGGGGCTCTCCTTCCTGCTCGACCTGCCGGAAGCCACGGTGCTCTATGACGGCGACGGGCTGCGCTGCGAGGATGGCACCACCATTGCCGTCCATGCCGCGCCGGAGCCGCTGGTCGAGGTGACCTCCGCCGATCCCGCGCATTTCGCGCGTCTCGCCTGGCATCTCGGCAACCGGCACCTGCCGGCCGAGATCGATGCGAAGCGCATCCTGATCCGCGACGACCACGTGATCACCGCCATGCTGCGCGGCCTCGGCGCCACGCTCCGGCAGGTCCAGGCGCCCTTCAACCCGGAAGGCGGCGCCTATGGCGAGCACAACCGCCACACCGCCCACCATCATGGGCCGCAGGAAGGTCATGGGCACGCGCATGACCACGATCAGGGGCACGGGCACAGCCACGACCATGGCCACGACCACCACCATGGCGACGGCCACACGCATCACGGCCACCGGCATGGCTGAGGGCGACGCCGCCCTCTACCGCCTGCTGGCCTGGATCTCCCCGGCCTATCCGGTCGGTGCCTATACCTACAGCCATGGGCTGGAGGCCGCGGTGGAGGAGGGCGCCGTGCGCGACCGCCAGGGCCTCGCCGACTACATCGCCGCCGCGCTGACGCGGGGGGCCGGGGCGGTGGATGGGCCGCTCCTCGCCGCCGCCTGGCGTGCCGCGCGGGACGGCGACGAGGGGGGCTCGACGAGGTGGCCGAACTGTCCCTGGCTTGGCGCGGCACGGCGGAGACCGCGCTGGAAAGCACGGCGCAGGGGAATGCCTTCGCCAGCGTCACCGCCGCCGCCTGGCCGGAGCCCCGCTTCGCCGCCTTCGTGGCCCGCCATCCGCGCCGCATGACGCATCCCGTGGCGTTCGGCGCGGCGGCGGCCTGGAACGGCGTCGCGCTCCGCCCGGCGCTTTTCGCCTGGCTCTCGGGCTTCGCCGCCAACCTCGTCAGCGCCGGCGTTCGCCTCGTCCCGCTGGGGCAGACGGACGGGCAGATCGCCACCGCCACGCTTCTGCCCGTGGTGGAGGCCGCCGCCGACGCCGCCCTGGCCGCCGATCCCGAAGAGATCGGCACCGCCGCCCCGGTGCTCGACCTCTTCTCCATGCGTCACGAGACCCAGTATACGAGGCTCTTCCGCTCATGACCGAAATCGTTTCTGGCCAGCCGATCCAGGCCTCCGCGTCCGCAGGACGCTCCGGTCATCGGCAGGCGAACGGCCCCTTCCGCGTCGGCATCGGCGGCCCCGTCGGCTCCGGCAAGACCGCGCTGACCGACCGCCTGTGCAAGTACCTGCGCGCCACGCACGACATCGCCGTCATCACCAATGACATCTACACGCGGGAGGATGCGGAGTTCCTCACCCGCTCCGGCGCGCTGGAGCCGGAGCGCATCACCGGCGTCGAGACGGGCGGCTGCCCGCACACCGCGATCCGCGAGGACGCCTCGATCAACCTCGCCGCTGTCGGCGAGATGGTGGAGCGTTTCCCGGCGCTGGAGATCCTCTTCATCGAGAGCGGCGGCGACAACCTCGCCGCCACCTTCTCGCCGGAACTGGCGGACCTGACGATCTACGTCATCGACGTCTCGGCGGGCGACAAGATCCCGCGCAAGGGCGGACCGGGCATCACCCGCTCCGACCTGCTGGTGATCAACAAGATCGACCTCGCCCCGCTGGTCGGCGCCGATCTCGGCGTGATGGACCGCGATTCCCGCCGGATGCGTGGCCAGCGCCCC
Source organism: Roseomonas sp. FDAARGOS_362 (assembly GCF_002754815.1). Lineage (GTDB taxonomy): Bacteria > Pseudomonadota > Alphaproteobacteria > Acetobacterales > Acetobacteraceae > Roseomonas > Roseomonas mucosa. The sequence continues at coordinate 2,202,733 of NZ_CP024588.1, read as the reverse complement.
TTCCTCTTCACCAACCTGAAGGAGAACCGGGGCGTGGCCGAGATCGCCGCCTTCATCCTGGAGGCCGGCGGCATTCCCGCCCGCGGCCTTTCCGCCACCGCCCGAGGAACCCAAGCCTGATGCGCCGCCTCCTTCCCGTCGCCGCCGCGCTGCTCCTGCCGCTGCCGGCCCTGGCCCATACCGGCATCGGCCCGGTGGATGGCTTCACCGCCGGCTTCGCCCATCCGCTGGGCGGGCTCGACCATCTGATGGCCATGCTGGGAATCGGCCTCTGGGCCGGGCTGCTGGGCGGCCGCGCGACCTGGGCGCTGCCCGCCGCCTTCCTCGGCGCCATGGCGCTGGGCGGCGCGCTGGGCATGGCGGGCCTCGGCCTGCCGATGGTGGAGGCCGGGATCGCCGCCTCGGTGATCGTGCTCGGCGCCGTGGTCGCGCTCGCCGCCCGCCTGCCGCTGGCCGCGGCCCTGTCCCTGGCGGCGCTCTTCGGCCTCTTCCACGGCCACGCCCATGGCGCGGAGATGCACCCCGGGGCCGGGGCCGCCGCCTATGCCGCGGGCTTCCTCCTGGCCACCGCCGGCCTGCACGCGCTGGGCCTGGGGCTCGGCCGCTGGCGCGCCCCGGCCGGCCGCGCCGTGGCCCGCTCCGCCGGGGCCGCCATGGCGGTGGCCATGCTGGCGCTGCTGCTCCAGGGCTGATCCCGCCACCCTGGCACTGCCTTTCCGGCGACGTCCGGCATTGCGCCGTCCCGGGGGACAAGGCTCCGCCTTTTCCCCCGGTCCCCCTTATCCGCCAGGACACTGCGTGCCCTGGACCCGATGAGTTGGTTCTCGCTGACGCTGGATCACGCCGGAGAGCATGGCTCTCCGGCGGACTGCCGGTGCCACAAGCGCGGACAGGGTGTTTCTTCCTTTTCAGGAGCCCCGCTTGTCCACCTGCTTCCGGGGATCAGGCCACAGACCGTCGGTTATCACGCAGAGCCAACGCAAGCCCGGGGTCCGGGGACCGGCTTCGGTCCCCGGCGGAGAGGGGGTCCGGCGGGAGAGGCGGCGCCTCTCCCCCGGCGGCTGGACACGCAGCGGAACGCTCGGCGAAAGCCCTTCGCTCCCATCTCCGCCCCCAGCATGGCCCGCCCTGTGTCCCGGCACACAGCCATGGGGAGCGGCGATCCTTCAGGATGCTGCCATGGCAAGGAACGGGGAGGGGCCCGCAATGTCGAATCCGGCGCAGCACCTTTTCGCGCGGGTCGGGCGGAGGCTGGAAGGGCTGGACAGGCGGCGGGCCCTGGGGGCCGCGCCGCTCGGCCTGGGGGAGCATTTCGTCTGGCGTGCCTGGCGCTGGCTGCGCGGCCTGCGCTACGGCAGGCCGAGCCGCGCCTGACGCGGGTGCGTCAGGACAGGTTCAGCGCGTTCACCGCACGTTCGGCGCCGCGCAGTGCGGCGTCGAGCTCGGCGCGCATCGCCTCGGGCCGCCGCAGCACGATGCCGCTGCGGCTCGCATCGATCAGCCCGGCCTTTTCCATGTCCGACAACTGCCGCGACACGGCCTCGCGCCGGGCGCCGATGCGGGCGGCCAGCACGTGGTGCGGCGGCGGTGGGCTGACCACGCGCTCGGCCGTCTGGCCCGGCTTGCCGCGCCCGCGCGACAGGCGCAGGAGTTCGGCATAGAGCCGCTGCCGCACCGGCAGGGCCGCCAGCTCGAACAGCCTTTCGCTGCGCGAGCGCACGAGGTCGGCGAGATAGCGCATCAGCCGCAGCGACACGGCGGGCGAGGCCAGCACCAGTTCCATGAAGGCCGGCCCCGGCAGGACGCAGAAGCGCGAGCGGTGCAGGGCGGTGACATTGGCGGAACGCGGCTGCCCGGTGATGGCCGCCAGCTCGCCGAAGGCCTCGCCGGGCGACAGGTCGCCCAGGATCATCTCGTAGCCCTCCCCGGTGCGCGCCACGACCCGCGCGGCGCCTTCGAGAAGGAAGTACACGTCGTCCGACAATTCGCCGAAATCGATCAGGACCGTGCCGGGCTCGCAGGAACGGCAGCGCGCGTGTCGTGCGGCCTTTTCCAGCGCGGCCGGGTCGGCGCCTTGCAGGAGGGCCAGGCGCCCCAGACTCTCGGTTTCCACTCCATGGCTCCACATGCCCCAGGCTTCCTTCTCCGGAATATCGGAACGGTGCCGGGACCAGTGCAGCGGTTATCCGGAGCCACGGCATTCCGCCAGGGGCAATCGCCCGGGCGGAATGCCGTGGCCGGAGCCGTGGCGGCTTCCTCGGCGGCTTCCTCGAATAGGCTCCGGGTGGCTGCGGCCCGGCTCCGCCTGCTTCGCTGGCCTCCCTGTTCCGGTTTCCCTGCTTCCTCCAGCCTTTCCGGGGGCGAGGCCCGGACGGCGCCCCGCGCTCATCGTCCGCCCAGATTGGCGCGGCCGAAGACCTCGGCCCGGCCCGTCACCTCCGCCCGGCCGGTGACCTCGGCCCGGCCCATCAGCGTGTCGGCGCGGCCGCCATGCAGCAGGGATTCGATGCTGCCGGTGCTGATATCGATGCGCAGCCCCATGTCGCCGCGGTCGAAGAGCCAGACCCGCAGCCCCTCCATGAAATGCCCGGAGTCCCGGATGAAGCCGGTCGTCGCGACACTGCCATGTTCCGGGACGGCGGTGCCTTCGCCTTCCACCAGGAAGACGGCGGGCGCGGGCAGCGGCACGTACTGCCCATCGTAGCTGTAGCCGAAGATCCGGGCCAGCTTCGGCGGCGGCTCGGCACCCGGTGCCAGCCGCGCCATCAGCGGGTCCCGGAACCCGCCGGCCCGGTCATAGGGCGTGCGGGACGCGTCGGTGATGGCGAGGCCCGGGAACGGCACGCCGAAGAGGCGGATCGCGGCCGGGGCGAGGAGGGTTTCGCCGAGCCGCGCCGCAGGGGTGGGCTTCGCTTCGGACTCTCCGGCCTCTGCGCCGGGCTGTGTCGCTTCAGGGTTGTCCGACATGCTTCATCTCCATTCGCGAGACGCTTCGCGGCATTATATCCATTCGGGAACGATACGTGAGTGTTTTCAACCGGCCGATGCGCGCGATCCGTGCGGCATCATCCGGCGTGTGGCGATGATGTCGCCGTGGCAGCCGCAGGGCCTTGCCCAGGACCGGTGCGGAAGGGACGCCCCCGGCCCGGCCCAGGCAGCGCGGGACATGGGCGGCAGGGGAGCGGAGAGGGCCATTCCGGCGGAGGCCCCCGCCAGGAAGGGGCGGGGATCGATGTCCCGCTCGTCGAAGATATCGAGCAGCGCGCCCATCGCGATGCGCGGGGTGGCGCCCGGCTCCGCCAGCGCCTCGATCAGCAGGGCCGCGACCTGGCCGAAGCTCAGCGTTTCCGGGTCCAGCCGCAGGATGGTCTGCGCCATGGCCAGCCCGACCCGGTCGCGCGCCCTGTGCAGGCAATGGCGGAAGACGCCCTCGAAACGCGCCAGCGCCTCGGCCGAGGCATGGCGCAGCGGCGCCATCGCGGCCGTGACCGCCGCTGGCGTCCAGCTCCGCGTGTCACGGTCCGGCGGGATGATGCCTTCCGCCACCAGCCCTTCCTGGAACAGCTCCACCAGGATGTCCCAGACCGCGCCGGTCAGCGGCGCCGCCAGCACGTGCGCGTTGCGGCCGAGGTTCAGCGGGTCGCGCCAGGTGCCGTCCTCCAGCAGGCGCAGCCCTTGCAGGTCGCGGAGCCGGACGGTGTTGTCCACCACCCGCACCTGCTCGACATCCGAAAGCTCGCCCAGCCGGCTGACCAGGTTCAGCTCGTAGAGATTGCCCGAGGTCTGGGCGAGCAGCCGCATCACCACCGAGGGGAAGTGGAGCACGGAAAGGGTCGAGATCAGGTCGGCGAAGGCTTCGTGAAAGGCCAGGAAGGTGCCGCCCACCGCGCCGGATTTCGGCACCCCCATCGTGGAGAAGAGGATGGCGTGGCCGACCTCGTGCGCCACGACGTCGAAGCTGAGGCAGAGCGGCAGCGCCTGGCCGAAGCGGGTCCAGCGCAGTCCGGCCTCCAGGAAGCCGAAGCCGGACTGGGCATTGGCCCAGTACACGACCGGTTGCAGCTCCAGCCGCGGCAGCACGTCCGCATGCCACCACCGGACCGGCTGGCCCAGATAGTCCTCCCAGATCTCCAGCACGAGCTGGGTCACGCCGTAGAGATGCGCCGACAGGAATTCCGGCGTGCCGAAGGGGATGTGGTCGAAGTTCCCGGCCCCGTCCGGCTGGGCGGGCGGCAGCAGCGCGCCCCGGTAGGGCGGCAGCCAGGCTGGCGGGTCATAGGGCTCGCGCTTGTCCACCGCATGGGCGACATACATCCGGGAATCCGACGGGCCGGGCCCGATGCTGCCGGGGGCGGCGGCCAGTTCCACCAGCTCGGGCTCGGCATAGCCCTGCGCCCATTGCGGAAAGAGCCGGAACAGCGTGCCGCCGGCCATGCCTCAGCCCCCGCCCCGGGGCGGGGCGCCGTCGGGGGCGGCGGTCCCGTCGGTGGCCGCCGCATCCTCCGTGGCCATGGCGGCGCGGTATTCCCGCCAGATGGCGGCCCGGAAGCCGTCCGCATCGGGGAAGCCATGGGCCCGAGCCTCGGCCTCCTCCTCACCCAGTGGCGGGGGCGGCAGGCCTGCCCGGGTCTCGAACCACCAGCGCAGCGCCGCATCCAGCACGGCCTCGCCGGGCAGGTCCCGGTCCTCTCCCTCCCGGTCCTCCTGCCGCCCGGCCAGCCGCGCCTTCAGCCCGGCATAGCGGCCGGACAGGCGCAGGGCATCGAGCATGGCGTCCCGGGAGGCCGGGGCAGGGGGGCGCCGCAGCCGCTCCCAGATCGCCGCCTCGCGCGCCAGCAGCCGGTGCAGCCCGGCCTCGTCGAGGTCATGCGCCGCCAGCCAGGCCTCCAGCGCCGAGCGCCGCCACAGACCGTGGCGATGCCGGAAATCCTCCAGCGCGGCGGCATCGGGCGCACCGGGCACGGACAGGCCCGGATGGCCCTCCGCCGTCAGGCGCAGTTCCCGCCATGCGACCGGATCGGAGACCGCCAGTTCCCGCAGCAATGCGCCTCCCCCCTGTTTCTCCCCTTGTTCCTCCCCCTGTGGCGGCACTGCCGCCTGCGTGGCGAGGAAGCTCTCCCAGGCCAGGCTACGGGTGAAACGAAAGCCCGGCGCCCTCCGATCGGGGGAGGCGCGGACGATTCGCGCCAATAATTCCTCGGCATCGCGGCGTTTCTGGGCGACCGGGTGGCGCCGCAGCCATTCCAGCGCCTCCGGACCGGGGCACGGCAGGGACGCGGCTTCCGCGAGGAGGCGGGCATGGCTCCTTTCGGGGAAGGGCAGGCGCTTGAGCGCATGGGCCAGGGCCTCGCAGCCTTCCGGCCCGATCGCCCCGGCGCTCCATGCGGCCGCGAGGGTGGCGCGCAGGTCCACCATGGCGTCGGAGGCGGCGATCCACCCGGCCTCGGCGGGTGCGTGCAGGATGGCGACCTCGTCGTCATCCTCGAAGGGACCGGCAAAGGGCGGAAAGCGCCCGTCGCGATAGGCGCGGTAGACGGCACCGACCCCCTCCATCCCGAAGGCGCCGCATTCGGCGGCGCGCAGGGCGCCCATGCTGGCGGCGCCCAGCACGGGGATGCCCTCGGAAAGCGCCCAGAGGATCTCTCGATGCCAGACCGCCGGAGCCTCCCGGAACAGCCCGTCCACCAGCCCGATCGCACGGGGGCGCAGGGAGCGCGCCGCGCGGTAAAGGTCGCCCTGCCGCGCCGGGGGCAGCAGGATGGCCTCCGGCGCGATGGCCCGCGCGGCCTCGCGCGGCAGGCTGGGGCCGAGGAAGACGACGGGCGCGTTCATGCGTGTGCCCGTGTACGCGCCCGGGCCCGGGCGCCGGGGGCATAGCCGCCGCCGGCCGGGCCCGGGGTGCCCTCCAGCCCCGCCACCACGGCGCGGACCACCGGGATGCCGATCTCCTCCCGGGTCATGTCCACCCAGGCCGCCGGCCCGAGGCCGGCCGCGCCGATCCGGGACAGCAGCAGGGCGAGGTCGCCATGGATCGTGGGCGCCGCGCAGCCCTGGACGGCCTCGAAGCGCCGCCGGGGCGGCACCGCCTCGGACAGGGCGCGCAGCGCGGCGGCGCGGCGGGCGGCACGGGCGGGGGCGGCATAGGATTCCGGCGCGAAATCGTCGCGGGCGCCGGAGATGCGGGTGACGCGGGACTGTGCGGCCTCGGTCAGGGCGCGGGACAGGGCCACGCCGGGGTCGGGATGGCAGCCCAGGCCGAGCTCCGCCTCCATCTCCGGCTCCTCCCGCCCCGGCAGGGCCAGGACGCGGAAGGCGGGGATGCCGAGGTCGGAGGTGATGTCCCAGATCGCCAGGGCGATGCCGGCTGCGGCAAAGCAAGCCAGGAGATCGGCGCAGAGCGGGTCGGCGATGCTGGCGGGATCGATCGCCGTTTCCGCCCGCGCCGCCGGGGGGAGGGCCAGCCAGAGGGCATGGGCGTCGCGTTCCACCAGCTCGGCCAGGGCATGCACCAGCGCCTCCCCGCGCGTGTTGCCGGAGGCGAGGCCGTTCGTGGTCGCCTGGAGGAAGCCGGAGGAAGGCGGCCCGTCCAGCGCGTAGTCGGCGGTCACCAGGTCCAGCGGCACCCAGAGCGGCGAGCCGTCGGCGAGGTCACGGCCCTCCACCCAGAGCATCGGCGCCTCCCGCGCCGACAGGTCCGGCGCGGCGGCGCTGTGCGGCAGGCGGGCCGGGTCCAGGGGCGCGAGGCCGCTTTCCCGCAGCCGGGCATGGCTGCCCCAGCGCAGCGGCGCCGCCAGGGTCTCGGCATGCCAGGCCTCCACCGCCTCCATCACCGCCGAGGCCTTGGCCGCCGCCAGGGTCGCGCCCTTGCCCTGGAAGACCGAGAGCGAGCGCGCGTTGGGCCGCACCGCCGCGGCGACCGGGATGCCGGTCACGTCCAGGCCGGTTAGCACCGCCACCCTTGTCAGGCCGAAGCGCCCCGCATGGCGCAGCGCCCGTTCCAGCGTCTCTTCGGGGTCGCGGACCCGGTGCGCGCCGAGGCGGAAGCGCTTGGCCTCGTCCTCGGGCGGCAAGCCGGGGAGGAGGCCGGGGCCGGTCACGGCGCGAGGGAGATGGCGCTGCGCCGAAGGGCCGCCAGCAGGCGCTCGACCTCGCCGTCTCCCTCCCGTTCCGCCCGCTCCGCCAGGCCGGCCAGCCTTTGCAGCATCTCCGCATCGCCGAGGCGGCCGAGCCGCAGGTCGAGGCTCGCGAGGCTCAGCCGGGCGCGCAGCGCCAGCATCCAGGCGCCCTGCGCCTCGGCCAGCCGCAGCGCCTCGCGCAGCGAGGCCTCGGCGGCGGCCTCCGACCCGGGGCCGCCCGCCTGCAGGCGCAGCATGCCCAGCACGCGCCAGACCTCCGGCATCCAGATCCGCAGCCCGACGCGCCCGAACAGCTCGCGCGCCTCGTCGAGCTCCGCCACCGCGCGCCGCACCTGCCCTGCGGTGGTCTGTGCCTCCGCCAGCAGGGTGTGGAAGATGGGGAAGTCCTCGATCGTGCCGACCTCGCGCTGCACGGCGAGCCCCGCCTCGATCGAGCGCAGCCCCTCCGCCGCCTCGCCGCGCGCCGAGGCCGCCCAGCCGCCGAAGATCATCCCCTTGGCGCGGTAGTCGGGCAGGTCGTGCGTTTCCGCGGCCTCCATCATGCGCCGCGCCGCCTCCGCCATCTCCGCCGGGTCGCGCCGGTAGGCGCGGTGCATGGCGTGGATGTCCAGCGCGTGCAGGACGCTGCCCAGGTGGTCGATCTCCAGCGCCCAGCCCCGGGCCTGGGCCTCGGCGCGCAGCGCCGCCTCGGGGCGGCCTTCCAGCCATTCCAGCAACGCCGTCTCGCCCAGCGCGCAGACCTTGGCGTCGTGGTTGCCGTAGATCGTGGCGTGGTGCCGGTACTCGCCGGCCTCGTAGATGGCGAGCCCGGCCTCGATATCGCGGCGGCAGCCGCAGAGGTCGCCCAGGCCGAAGCGCGTGCCCCAGCCGCAGTGATGCGCCTGCAGCAGGCTGCCCGGCTCGCCGCGCCGGGCGGCCCGCTCGGTCAGGGCGTCGGAGCGCAGCCGCTTGATGTTGTAGTCGCGCGACACCCGCCACCAGCCCCAGGCGATGGGGAAGTGCGCACTCTCGTCGGCGGCCGTGTCGTTCAGCGCGGCGTAGCTCTCGGCATAATGGTCCTGCGTCTCGGCGGCGCCCGGCCCGTGCAGGGCGATCAGCGCCGGGCCGAGCAGGGCCAGGAGCTCCAGCCTCTGCGCGCGCAGCGCCGGGGTGGGTGGCACCGTGTCGATCGCCCGCAGCGCCCGCCGCAGCAGGCGCGTCGCCTCGGGATAGGCGGAGCGCGCCAGGCTGCGGCGCGTCGCGGCGAGCCAGAGCGGCACGCTGTCCGCCACCCGCCCGGCCTCGGCGAGGTGATGCGCCAGCACTTCCGGCTCCGTGGCGACCCGGTCCGCGTCGAGCCTCGGCAGAGCCTGGGCGAGCCGCGCATGCAGCAGGCGGCGCCGGTCGCGCACCAGGCTCTCGTAGGCGGCGTCGCGCAGCAGCGCGTGGTGAAAGGTCCAGCCCTCGCGGCCCGGCAGGCTGCGCCGCTGCAGCACCCCGGCCAGTTCCAGATGCGACAGGGCGGCGTCCAGCTCCTCCTCCGGCAGTTCCGTGACCGCCTGGAGCAGGTCGCGCGGCACGGAGCGCCCGGCCACCGCCGCCGCCTGCGCCACCGCCTTGGCCGATTGCGCCCGGTCGAGCCGCGCCACGAGGCATTCCCGCAGGCTGGGCGGCACCTCCGCCTCGGCCTCCACCGTGCCGTCCAGGATGGCGCGCGCCAGTTCCTGCGCGTAGAGCGGCACGCCTTCCGTGCGCGACGCCACCAGCCGGCTGATCCGCCGTGTCAGGTGCGGGCCGCCGGCGGCGGAGCCGGCGACGCTTTCCACCAGCTGCACCATGTCGGGCTCGCTCAGCGGGCGCAGATCCAGCAGCTCGACATCGTTCCAGGTGGGCGTGGCGGGCGGGGCGAAGGCCTCGCGCGAGGTGAGCAGGAGCAGGCAGCGGCCCGGCAGCCGGGACAGGGCGCGTTCGAGCAGCTCCATGGAGCTGGGGTCGAGCCAGTGCAGGTCCTCCACCACCAGGCAGAGCGGCTGCCGCGCCGAGAGGCGGGTGAGTTGGTCGAGCAGCGCCGCGAGGGTCAGGCCGCGCAGCCGGCGCGGCGCCATGGCGGCCAGGGCCGCCGGCCGCGCGCCCGCCTCGCCGCTGCCGCCGAGCAGCAGCTCCGCCAGCGCGGCCGCGCGTTCGTCGATCTCCGCGCCCTCGTCGCCCAGCCAGTGCCGCAGCCGGATCAGCGCATCCGGCCAGTCCTGGCCGGGGGCCAGGCGGGCAAGGCCGCGCAGCGGCGACACCAGGGGATAGAAGGGCGTGTCCGTGTGGAAGGGGGAGGCGATGAAGGTCAGCGTGGCGGAGCCGATGCGGTCCCGCCGCGTCGCCAGGAAGCGGCGCAGCAGGCTCGACTTGCCGATCCCGGCCTCGCCCCGCAGCAGCACCGTCCGGCTGGCGCCGGCCAGCACGCTTTCCCAGGCCTTTTGCAGCCGCGCGAGATCGGTCAGCCGGTTGACGAAGGCGTCGGGGCGGGCGAGGCGCCGGCGCTGGCCGCTGCGCTGGACCTCGCGGCGCACCAGGAAGGCGGGGCAGGGCTCGCTGAAGCCCTTCAGCACCTGCGGGCCGAGGTCGCGCATCTCGAAGATCGGGGTCAGCCGGGCCCGGGTCTCGCCGGAGACGATGACCCCGCCGGGCGGCGCCAGGGCCTGGAGCCGCGCCGCGAGGTTGGGGGTGGAGCCGATCGCCATGCTGTCGCCCGGCGCGTCGCCATGGCCCAGCAGGTCGCCGATCACCACCTGTCCCGTGGCGATCCCGGCCCGGGCGCGCAGCGGCTCCTGCCCCGACGGCAGGTTCGGCAGCGGCACGCGCAGCCGCCGCACCGTCTCCACGGCTTCCAGCGCGGCGCGGACGGCGCGTTCCGGGTCGTCCTCATGCGCAGCGGGGAAGCCGAAATAGGCGAGCACGCCATCGCCCAGGAACTGCGCGATGCGCCCGTCATAGCGCGCGACCGGGCCGGCGCAGGCCTCGCGGTAGCGCTGCATGATCCGCATCAGGTCCTCGGGCTCCAGCAGCTCCGCGAGGCGGGAGGAGCCGACCAGGTCGAGGAACAGCACGGAAAGCGGCCGGCGCTCGGCACCGCTGCGGGCGCCCCGGGTCCGCAGCGCCCGGCGGAGCTGCTTGCGGGCGCCGATCGGCAGGCCCAGCTCGCGCAGGTCCGCCTCGCTGAGCTCCGGCAGATCGGACAGGCTGATCCCGTGCTGGGCGAAGTCCGGCGCGTACTGGGCAAGGCCCACCGACTGCAGCCACCGGAGCACGTCATCCATGCTGAATTCCGCCCATGATCCTGCCGCAGCCTAACGGATTCAGCGTCTTGGTGAAGGCGTGTCGGCGGTCCGGGAGCGTGTCGGCGGGGCAGTGCGGCATTTCCGTGCGTTGACGAACGCCATCCCGGGGAAAAAGCGGCGGCCGATGAGCGGTGTGACCTGCCGCACAGCCCGGCGGGCCCGTGCCCGGCAGGATGTCCTCAGACGAATCAGCCATATGCCGGGCGGAGCCAGCCTGGCCGGGAGGATAGACCATGCTGGAAGGCCAAGCGTCATCCGTTCGGACGACTCCGGAGGCCGGTGCCCAGGTCAGCCGGTCCCCCCTGCTGCCGTTGGCGGCGCCGGCCGAGGATCCGGTCTCCACCGTGATCGGACTGATCTACGAGGCCGGCATGGCGCCGGAGCGCTGGCCCGAGGCGCTGGGCCGGCTGGCGGACCTGTTCGGCAGCGCCGCGGCGGCGCTGCATGTCGGCGAGACGGGGGTGCCGGCCCGGATCACCATGGCCTATGGCCTTTCCGAGGAGGCGGTGCGCGGCTATGGCGGCTGCTACAACGCGCTCGACCCGGTGACGCCGGCCGTGCTGGCCGGCGCGGCCTGGAAGGCGCCGGCGACCCTGCGGCAGATCGCGCCGGCGCTGGAGCGCACGCGCTTCTTCACCGACTGGATGCGGCCGCACGGGATGGAGGACGGGCTGTGCCTCGCCCTCTGCCCGCCGGACCTGCCGCAGCAGGCCACGCTGCGCCTGCTGCGGCCGCGCCGCGCCACGCGCTTCGGCCCGCCGGAAACGGCGCTGCTGATGCGGCTGGCCCCGCATCTGCGCCGCGCCGCGGAGATGCACCACCGGCTGGCCTCCCCCCATGCGCGGCCGGACGGGCCGCTGGTGGAGATCCTGAACCGGCTCGCCTGCGGGCTGATGCTGGCGGATGCGCGCGGCGCCCTGATCTGGGCGAACCGTTCCGCCAGCCGGATGCTGGAGGAGGCCGACGGCATCGGCACCGAGCGCCAGGGCAACCTGCGCGCGGGGTCGCCGGGCATGACGCGCCTGCTGCGGGACCTGGTGAACCGCGCGGCGCTGGGCCAGCACGCGGCGCTGCCGCTGCCAAGGGCCTCGGGAAAGGTGTCCCTGGCCCTCCAGGCCATGCCGCTCACGGTGCGGGAGGTGGAGCGCCACCGCCAGGTCCTGCCGGCCTCGCCGAGAGCCAGCGTGCTGCTGCTGCTGACCGATCCGGCACAGGGTGCCATGCCCACGCCGGAGCTCTGCCAGCAGCTGCGCGAGATCTACGGGCTGACCACGGCCGAGGCGGGGGTGGCGGCCTGGGCGGCGCAGGGGATCGGCCTGCCGGAGGTGGGACAGATCCTGGGCATCACCGTCAACACGGTGCGGACCCATGTGCGCCGCGTCTTCCACAAGACCGGGGTGCGCAGCCAGGCGGAGCTGGCGCGGCAGGTGGAGCGGCTGGGCCCGCTGCTGGCGGAGCCTGCCGAGGCGCGGCCGGTGCGCGCCGCCGTGCCGGAGCGGGGCGCGGAAAGGCTCGCGGCCGGGGCTAGGGCCGGTGCCGGGCTGCCGCGCGCCCGGGCGGCCTGGGCTGCCGCGGGGGATCTGCGGAACGGCGCCTGAGGGGCGGAACGGCTCACCGCCGGCCGAACATCTTCTCCAGCATCGGCTTGTCCATGCGCAGGAAGGTCGGGCGGCCATGGGAGCAGGTGGCGGCGCGGGGCGTCGCCTCCATGGCCCGCAGGAGGGCCGACATCTCGGCGGTATTCAGGCGGCGCCCGGCCCGTACGCTGCCGTGACAGGCCAGGCGCACGATGGCGGCGTCGATGCGGGCCTCCAGCGCCTCGGCGCCCTTCCATTCCGCCAGCCCGTCGGCCAGATCCTCCAGCAGCGGGCCGGGTTCCGGCGCCCCCAGCAGCGCAGGCAGGGCGCGCACCATGACCGCGCCGGGGCCGAAGCCCTCGATCTCCAGCCCCAGGCGCAGCAGCGCCGGCGCGTGGTCCAGCAGCCGGGCGGCGCGAGCGGGCGGCATGTCCACCACGGCGGGCAGGAGCAGCGGCTGCATCCGCACGCCGCCGGCCACGAACTGGGCGTGCAGCCGTTCCTGGGTCAGCCGCTCATGCGCCGCGTGCTGGTCCACCAGCACCAGCGCGCCATCCGGGGCCTCGGCCAGGACGTAGGTGTCCAGCAGCTGGGCCAGCGGGCGGCCCAGGGGACCGTCGGCCAGGGGGGCTTCCTCCTCGCCGATGGCTCCCGCCGGGCCGGGGGCGGGCGGTGCGGCGCGTTCCGGCGCGGCTTCCGCCACGGTCCAGGCGCCCCCGGAACTCCCCATGCCGGCGCCGGCATCGGCGGGCCAGGACGTGGCGGGCAGGCGGCGCGGCGCCAGCGGCAGGCCCGGCTGGAGCGGCGGCGGCGCAGGGAAGGCGGCGCGGCTTTCCGAGAAGCCGCTCCAGCCTGGCCCCTCCGCGGGCGGCGGGGAAGGGGCTTCCGGCCGGGGCGGGTTCCAGCCACGCACCGTTTCCGCGAGCCCGCCGCGCAGCCCGGCCGCCAGGCTGTTGCCGCCGGACGTGTTGCCCGCCCCGTTGCCGGCCCCGATCCCCAGGGCGCGGCGCAGCGCGACGATCACGGCGCCCCGCACCGCGTTCGGGTCGCGGAAGCGCAGCTCCGCCTTCATCGGATGCACGTTCACATCCACCGTCGCCGGGTCGATCTCCAGAAAGAGCGTGGCCATGGGATGCCGGCCGGATACCATCACGTCACGATAGGCCGCGCGCAGTGCCGCCTTCAGCACCGGGTCGCGCACCGGCCGGCGGTTGACCACCAGGTGCTGCTCCGCCGCCGTGGCGCGGGACAGGCTGGCGGGGCCGGTCAGCCCGTCCACCCGCAGGTCGTCCCAGGCGCCGCCGACCCGCAGCGCGGCGGCGGCGAATTCCTCGCCCATGATGGCCGCCACGCGGCCGAGGCGGTCGTCCGGCGCCACGTCCAGCACCACGCGGCCCTCGGCCTCGACCCGGAAGCCGGTTCCAGGCCAGGCCATGGCGAGGCGCCGCACAGCCTCGGCCGCATGCTCCGCCTCGGTGCGGGGCTGGCGCAGGAACTTGCGGCGGGCCGGAGTGGCGAAGAACAGGTCGCGGACCTCGACCCTTGTGCCGGGGGCGCCGGAGGCCGGGGTGACCTCGCCCTTGCGCCCGGCCTCCACCGCGATCGCATGGGCCGGGCCTTCCGCCGGACGGGAGGTGATGGAAAGCCGCGCCACGGCGCCGATCGAGGGCAGCGCCTCACCCCGGAAGCCCAGCGTGGCGATGCGGAAGAGCGTGTCCTCCTCGGGCAGCTTGGAGGTGGCGTGGCGCTCGACGCAGAGGGCCAGGTCCTCCGGCCCCATGCCGCAGCCATCATCCTCCACCAGCAGCCGGTCGATGCCGCCGCCCTCGATGGTCACGGCGATGCGGGTGGCGCCGGCATCCAGAGCGTTCTCGACCAGTTCCTTCACCGCCGCGGCCGGGCGCTCGACCACCTCGCCCGCGGCGATTCGGTCGGCGGTGACGGCGGGAAGAAGGCGGATGCTCATGCTTGGCTAGATGGGGCAGGGGGGCCGGGTCTGGCCAGACCCCCGCACCGCATTCCGGCCATCCCCGGCGGAGGGTGGGGCGGCCCCGGCGCGTGGGCCGGTCTCAGGCTTCGGTGTGACTTTCCCGATCCGGACGCTGCTCCAGCCTCTGCACCTCGGAGCGGCTCAGTTGCAGCACCACGGCCTCGCCACGGACCTCGGAAACCTCGGAGAGCGGGATGGGGCGGACAGGTCCCGCGCCCTGCCGCAGCAGGAGCCGTCCGGCATCCAGGTGATCGACGGAGCCGAGGGCCTCGCCCTGGCAATCGACCACCGCCATGCCTTCCTGGATCATCGTGGTATCGACCATGGATCGTCCTCCTCCGGCAAGGAAGGGACAACGCAGCGTGCCCCCGCCGGGCTGCATGATCCGGGGTTCAAGGCGGCCGGAACGGAAAAGGGGGCCCGTAGGCCCCCTTCCATCCGTGTGCGGCGCGAGGCGTTCAGCCGTCGCGCTCGACCATCATCTTCTTGATCTCGCCGATCGCCTGGGCCGGGTTCAGGCCCTTCGGGCAAGTGCGGGCGCAGTTCATGATGGTGTGGCAGCGATACAGGCGGAACGGGTCCTGCAACTGGTCCAGGCGGTCGCCGGTATGCTCGTCGCGGCTGTCCGCGATCCAGCGATAGGCCTGCAGCAGCACGGCCGGGCCGAGATAGCGGTCGCCGTTCCACCAGTAGGAGGGGCAGGCGGTGGAGCAGCAGAAGCACAGGATGCACTCCCACAGCCCGTCCAGCTTGGCGCGCTCGTCCTTGGACTGCAGGCGCTCGGCATCGGGTGGCGGCGGGGTGTCGGCCTTCAGCCAGGGCTCCACCGAGCGGTACTGCGCGTAGAGCTGGTTCAGGTCGGGCACCAGATCCTTCACCACCGGCATGTGCGGCAGCGGGTTGATCTTCACGTCGCCCTTCACGTCCTCGATCGGCTTGAGGCAGGCGAGGGTGTTCAGCCCGTCGATGTTCATCGCGCAGGACCCGCAGATGCCCTCGCGGCAGGAGCGCCGGAAGGTCAGCGTGGTGTCCACCTCGTTCTTGATCTTGATCAGCGCGTCCAGGACCATCGGCCCGCACTGCTCCAGATCGATCTCATAGGTGTCGTAGCGCGGGTTCTCGCCCGTGTCCGGGTCCCAGCGATAGATCTTGAAGGAACGGACGTCCTTGGCGCCCGGCTCGGCCTTGTGGGTCTGGCCGACCTTGACCTGGCTGTTCTTGGGAAGCTGGAAATTGGCCATGATGCTCTGTCCGTCCCTCAGTACACGCGCGGCTTGGGCGGGAAGACCTGGACCTCGTTCGTGAGGGTGCGCATCTTCACGTCGCGGTAGTCGAGCTTGACGATGCCGTTGCTGTCGCAGGTGGCGATGGTGTGCTTCAGCCAGTTCACGTCGTCACGCTCGGGATAGTCCTCATGCGCATGGGCACCGCGGCTCTCGTGCCGCGCCTCGGCGCTCACCATGGTGCACATGGCGTTGCCCATCAGGTTGTGCAGCTCCAGCGCCTCCATCAGGTCGCTGTTCCAGACCAGGGAGCGGTCGTGGATGCGGATGTCGGACAGGCCGTCATAGACCGTCTGCATCTTGTCCACGCCTTCCTTCAGGCTCTCGGAGGTGCGGAACACCGCCGCATGGCCCTGCATGGTGCGCTGCATGCGCTCGCGCAGCGCGGCGACGCTGGTGCCGCCCTTGGCGTTGCGCACGCCGTCCAGGCGGGACAGCGAGGCCTCGCCCGCATCCGGCGGCAGCGGCGCCTGGGTCGCGCCCGGCTTGACCGTCTCGGCGGCGCGGTGCGCGGCGGCGCGGCCGAAGACCACGAGGTCGAGCAGCGAGTTGGTGCCGAGGCGGTTGGCACCGTGCACAGAGACGCAGGCGGCCTCGCCCACCGCCATCAGGCCGGGGACCACGCGGTCCTGGTCCTCGGCGGTGGGGTTCAGCACCTCGCAATGGATGTTCGTGGGGATGCCGCCCATGTTGTAGTGCACGGTGGGCAGCATCGGGATCGGCTCCTTGGTCACGTCCACGCCGGCGAAGATCTTCGCAGTCTCGGAGATGCCCGGCAGGCGCTCGTGCAGCAGGTCGGCGCCCAGGTGCTCCAGGTGCAGGTGGATGTGGTCCTTCTTCGGGCCGACGCCGCGGCCCTCGCGGATCTCCATCGACATGGCGCGGGACACTACGTCGCGGGAGGCGAGATCCTTCGCCGTGGGCGCGTAGCGCTCCATGAAGCGCTCTCCCTCGGAATTGGTGAGGTAGCCGCCCTCGCCGCGCGCGCCCTCGGTCACGAGGCAGCCGGAGCCGTAGATGCCGGTCGGGTGGAACTGCACGAATTCCGGATCCTGCAGCGGCAGGCCGGCGCGCAGCACCATGCCGCCGCCGTCGCCGGTGCAGGTATGGGCGGAGGTGCAGGAGAACCAGGCGCGACCATAGCCGCCGGTGGCGAGCACCACGGTCTGGGCGCGGAAGCGGTGGATGGAGCCGTCCTCCAGGCACCAGGCCATGACGCCGCGGCAGACGCCTTCCTCCATGATGAGGTCGAGGGCGAAGTACTCGACGAAGAATTCGCAGTTGTGCTTCAGCGACTGCTGGTAGAGCGTGTGCAGGATGGCATGGCCGGTGCGGTCCGCCGCGGCGCAGGCGCGCATCGCGGGCGTCTTGCCGTAGTTCTGCATGTGGCCGCCGAAGGGCCGCTGGTAGATCTTGCCGTCCTCGGTGCGGGAGAACGGCACGCCGTAATGCTCCAGCTCGATGATCGAGGGCACGGCCTCGCGGCACATGTACTCGATGGCGTCCTGGTCGCCGAGCCAGTCCGACCCCTTCACGGTGTCGTACATGTGCCAGCGCCAGTCGTCCTCGCCCATGTTGCCCAGCGCGGCGCCGATGCCGCCCTGCGCCGCCACGGTGTGGGAGCGGGTGGGGAAGACCTTGGTGATACAGGCCGTCTTCAGGCCGGAGGCGCCCATGCCGAAGGTGGCGCGCAGCCCGGCGCCGCCGGCCCCCACCACCACGACGTCATAGGTATGGTCCACCACCCGGTAGGCCGCGCCGCCGATTCCCGGCTTGCTGATCGCGTTCATCTCAACCGCCTCGTCCGAAGCTCGTCCGCGCGGTCAGTGAGCTGGGCAGAAGGAGTGTTCCGCCCGTCCCGGCGCCGCCCGGCACCAAATTCCTGGGAAAGCCGGCCCCGGGGCCGGCCCTTGCAGTCTAAATTGGCCCTGCGCCGCGATTTCGCCAGCCAAAAAGGCCGGGGATGCCGCCGGGCGCAGGGCATCGGCCCGTTCAGACCGCGATCCGCAGCACCGCCAGCGCGGCGAAGAGGGCCAGGATCAGGCAGACCGCCTTCTGCAGCAGGTCCACCAGCTTGCGCCGGCTCTCGGGGCGGACATAGTCCTCGATCACCACCTGCAGCCCGGCCGCGGTGTGGTGGAAGCCGATGCCGATGTAGAGCAGCAGCAGCACGGCGTGGAAGGGATGCCCGATCCAGGCCAGCACCCGCTCGTAGGGCGCGCCGGCGAGGCCGGCGACGCCGAAGGTGAACCAGATGGTCAGCGGCAGCAGGGCCATGGAGGTGACCCGCTGCAGCCACCAGTGATGCGTGCCGCCCTTGGCGGAGCCCAGGCCGCGCACCCGGCCGAGCGGGGTCTGCAGGCGAAGTGCTTCGTGATGTTGGCTCATGCTCGTCGCGTCCCTTCGCTCAGCGGATCCAGGCCACCAGGGCGACGATCCAGGTGACCGCCGTCAGTGCCGCGGTGGCGATCAGCACCAGGCGGCCGGTGCGGTAGGTGGTGGGGATGTCGTAGCCGTGGCCGGAATCCCAGACGAGGTGGCGGATGCCATTCAGCGTGTGGTACCAGGCCACGGCGGTCAGCCCCATCAGCACGATCACGCCGACAAAGGAGCCGGCGAACCACTGCACCCAGGCGAAGGCCCGGGGGCCGGAGGCGGCGGCGGCCAGCCACCAGACCATGAAGAGCAGCCCCGCCACCCAGGCGCAGCCGGTGATGCGGTGGCTGATGGACATGGCGCTGGTGATCTGCAGCATGTCGTAGACCTGCAGATGGGGGGAAACCGGGCGGCGGACGGGCTTGCCATCGGAACGCCGGCCGTTGAACATCGCCTCGCGTGCGTCTTGTCCGCTCGCCATGCCGCTCCTCGTCCTCATGTCACCGAGTCCGGGCGGCCTGAACTGCCGGCGCGGCCGGGCCTCGTGTTGCAGTGATCCGTAACCGGGGCCTTTTAGGTTACGGCTTCGCACAACGTCAACGCGGCCCGGAATAACCTTCCTGAAGCGGGACAAAAAAGAAAGGGGAGGCCAAGCCTCCCCGCAAGTAAAATGCGAATGCTTCGCAATACAAATCACCAGCTGCGATAGTAGCCTCGCGGGGGGCCGTAGCCGCCGTAATAGGGCCGCTGCGGCGTGGTGACGGCGCCGCCCACCGCGCCGATCGCGCCGCCCAGCAGGGCGCCGGTGGCCGCATTGCCGCCGGTCAGCCCCGCCACGGCCGCGCCGCCGCCGGCGCCGAGAAGGCCGCCGCCCAGGGCGCGCTGGCCAGGGTTGTAGGGGTCGCTGCAGGCCGCGAGCCCCAGCAGAACCGCGGCGGCCATGCCGGTTCGCAGAACGCGACGCATCTGGTCATCCTCCTTCGCAGACTTCCGTACTGCCGGGGAGGCTGGTGTCCGCTCGCGGCGCCTTTGCGGCACCTGCCGGGCCTCAAAGAGAAGAATTGCGGCGGTTCCGCCCTTTTGGGCGGCCCTTCTTCCACCTCCTCTTCCCGCCCGGAGCGCATGCCTGGATTGTGCTGCGGTGCGGGATGGGCGGGTGCCCATCCCCTCCGACTCGGCCGGTTCAGGCGGCGCCGTGGCCGAGCAGGCCCTGGCGGTGCATCTCCTCGGCGATCTGCACGGCGTTCAGCGCCGCGCCCTTGCGCAGGTTGTCGGAGACGCACCAGAAGGCCAGGCCGTTCTCCACCGTCGGGTCCGGGCGGAGACGGGAGACATAGACCGCGTCCTCCCCGGCGCATTCGATCTGGGTGACGTAGCCGCCATCCTCCCGCTGGTCGTGGACGATGAGGCCCGGGGCCTCGCGCAGCGCCTCCCGCGCCTGCTCCACCGTGACCGGGCGCTCGAACTCCACATGCACCGCCTCCCCATGGCCGATGAAGACGGGCACGCGCACGGCGGTGGCGAAGACCTTGATGTCCGGGTCGAGGATCTTGCGGGTCTCGACCGCCATCTTCCACTCCTCCTTGGTGGCGCCGTCGTCCATGAACCGGTCGATATGCGGGATGCAGTTGAAGGCGATGGGCTTGGTGAACTGCTCCGGTGCCGCGGCATCGTTCACGAAGACGCCGCGGGTCTGGGCGAAGAGCTCATCCATCGCCTCCTTCCCCGCGCCGGAAACGGACTGGTAGGTCGAGACCACCACGCGGGTGATCCGCGCCAGGTCGTGCAGCGGCTTCAGCGCCACCACCATCTGGATGGTGGAGCAGTTGGGATTGGCGATGATGCGGCGCTTGCGGAAGCCCTTCAGCGCCTGCGGGTTCACCTCCGGCACCACCAGCGGCACGTCCGGCTCCATGCGGAACTGGCTGGTGTTGTCGATCACCACGCAGCCGGCCTCGGCGGCGCGGGGGGCGTGGATGGCGGAAACCGAGGCGCCCGGGCTGAACAGGGCGAGGTCGGTGCCGTGGAAGTCGTACTTGTCCAGGCTCTGGACCTTGAGGACCTTGTCCTCCCCGAAGGAGACCTCGGCCCCGGCGGAGCGGCCGGAGGCGAGCGCCACCACCTCGCCCACCGGGAACTGGCGCTCGGCCAGGGTCTTGAGCATCTCGCGGCCCACCGCCCCGGTGGCGCCGACGACGGCGACCTTGTAGCTCATCTCTGTTCCAGTCCCTCTGTGTTTCGCGCGATCGGCGGGAAAGGCGGCACTTAGGGCGCCGCTCCGGGCCGCCGCAACCCCGGGGAGTTGATCCCTCTCCGGGTGGCCACCGGGGCATGGTGGAAAAATCAATGACCTTCCGCCATCTTGGGATGGACATGTCCCTGACCCGACGTGCCGCGCTCGCCGCGGCGGCCAGCCTGCCCCTCGCCCCGCCCGCCCTGCGGGCCCAGCCCCCGGAAGGCGCCCCCGCCGGGGAGAAGCGCCTGTTCGATGCCGGGCTCTGGCGCCTGCCCAACGGGCTGCGCGTGGCCCATATCGAGAACCGCCGGGCGCCGGTGGTGGCGCATTACCTCTATTATGGCGTCGGCGCGGGGGACGACCCGGCCGGGCGTTCCGGCACCGCCCACTTCCTCGAGCACATGATGTTCAAGGGCAGCCCGAAGGTCGCCTCGGGCGAGTTCAACCAGCGCGTGGCGCGGGAGGGCGGGCAGGACAATGCCTATACGTCCCGCGACGTGACCGCCTATCACCAGACGGTCGAGGCCTCCCGCCTCCAGCTCATGGCGATGATGGAGGCCGACCGGATGCGCGAGGTGACGCTGCCGGAGGCGGAGGTCGAGCCGGAGCGCAACGTGATCCTGGAGGAGCGGCGGCAGCGCACCGACGCCAATCCGCGCGCCCGGTTCCAGGAGGCCTATGGCGCCGCGATGTGGGGGCCGCAGCACTGGCACGGGCGGCCGATCATCGGCTGGCAGGAGGATATCCGGGCGATCACGCGGCAGGACCTGCTGGATTTCCACAGCCACTGGTATGCGCCGGGAAACGGCGTGCTGGTGGTCTGCGGCGCGGTCGGTGAGGATGAGCTGCGCCGGGTGGTGGAGGCCGAGTATGGCGGTATCCCTGCCCGCGAGCTGGCGACCCAGGCGCCCGGCCGTGGCCGCGCCGCGCCGCCCGAGGCACCGCTGGAGGCACGGCTGGTGCGCAACGACGCCCAGGTGCGGGAGGCGCAGTACCTGCGTTCCTGGATCGCGCCGACCCTGACCTGGGGCGAGACCGGCCTGGCCGAGCCGCTGGAGGTGCTGGCGCATCTCTTCGGCGGCGGCGCGGGGTCGCGGCTGCACCGGGCACTGGTGGAGACGGGGATCGCCGTCTCGGCCGGGTGCTACTACGACTCCGACGATCTCGGCGCCGGCACGCTGATGCTCTATGCCACGCCCCGGCGCGACGTCGCCCCGGCGAAGCTGGAGGCGGCGATGGAGGCCGAGGTGGCCAGGCTGCTGGACCAGGGCGTGACCGAGATGGAGGTCGCCCGCTCCAGGCGGCAGGTGACGGCGGGCGCGCTGCTGGCGCTGGACGGGCTGGGCGCCGCGCCGCGCATGTTCGGCCATGTGCTGTCCGTCGGGCTGGGGCCGGAGGTGGTGGAGTTCTGGCCCACCCGCATCCGCGCCGTGACCGAGGCCCAGGTGGCCGCCGCCGCCCGTTCCGTCTTCACCCATCCCTCCATCACGGGCTGGCTGCTGCCCGAGGGCGTGAGCGCATCGTGACCTCCTCTTCCCTGACCCCGCCGCCCTCGCACCCGCAGGCCGGCTTCTCCCTGCCGATCCGCGAGGTCACGGCGCCGGGCGGGCTTTCCGCCTGGCTGGCCGAGGATCATTCCGTGCCGGTGGTCTCGCTGGCCTGGAGCTGGTCGGGCGGCGCCTCGCTCGATCCCGAGGGGCAGGAGGGCGCCGCCGCCCTGGCCGCCGCCCTGCTGACCGAGGGGGCGGGCGACCTGCCCGCCGCGCAGTTCCAGGATGCGCTGCGCGATGCGGCGATCGGGCTGTCCTTTCACGGCGACCGCGACGGCTTCGAGGGTGGCTTCCGCGCGCTGGGCGACGCGCTGCCGGAAGCGGTGCGGCTGGCGCGGCTGGCCATGCTCTCGCCGCGCTTCGATGCCGAGGCGGTGGAGCGGGTGCGGGCCCGGGCCATCGCTGGCGCCCGGCAGCAGCTCGAGGGGCCGCGCGGGCAGGCGAACCGCGCCTTCTGGGCGCAGGCCTTTCCCGGCAGCCCCTATGGCCGGCCGCCCGGCGGCACGGCGGAAAGCCTCGCCGCCCTGCCCGTGGAGGCGATCCGTGCCGCGGCCGCGCGGCACCTGCGCCGGGACGGGCTGGTGATCGCCGCCGCCGGGGCGATCGCTCCTGAAGCCTTCTCCGCCCTGCTGGCCGAGGTCTTCGGCGGGTTGCCGGAAGGTGGGGCGCCCGAGGCGCCGCCGCTGCCGGACTTCGTCCTGCCGGCCCTGGCCGGGCCGGCGCCAGGAGGGGGGGCGGTGGTGGTGCCGGTGGATGCGCCGCAATGCGCCGTGCTGTTCGGCCAGCCTGGACTGCCGGTGCGCGACCCGGACTGGGAGGCGGCGCAGGTGGCGCTGCGCGTGCTGGGCGGGGGCGGCTTCTCCTCCCGGCTGATGCAGGAGGTGCGGGTCAAGCGTGGCCTGTCCTATGGCATCGGGGCCGGGCTGGACGTGATCGCGGGGCAGGGCCTCGTGACCGGCTCCGTGGCCACGGAGAATGCCCGCGTCACCGAGACGCTGAACGTGCTGCGCGCCGAATGGGCGCATATGGCGGCGGAGGGGCCGACGCAGGCGGAGCTGGAGGAGGCCGTGTCCTACCTCACCGGCAGCCTGCCGCTGCAGTTCACCGACAGCCGCCGCACCGCCTCCATCCTGATGGGCCAGCGCCGCAACGGCCGCCCGGCGGACTGGCTGGCGAAGCGGCCGGAACGGCTGGCGGCGATGACCCGCGATGGCGTGGCCAGGGTGGCGGCGCGCGTGCTGCAGCCCGGCCGCCTGGGCGCCGTGGTGGCGGGGAAGCCGGAAGGGATCTGATCCGCGCGGGGCGGGGCCGGGCGGGGCTGTGGCCGCCGCCAGGCACAGGCATGCAACGCCCGCGCCCGCTCCCGCGCTGGGTCAGGCGAGATTGCCCGTGCGGAGCGGGCCTGACGGACCGGAAGTGAGGGAAAGGGAATCGCATGCCGCAGGATGCCGACGCCACCGCGAAGTGGACGGAGATCGCATCCCTGGCGCGGGCGCCGGGGGCTTCGGCGATCCGGCCGCTCTTCGCCGCCGATCCGGGCCGGGCGGAGCGGTTCACCTTCCATGCCGATGGGGTGACGCTGGACCTGTCGAAGACCTCGCTGAGCCCGGAGGTGCTGCGGGCGCTGCTCGGCCTGGCGGGCATGCGCGACGTGGCGGGGCGGCGCCGGGCCATGGCGTCGGGGGAGCGGATCAACGCGACCGAGGACCGTGCCGTGCTGCACATGGCGCTGCGGGCACCGCGCGGCACCTTCCGGGCGCTGGAGCGGGACGGGGCGGAGGATGCCTCGGCCAGCGTGAACGACACGCTGGAGGCGATGCGGGCCTTCACCCTGCGGACCCATGCGGACCAGCCCTATACGGATGTGCTGAACATCGGCATCGGCGGCTCCGACCTCGGACCGCAGATGGTGGTGCGGGCGCTGCACCGGCATGACAGCCCGATGCGGGCGCACTGGCTCTCCAACGCCGACGGCCATGCCTGGGAGGCGCTGCGCCACCAGCTCGACCCGGCGCGGACGCTGGTGCTGGTGGCCTCCAAGACCTTCACCACCGCCGAGACCATGTCCAACGCGCATCTGGTGCGGGACTGGCTGCGCGCCGCGCTGGGGGAGGCGGGCGATCGGCATCTCGTGGCGCTGTCCACCAACCGGAAGGCCACGGCGGCATTCGGCGTGCCGGAGGACCAGGTCTTCGGCTTCCGCGACTGGGTGGGCGGGCGGTTCAGCCTGTGGTCGGCGGTGGGGCTGTCGATCGCGCTGTCCTGCGGCTGGCGGGCCTTCGAGCGGCTCCTGGCCGGGGCGCGGGCGATGGACGAGCATTTCCTCGCCGCGCCGGATGCGGAGAACCTGCCGCTGCTGATGGCGCTGGCCGAGGTCTGGCATGTGGACGGGCTGGGTTACGGCACCCGCGCGGTGCTGCCCTATGACGAGCGGCTGGCGCGCTTCCCGGCGCATCTGCAGCAGCTGGAGATGGAGTCCCTCGGCAAGCGCGTGACGATGGAGGGGCTGCCGGTGGCGCACAACACCGGGGCGGTGGTCTTCGGCGAGCCGGGGACCAACGCGCAGCATTCCTTCATGCAGCTGCTGCACCAGGGCACCACGCCGGTGCCGGCGGATATCGTGCTGGTGGCGCGGCCGGACCACCATTTCCCGGCCAGCCACCGGCTGCTGCTGGCCAACGGGCTGGCCCAGGCCGAGGCGCTGCTGCGCGGCCGCGACGCCGAGGAGGTGCGGGCGGAGATGCTGAAATCCGGCAGGTCCGCGGCGGAGGTCGAGGCGCTGCTGCCACACCGGCTCTTCCCCGGCGACCGGCCGAGCACGACCATCCTGATCCCGGAGCTGACGCCCTTCACCCTGGGACAGCTCGTTGCGCTGTACGAGCACAAGGTCTTCTGCCTCGGGGCGCTGTGGGACGTGAACGCCTTCGACCAGTGGGGCGTGGAACTGGGCAAGCAACTGGCCAGTGCGATCCTGCCGGAGCTTTCGGGGCCGGTGGGGCCGGGACATGACGGTTCCACCGCCGCGCTGATCGGCGCGCTGAAGCGGCTCTGGCCGGAAGGAACGGGCCAGGGATAGGCTTTTCCCCGGGGTGCCCGGCCGTGGCACCGGGAGGGGAGGGCATCATGGAACGGATCGGCGTCGCGATGGTGGGGCTGGGCCCCGCCGCCCAACCGCATGCGCGCAGCCTGCTGGACCTGTCGGACCGGGCCGAGGTCGTCTGGGCCGCCAGCCGGACGGAGGAGCGGGCGGCGGCTTTCGCGCGGGACTTCCCTTTTCCGGTCACGACGGATATCGGGGCCGCCATCGCCGATCCGCGCGTGCGGGTGGTGCTGGTGCTCACCCCGCCGGCGGCGCATCTGGAGGTGGCGCGGCGCTGCCTCGATGCCGGCAGGCATGTGCTGGTGGAGAAGCCGCTGGAGCTGGATGCGGCCAGGGGCGCGACCCTGGTCGAGGCCGCGCGGCGGGCCGGGCTCTGCCTCGGCGTGATGCTGCAGCACCGTTTCCGTCCGGCCAGCCTGCGGCTGCGCGCCGTGCTGGAGAGTGGGGCTCTGGGTGCTGTGCAGGCGGCCTCGATGGCCGTGCCCTGGTGGCGGCCGCAGAGCTATTACGACGAACCGGGGCGCGGCACCCTGGCGCGCGATGGCGGCGGCGTGCTGCTGACCCAGGCGATCCACACGCTGGACCTGTTCCGCTCCCTGGTCGGGATCGGCGCGGTCACGGCAGCGGAGGCGCGCACCACGGCGCTGCACCGGATGGAGGCGGAGGACTATGTCGCCGCGCTGCTGCGGCTGGGCAATGGCGCGCCGGGGGTGCTGACGGCCACCACCGCCTTTCCGCCGGGGCAGCCGGAGCGGATCGAGGTGATCGGCGTCGCGGGCTCGGCCAGCCTGGTCGGCGGGGCGCTGGACCTCGCCTGGGCGGATGGGCGGCGGGAGCGGGTGGAGGCCGAGGGCAGCACCGGCAGCGGGGCGAACATCATGGACTTCCCGCATGATGCCCACCGGGCGCTGATCGCCGACTTCCTGGAGGCCTGCCGCATGGGGCGCCCACCCGCCGTTTCCGGGGAGGAGGCGCTGGAATCGCAGCGCTGGGTGGAGCGGATCCTGGCCCGGGCGGCGGAGAGCGGGTGACGGAATCGCCCCGGGACGCATTTGCAGCCCTGGCGAAGGGTTCTACGGTCCGCAGCCGCCTGCGGGCCGCCCTTTGCCGCGGCCGCTGTTCCTGGGAGTCCTCTGTCCATGTCCTATGACCTCATCCTCACCGGCGGGCGGGTGATCGACCCGTCGCAGAAGATTGACGGTGTCATGGATGTCGGCTTCTCCGGCGGCAAGGTCGCGAAGCTGGGCAAGGGGCTGGAGGCCGGGCCGGAAACGGATGTGCGCGACGTATCGGGGTATATCGTCTCGCCCGGGCTGATCGACCTGCACACCCATGTCTATGACGGCGGCACCTCGCTCGGCATCAATGCGGAGCATTTCGCGCGAATCTCCGGCGTCACCACCGCCGTGGACACGGGCAGCGCCGGGCCGGGAAACTGGCCGGGCTTCCGCCACCATGTGATCGAGCGCAGCCAGGTGCGCATCCTGGCCTATCTCCATGTCTCCCATGCCGGCATCTACGGCTTCTCCAAGCGCGTGATGGTGGGCGAGAGCGGTGACCTACGCATGATGAACCCGATCGAGGCGGTGCAGGTGGCCGATGCCAACCGCGACCTGATCGTGGGCATCAAGGTGCGGGTCGGTCTGCATGCCTCGGGCAATTCCGGCACGGTGCCGCTCGACATCGCGTTGCAGGTGGCCGACGAGACCGGCCTGCCGCTCATGGCGCATATCGACCATCCGCCGCCGAGCTACGAGGAGGTGGTGGAGCGGCTGCGGCCCGGCGACATCCTGACGCATTGCTTCCGGCCCTTCCCCAATGCGCCGATCACCGCCCAGGGCCGGGTGAAGCCGGTGGTGCTGGCGGCGCGTGAGCGGGGGGTGATCTTCGACATCGGGCATGGCCAGGGCAGCTTCGCCTTCAGGACGGCGCGTGCCATGCTGGCCAACGGCTTCCCGCCGGACACCATCTCCTCCGACGTGCATGCGCTCTGCATCGACGGCCCGGCCTTCGACCAGGTGACCACCCTGTCGAAGTTCCTTTGCCTCGGCATGCCGCTGGACGAGGTGATCGCCCGTTCCACCGTTGAGCCGGCCAGGGCGCTGAAGCGGCCCGAGCTCGGTTCGCTGAAGCCGGGCAGCGCGGGCGACGCCACCATCCTCTCGGTGAAGGAGGGGAGTTTCGACTACGTGGACGTGACCGGCGAGGTGCTGAACGGCGACCGCCGAATCCTGTCCGAGGGCGTGGTGATCGGCGGGCGCTGGTGGCACCCCCAGGAGGCCGGCGCCTTCAGGCGCGCCGCCTGATCCGGACAACGGGACCCGCCACCGGCGTTCCACGGGGAACAGGATGCGCCTCTGGCGGGCAGGTCAAAGGCAGGGCAACGAAATTTGCGCTGAAACACGGGGTTGAGGCGTTTTCTTCAACTGTCGTGAAAGTTACGGCCGTCCGTCATCACGCGGTTGCGATAAACGGTTCGGCGGTCTAGGACACTGTTCCGATGGACGGATCGTTGTCGGGCAGTCTCGCTGACGCCCCGGCTCCCCAGGGGGAAGGGCCGCTTCCCGCTTACCGGAACAGGGTGGCGGCGGGCAATCTGCGCCCCGATCCGGCGCAGGAAAAGGCGGCGGAGCGGCTTCAGGACCTGTGGCAGCGCATCCGGGGCTACGATCCGAAGCCCCTGGCCGGGCCGCCGGCCGAGGGTGGCGGGCTGTTGGGCCGGCTGTTCCGGCGCAGGCCCGCGGCCGAGACGCTGCCGGAGGCGCCGAAGGGCCTGTACCTCGTGGGCGAGGTCGGGCGGGGCAAGTCCATGCTGATGGACCTGTTCTTCGACACGGCCCAGGTGGCACGCAAGCAGCGCATCCATTTCCACCAGTTCATGCAGGACAGCCACCGGCGCATCCATCTGTGGAAGCGGGAGAATCCGGGCGGCGACGACCCGATTCCGCCGCTCGCCGACAGCATCGCCGCCAAGGCCGCGCTGCTCTGCTTCGACGAGTTCCAGGTGCATGACATTACCGACGCCATGATCCTGGGGCGGCTGTTCGGGGCGCTTTTCGCGCGTGGGGTGGTGGTGGTCGCGACATCCAACACGGCGCCGGAGGATCTGTTCAAGGGCAAGCCGGGCCGGGATGCCTTTCTGCCCTTCATCGCCCTGATCCAGGCGCGGACCGAACTCCTGTTCCTGGATTCGCGGCAGGACTACCGGCGCGACCGGGGGCGGTCCCTGACCACCACCTGGCACAGCCCGGATGATGGGCGGGCGGAACGCGCACTGGACGCGGCCTTCCGGGAGCTGACCGGGCGGGACCATGGGGAACCCGCGCGGATCGAGATGCCGGGCCGCAGCTTCACCGTCCCGCAGGCGCATGGGGGCGTCGCGCGGGCCGGTTTCGACGAGCTCTGCGGGGCCTTCCTGGGGCCGGGGGACTACCTGGCGCTGGCGAAGCGCTTCCATGCCCTGGTCCTGGACGGGGTGCCGCGGCTCGGACCGGAGAATTACGACAAGGCGCGTCGCTTCATCACGCTGATCGACGCCCTGTACGAGCACCGCTGCAAGCTGGTGGCCAGTGCCGCCGCGCAGCCGGACACTCTCTATGAGCGGGGGGAGAACGCGCAGATGTTCCAGCGCACCGCCTCCCGCCTCATGGAGATGCAGAGCCGGGAATACCTGGCGCTGCCGCATCTCAACTGACGCATGAAGGGGGAAGACATGCGCCGTAGATCCGTTTGGGGGAAGTTTCTGTTCGTGCTGGCGGGCTGTGGCCTGGCGGCGGTGCTCGGCGCGGGGAATGCCGATGCCGCCCGCAAGGGCAGCGACAGCCATCGTGGCACGCAGGTGACGCGGAGCGTCAAGGCGAAGCCGGCGACCGGCCGGCGGGTGGCCAGCGCCGCGCCGTCGTTGCGCCGCGTGTCCGCCGGCACCGCCACCGGGCGCGGCAAGGCGACCGCCAGCCGCTCCGCGCGCGGCTCGGCCAAGGCCGGGGGCGGCGGGCGCCAGGTGGTGGCGGGCAGGCAGATGAGCCGTTCCGAGATGAAGGCCGTGGCCTCCGGCACCTGCCTGCGGCGGGATGCGCGGGGCAACTGCACGGGCGCGCGGCTGGCCAGCTTCGCCTCCTCCGCCCGGGCGGCGACGCCGCGCCGCAGCGTCTGGCACGCCGGCCTGCCGGCGCCGGATGCCGAGCAGATGGCCTGCCCCGAGGGCACGCTGGCCACGCTGGCCCGGGGCCATACCGACACGATCCGCTGCATGCCGCTCTGACCGGCAAAGGGCCGGAAAGGGGGAGGGGGTTCCTCCTTTCCGGCCCGGATGGACGGAACCAAGCGGTTTTTCGCCTTGATTGCAGTAGGTTACGGCCCGTTCCCGGCATTCCGGGAGCGGGCCGTTCCGATTCCGGCAAGCGGTTCCATGGGCGGTTGAGGGGCGGGGGACGGGCGGAGGTTGCCTCCGTGCCCGGACAATCCTCTGTTGCATTTGCGAAGAGGCTGGCGGCGACGCCTTGTCGGGCCGTGCCCACGGGTCTAATCGGTCCGGCGGCCTTTCCACATACGGACGGTCCTTTTTCATAAGGAAACCCCATGGCCCGCAAGAAGATCGCGCTGATCGGCGCCGGCAACATCGGTGGCACCCTCGCCCACCTTATCGGTCTCAAGGAACTCGGTGACGTCGTCATGTTCGACGTCTTCGGTGGCGTGGCGGCCGGCAAGGCCCTGGACATCATGCAGTCCAGCCCGGTGGACGGCTTCGACAGCGCCATGTCGGGCGGGTCCGACTATGCGGCCATCGCGGGCGCGGACGTCGTCATCGTCACCGCCGGCTTCCCCCGCCAGCCGGGCATGAGCCGCGACGACCTGCTCACCAAGAACGCCGGCGTGATGGGCCAGGTGGCCGAGGGCATCAAGCAGTATGCTCCGGACGCCTTCGTGATCTGCATCACCAACCCGCTGGACGTGATGGTCTGGGCGCTGCAGCAGAAGTCCGGCCTGCCGGCGCACAAGGTGGTGGGCATGGCGGGCGTGCTCGACAGCTCCCGCTTCCGCCTCTTCCTGGCCGAGGAGTTCAAGGTCTCCGTCGAGGACGTGACCGCCTTCGTGCTGGGCGGCCATGGCGACACGATGGTGCCGCTGACCCGCTACTCCACCGTGGCGGGCATCCCGGTGCCCGACCTGGTGAAGATGGGCTGGACCACCCAGGAGAAGATCGACGCGATCGTGGCCCGCACCGCCAATGGCGGCGGCGAGATCGTGAAGCTGCTGGAGAAGGGCTCCGCCTTCTACGCCCCGGCGGCTTCCGCCGTGGCCATGGCCGAGGCCTACCTGAAGGACAAGAAGCGCGTCCTGCCCTGCGCCGTCATGCTGAACGGCGAGTACGGGCTGAAGGACTTCTACGTGGGCGTGCCGGTGGTGATCGGCGAGGGCGGCGTGGAGCGGATCGTCGAGGTCCAGTTCACCCCGGAGGAAAAGGCGGCCTTCGACAAGTCCTGCGACGCGGTGAAGAAGCTGGTCGAGGACTTCAAGAAGCTCGGCGTCTGAGAAACCTGGGCCGGGGCGATCCCGGCCCTTTCCGCATCCAGAGAGCGGGGATTCCGTATGAACATCCATGAATACCAGGGCAAGGAGCTGCTGCGCCGCTACGGCGTCGCGGTGCTCGACGGCTACGTCGCCAGGACCCCGGAGGAGGCCGAGGCCGCGGCGAAGAAGCTGCCGGGCCCCGTGGTGGTGGTGAAGTCGCAGATCCATGCCGGCGGGCGCGGCGCGGGCCGCTTCAAGGACGACCCGAACGGCAAGGGCGGCGTGCGCGTCGTCAAGCCGGAGGCCGCCAAGGAAGCCGCCGCCGCCATGATCGGCCATACGCTGGTCACCAAGCAGACCGGCGCCGAGGGCAAGGTCGTCAACCAGGTCTATGTGGAGGCCGGCTGCGACATCAAGCGCGAGCTGTACCTCTCCATCCTGCTGGACCGCGAGACCTCGCGCATCACCGTGATGGCCTCGACCGAGGGCGGCATGGAGATCGAGGAGGTCGCCGAGCACCAGCCGGAGAAGATCCTCAAGGTCGCCGTCGATCCGGCCACCGGCATCCAGGGCTGGCACGCGCGCAAGCTCGCCTTCGGCCTCGGGCTGGAGGGCAAGCAGGTCGGCGTCTTCACGAAGTTCGTGACGGCCATGTACCAGGCCTACACCGACCTCGACATGGCGATCGTCGAGATCAACCCGCTGGTGGTGACCGGCGCGGGCGAGGTCGTGGCGCTCGACGCCAAGGTCTCCTTCGACGACAACGCGCTGTTCCGGCACAAGGACCTGGAGGCCCTCCGCGACGAGACGGAGATGGACCCCAAGGAGCTGGACGCCGCCAAGAACGACCTGAACTACGTCGCGCTGGATGGCGAGATCGGCTGCATGGTGAACGGCGCCGGCCTGGCGATGGCCACCATGGACATCATCAAGCTCTATGGCTCCTCGCCCGCGAACTTCCTCGACGTCGGCGGCACCGCGACGGCCGACCGCGTGACCGAGGCGTTCCGGATCATCACCTCGGACAGCAACGTCAAGGGCATCCTGGTCAACATCTTCGGCGGCATCGCCAAGTGCGACATGATCGCCTCGGGCATCGTGCAGGCCGCCAAGAACCTGACCCTGAAGGTGCCGCTGGTGGTGCGCCTGGAGGGCACGAACGTGGACCTCGGCAAGAAGATCCTGGCCGAATCGGGGCTTGCCATCATCCCCGCGGACAACCTCGCCGACGCCGCCCAGAAGGTGGTGGACGCCGTGAAGAAGGCGGCCTGAACCATGGCTATCCTCGTCGACAAGCACACCAAGGTGATGACCCAGGGGTTCACCGGGTCGCAGGGCACCTTCCACGCCGAGCAGGGCATCGCCTACGGCACCAACTACGTGGGCGGCGTGACCCCGGGCAAGGGCGGGCAGACCCATATCGGCCTGCCCGTCTTCAACACGGTGGCCGAGTGCGTGGAGAAGACGGGCGCCGATGCCTCCGTCATCTACGTGCCGCCGCCGTTTGCCGCCGACTCGATCCTGGAGGCCATCGCCGCCGAGGTCCCGCTGATCGTCTGCATCACCGAGGGCATCCCGGTGCTGGACATGGTCAAGGTCAAGCGCGCCCTGGACGGTTCCAAGTCCCGCCTGATCGGGCCGAACTGCCCGGGCGTGATCACCCCGGAAGCCTGCAAGATCGGCATCATGCCGGGCTACATCCACAAGCGCGGCTCGGTGGGCGTGGTCTCCCGCTCCGGCACCCTGACCTATGAGGCGGTGGCGCAGACCACGGCCGCGGGCCTCGGCCAGTCCACCTGCGTGGGCATCGGCGGCGACCCGGTGAAGGGCACGGACTTCCTGGACGTTCTCCAGATGTTCCTGGCGGACCCCGAGACCAAGCAGATCGTGATGATCGGCGAGATCGGCGGCCAGTCGGAGATCATCGCGGCCGAGTTCCTGGGCCAGGAGAACAAGCCCGGCTCCAGCAACTACAAGCCGGTCGTGGGCTTCATCGCCGGCGCCACGGCGCCTCCGGGCCGCCGCATGGGCCATGCCGGCGCGGTGATCTCGGGCGGCAAGGACACCGCCGAGGCCAAGATGGATGCCATGCGTTCCGCCGGCATCTTCGTGGCCGACAGCCCGGCCGCGCTGGGCTCGACCATGATGAAGGCCATCAAGGGCTGAACCGTCCGGCCTGAACCGCTCCGGGGCCCGGCCCCGGGGCACTTCCCTTTTCGGGGAACCCCCGCGGCCGGGGGGCGGGACCTTCTTCCGCAACGCGGGCCTGATCCGCCTGTCGCGGGTGCCATCCTCCGGCCATGGTCACTATGTTTACGGACGTCGCCGCAGTATAGCGGCGGCGTTCTTGCATGTCGTCAGCCGGCTGGCCCGACGGAGGGTCGGCTCGCAGGAGGAAGACCGATGCCTGGTGTGGACATCCTCGCGACCGCGATGACGGGGGCGAATGCCGCCTTCCTCGCGGATCTCTACGCGCGTTGGGTGGAGAAGCCCGACAGCGTCGATCCGTCCTTCCAGGAGCTCTTCGCGGCCCTGAACGACGATGCCCGCGCCGTGCTGGAGGATGCCTCCGGCGCCTCCTGGGCCCCGCGCCCGCGCGGCGGCTTCGCCCCGGAGGAGCCCGCCCCGGCCCCGGCAAAGGGCGGCAAGGGTGCCGCCCCGGCGGCGGCCCCGGGCGCCAGCCGCCAGGAAGTGCTCGATTCGCTGCGCGCCCTGATGCTGATCCGCGTCTATCGCGTGCGCGGCCATCTGGAGGCCGACCTCGATCCGCTGGGCCTTCAGAAGAAGAAGGCTCATGCCGAGCTCGACCCGGCCAGCTACGGCTTCACCGAGGCCGACTACGACCGCCCGATCTTCATCAACGGCGCGCTGGGCCGCGAGACCGCCACGCTGCGCGAGATCATGGCGACCCTCCGCGCCTCATACTGCGGTTCGATCGGCACCGAGTTCATGCACATCCAGGACCCGGACCAGAAGGCCTGGATCCAGAGCCGCATCGAGGGCGCGCCCTGGAAGGCCAGGGATGCCTTCAGCAAGGCCGAGAAGGCCGCGATCCTGGAGGACCTGACCGAGGCCGAGGGCTGGGAAGCCTTCTGCGCCAAGAAGTATGTCGGCACCAAGCGCTTCGGCCTGGAGGGTGGCGAGGCCACCATCCCGGCGGTGCAGGCGGTGATCGAGACAGGCGCCAAGGACGGCGTCAACGAGGTGGTGATCGGCATGGCCCATCGCGGCCGCCTGAACACGCTCGTGAACGTGGTGCGCAAGCCCTACGTCCAGCTCTTCTCCGAGTTCAAGGGCGGCTCCGCCAACCCGGACTCGGTGCAGGGTTCGGGCGACGTGAAGTACCACCTGGGCACCTCCACCGACATCGAGATCGAGGGCCGCAAGGTCCATCTCTCGCTGCAGCCGAACCCCTCCCACCTGGAATGCGTCGATCCGGTCGTGGCCGGCAAGGTGCGGGCGCGCCAGGACATGGCGGGCGACACCAAGAGCCGGAAGTCCGTGATGGGCATCCTGCTGCACGGCGACGCGGCCTTCGCCGGCCAGGGCGTGGTCTATGAGACCCTGGCGATGAGCCAGCTCATCGGCTACCGCACCGGCGGCACGGTGCATGTCGTGACCAACAACCAGATCGGCTTCACCACCACCCCGGCGCATGCCTATTCCGGCCTCTACTGCACGGACGTGGCCAAGTCGGTGCAGGCGCCGATCCTGCACGTGAACGGCGACGATGCCGAGGCCGTGGTCTTCGCCGCGCGCCTCTGCACCGAATTCCGCCAGCAGTTCGCGGTGGATGTGGTGCTCGACATCGTCTGCTATCGCCGCCATGGCCACAACGAGACGGACGAGCCGGCCTTCACCCAGCCGCTGATGTATGCCCGCATCAAGGAAACCCCGACGGCGCGCGCCAAGTACGCGAAGCAGCTCGTCGAGGAGGGCTCGCTGGCCGAGGCCGACGTGCAGGGCATGCTCGACGCCTACAACGCCAAGCTGGAGGACGCCTTCCAGGCCTCGGCGAGCTTCAAGCCGAACAAGGCCGACTGGCTGGAAGGCCACTGGGCCGGGCTGAAGGCCCCGACCGACGAGACCGCCGATTCCGAGTACGAGACCGCAGTGTCCCTCGACACGCTGCGCGAGGTGGGCGGCGCCCTGGCCCGGGTGCCGGCCGAATTCAACGTGAACCCGAAGATCGCCCGCCAGCTCGAGGCCAAGAAGAACGCCATCGAGACCGGCGAGGGCATCGACTGGGCAACCGGCGAGGCCCTGGCCTTCGGCAGCCTGCTGCTGGACGGACACCGTGTGCGCCTGTCCGGCGAGGATGTGCAGCGCGGCACCTTCTCGCAGCGGCATTGCGTGCTGATCGACCAGAAGGACCAGTCCGAATACGTCCCGCTGAACAACATCCGCGAGGGTCAGCCACGTTTCGACGCCTTCAACTCACTGCTCTCCGAGTTCGGCGTGATGGGCTTCGACTACGGCTACTCGCTGGCCGACCCGCAGACGCTGGTGCTCTGGGAGGGCCAGTTCGGCGACTTCGCCAATGGCGCGCAGGTGATCATCGACCAGTTCATCGCCTCGGCCGAAACGAAGTGGCTGCGCATGTCCGGCCTCGTGCTGCTGCTGCCGCACGGCTATGAGGGCCAGGGTCCGGAGCATTCCTCCGCCCGGCTGGAGCGCTACCTGCAGCTCTGCGCCGAGAACAACATGCGCGTGGTGAACATCACCACCCCGGCCAACTACTTCCATGCCCTGCGCCGGCAGATGAAGGCCAACTACCGCAAGCCGCTGGTGCAGATGACGCCGAAGTCGCTGCTGCGCCACAAGCTGGCGGTGAGCAGCCTGAGCGAGTTCGGCCCCGGCACCGGCTTCCGCGCCGTGATCCCCGAGATCGACGCGATCGCGCCGGAGGAGGAGGTCAAGCGCGTCGTGCTCTGCACGGGCAAGGTCTATTACGACCTGCTGCAGGCGCGCCGCGACGCCGGGGCGAAGGATGTCGCCATCGTCCGGGTGGAGCAGATGTATCCCTTCCCGGCGAAGGCCCTGGCCACCGTCCTCGCGCCCTACAAGAAGGCCGAGGTGATCTGGTGCCAGGAGGAGCCGGAGAACATGGGGGCCTGGACCTTCATGGATCGGCGCCTGGAGAAGGTGCTGAAGGGCCTGGACATCGCGGCCAAGCGGCCGGACTACGTGGGCCGTGCCATCGCGGCGAGCCCGGCCACCGGCTTGGCGAAGACGCATGCAGAGCAGCAGCAGGCCCTGGTGGGGCAGGCTCTCGCCCTTTCCTGACGAGACGGAACGAGAAGAATCCATGAGCGATATCCTGGTCCCCACCCTGGGCGAGAGCGTCAGCACCGCGACCGTGGCGCGCTGGCTGAAGAAGGCCGGCGAGGCGGTGAAGGCTGACGAGCCGCTGGTGGAGCTGGAGACCGACAAGGTCACGGTCGAGGTCAACGCGCCGGAAGCCGGCGTGCTGGAGGCGATCGCCGCCGACGAGGGCGCCGAGGTCGAGGTCGGCGCGCTGCTGGGCTCCATCGCCGCGGGCTCCGGCGCCACGGCCGCCAAGCCGGCGGCCGCCTCCGCCGCCGCGCCGGCGGCCCCGAAGGTCGAGGAGCCGCGCCCGGCTTCCGGCCCCGTGTCCCGCCCGGGCGGCGTCGAGACGCCGACCAAGGGGGGTGGTGAGCACGCGCCGCTGCCGGCCGCCGCCAAGATGATGGCGGAGAAGGGCGTCTCCGCCGAGCAGATCGGCGCCGGCTCGGCCAAGGACGGCCGTATCGCGAAGGGCGACGTGCAGGCCTTCCTGAACCGTCCGGCCTCCGAGCCGGCGAAGCCCGCCGCGCCGAAGGCGCCGCGCGCGCCGCAGGCGGGCGAGGAGCGGGTGAAGATGACCCGCCTGCGCAAGACCATCGCCAACCGGCTGAAGGAGGCGCAGAACACCGCCGCCATGCTGACCACCTTCAACGAGGTGGACATGTCGGCCGTGATGGCGCTGCGCGCCGAGTACAAGGACGCCTTCGAGAAGAAGCAGGGCACCAAGCTCGGCTTCATGTCCTTCTTCGTGAAGGCCTGTGTCGCCGCCCTTCAGGAATGGCCGGCGGTGAACGCGGAGATCGACGGCGACGACGTCGTCTACAAGAACTTCGTGAACATGGGCATCGCGGTCGGCGGGCCGAACGGCCTCGTCGTGCCGGTGCTGCGCAACGCGCAGGAGCTGTCCTTCGCGGAGATCGAGAAGGCGATCTCCGGCTTCGGCAAGCGTGCCCGTGACGGCCAGCTGAAGCTGGAGGAGCTGGCCGGCGGCTCCTTCACCATCACCAATGGCGGCATCTACGGCTCGCTGATGAGCACGCCGATCCTGAACCCGCCGCAGTCGGGCATCCTGGGCATGCACAAGATCCAGGAGCGCCCGATGGCGGTGGGCGGCAAGATCGAGATCCGTCCGATGATGTACCTGGCGCTGAGCTACGACCACCGGATCGTGGACGGCAAGGAGGCGGTGAGCTTCCTGGTCCGCGTGAAGGAAGGCATCGAGGACCCGCGCCGCCTGATGCTGGGCCTCTGAGGCCGACGCCGCCGGGGCAATGCCCCGGTGGATGCGAGGAAGGAGGGCGGGAGCTTCGGCTCCCGCCCTTTTTTCATGGCTGGCGCCGCCGCGCGGGGCTCCGGCGGCGCCATGGCTGGAAAGACGGTGGGCACGTCTCCAGATCCCCGGGGAACCGACCGGCAATCCCGCCGGATCGGGCGGGGGAATCCTCAATGGCCCGACAGTTGCACCTGGGCGCCTTCATGCGCCCCGTGGCCATCCACACCGGTGCCTGGCGCTATCCTGGCGCCTGGCCGGACGCGAACTTCAACTTCGCGCATCTGCGCCATCTCGCGCGCCGGCTGGAGGAGGCGAAGTTCGACGCCTTCTTCATGGCGGATCATCTGGCCGTGCTGGACATGCCGGTGGATGCGCTGAAGCGCAGCCACACCGTCACCTCCTTCGAGCCCTTCACGCTGCTGTCCGCCCTGGCGGGCGCGACGGAGCGGATCGGGCTGGTGGCGACCGCCTCGACCACCTTCGACGAGCCCTATCACATCGCCCGGCGCTTCGCCTCCCTCGACCATCTCAGCGGCGGCAGGGCGGGGTGGAACATCGTCACCACCGCGAATCCAGATGCGGCGCTGAATTTCGGTCAGGACACGCAGATGGAGCACGATGCGCGCTATGACCGTGCGCGCGAGTTCTACGATGTGGTCACCGGCCTCTGGGACAGTTTCGCCGACGATGCCTTCCTCCGCGATGCGGAAAGCGGGATCTATTTCGACCCGGCACGGATGCATGTGCTGAACCATCACGGACCCCATCTGAATGTACGCGGGCCGCTGAACATCGCGCGGCCGGTGCAGGGCTGGCCGGTCATCGTGCAGGCGGGCGCTTCCGAGGCGGGGCGGCAGCTTGCGGCCGAGACGGCGGAGGTGGTGTTCGGGGCCTCGCCGAATCTGGAAGCCGGCAAGAGCTTCTACCGCGACGTGAAGGGCCGCATGGAGGCACTGGGGCGCGACCCGGACCACCTGAAGATCCTTCCCGCGGCCTTCCTCGTCGTGGCCGACAGCATCGAGGAGGCGCAGGAGGAGCGTCGCCGGCTGGATTCCCTGGTGCATTACGACAGCGGCATCGCCTCGCTGAACGGGATGCTGGGCCATGACGTTTCCGGCTACGACCCGGACGGGCCGCTGCCCGAGATCCCCGAGACCAATGCCAGCCGCAGCGCGCGGGAGCGGATGGTCGAGCTGGCGCGGCGGGAGAACCTCACGATCCGGCAGCTCGCCCAGCGGGCCGGCAGCTATGCGGGGCTCGCCTTCGTCGGCACGCCGCGCAGCGTCGCGGACGAGATGGAGCAGTGGCTCGTGGAGCGTGGCTCCGACGGGTTCAACGTCATGTTCTCCTGGCTGCCCGGCGGGCTGGAGGCGGTGGTGCGGAAGCTGGTGCCGGAACTGCAGCGGCGCGGAATCTTCCGGCGCGACTATGCGGGGCAGACGTTGCGCGAGCATCTGGGCCTGCCACGGCCGGGGAACCGGTTCTTTCCGGGTTGAGTGGCCGGGTTCCGGCGGGAATGCGGGATCCGGCGCCGTGCTGCCGGGCTGGCCCCGGGGAAGAGGCTCCGCCTCTCCGCCCGGCCCCCCTCTCCGCTGGGGACATGAGCATGTCCCCAGACCCCGGCTTGAGTTGGCGCCGGTGGTGGCCGTCAGTTCCAAGGGACGAGCCGGCAGGGCTGGCGGACACAGTGGGGTGCCGGAAACGGCACCGGGTGGCACCCGCAGTTGCCGGAGAGCCATGCTCTCCGGCGCGATCTGGCGGCAGTGCGAGCCAACTGACGGCAGGTCCAGGAGCCACCGGCTCCTGGCGGATGGGGGTTACGGGGGAAGGCGGAGCCTTTACCCCGGGCCAGAGGCACAACGGCGGCCCATTCCGGCACGAGCTGCGGCGGCTCTATCCCGGGAAGTGGCAGGCCACCGGCCAGGGTCCCTGGCGGACGGTCAGCTCCGGCACATCCGCCGAGCAGCGCGGGAACTGAGCGATCGGGCAGCGGGTGTGGAAGGCGCAGCCGGAGGGCGGGGCGAGGGGGCTCGGCACCTCGCCCGAGATCGGCGCCGGGCGCGGGGCGGCGGAGGGGTCGAGGCGGGGCACGGCGGACAGCAGGGCGCGGGTATAGGGATGGCGGGGCGCAGCGAAGAGGCGGCGGGTCGGGCCTTCCTCCACCACCTTGCCCAGGTACATCACCACCACGCGCTCGGAGAGGTGGCGCACCAGCCGCAGGTCATGGGTGATGAAGACCAGGGTAAGGCCCAGCCGCTCGCGCAGCTCGGCGAAGAGGTTCACCACGCCGGCCTGCACGGAAACGTCGAGGGCCGAGACCGGCTCGTCGGCCACGATCATCTCCGGCTCCACCGCCAGGGCGCGGGCGATGCCGATGCGCTGCCGCTGGCCGCCGGAGAATTCGTGCGGCCGGCGCGAGGCGGCCTCGGGCGGCAGGTTCACCGAGGCCAGGAGCTCCGCCACCCGCCCGGCGATCTGCGGGACCGGCACGATGCCGTGGACGCGCAGCGCCTCGCCCAGCGTCTCGCCCACGGTCAGGCGCGGGTTCAGGGAGGTGTGCGGATCCTGGAACACCATCTGCGCGCGGCGGTGGAAGCGTCGGCGGGTGGCTCCGCGCAGGGCGGCCAGATCGTCGCCGCCGAAGCTCACCTGCCCGCCATCGGGAGAATCCAGCCCGACCAGCAGGCGGGCCAGGGTGGACTTGCCGCAGCCGGATTCGCCGACGATGCCCAGCACCTCGCCCCGACGCACCGCGAGCGACACGCCGCGCAGCGCCTGCACGCGCCCGCCCCGTGGTGCCCTGAAGCTGCGCGTCGCCTCGCTGACGCGGAGCAGCACCTCCGGCGGCGTGAACTGGAGGACGGCGCTCATCGGTCCTGCTCCATCCATCGCGGCGGCAGGAGATCGGCGGCGAGGCAGGCGGCCAGATGGTCCGGCTCCACCGATTCCAGCGCCGGCACGCCGGCCTCGCAGCCCGCCATCCGCCAGGTGCAGCGGGGGGCGAAGGCGCAGCCCGGCGGCATCCGCAGCGGCGAGGGTGGCGTGCCGGGCACGGGGCTGAGGCGGCCGCCCTCGTTTTCCTCGCCGGGCATGGCACCGAGCAGGGCGGCGGTGTAGGCGTGGCGCGGATGGGCGAAGAGGCCGGCGGCGGGGCCGCTTTCCACCACCCGCCCGGCATACATCACCGAGACCCGGTCGCAGGTCTCGGCCACCACGCCCAGGTCGTGCGTGACCAGGATCATGGCCATGCGGTGCTCCTCCACCAGGCGGCGCAGCAGGCGCAGGATGCCGTCCTGCACCGTGACGTCGAGCGCCGTGGTGGGCTCGTCGGCCAGCAGCAGCCGGGGGCCGGGGGCCAGGGCGATGGCGATCATCGCGCGCTGGCGCATGCCGCCGGAGAATTCATGCGGGTAGGAGCCCAGGCGCTCGCGCGGGCTGGGGATGCCGACCTCGGCCAGGAGCTGCTCCGCCCGCTCCCGCCGCGCCGCGCGGCCGAGGCGCGGGAAATGCGCCTGCAGGCTTTCGTCGATCTGCGCGCCCACGGTCATCACCGGGTTCAGTGCCAGCCCGGGCTCCTGGAAGATCATCGCGACCTCCCGCCCCCGCACCTGCTGCAAGGCGCGGGGCGGCAGGGCCAGGAGGTTCCGGCCATTCCACAGCACCTCGCCGGCGATGCGGGCCTTGGGCGGCAGC
Organism: Roseomonas sp. FDAARGOS_362; assembly: GCF_002754815.1. Taxonomy (GTDB): domain Bacteria; phylum Pseudomonadota; class Alphaproteobacteria; order Acetobacterales; family Acetobacteraceae; genus Roseomonas; species Roseomonas mucosa. Next base: position 2,162,393 of record NZ_CP024588.1, on the reverse strand, counting down.
AGGCCGGGGATGGCGCGCAGGGACACGCTCTTGCCGCTGCCGCTCTCGCCCACCAGCCCCAGGATCTCGCCCGGCGCCACGGCGAGGTCGACGCCGTGCACGATCGGCAGCGGCCCCATGGCGACGCGCAGGCCGCGCACCCGCAGCCCCTCGCCGGTGGCGGGCGCGGCGGCGGATGCGGGCGGCGTCAGGGTTCCCGCCGCCGTCAACGCCGGATGTCCATGCGGTCCGCCAGCCCATCGCCCAGGAGCGAGAAGCCGAGGCCGCAGATCACCACGGCGACGCCGGGGAAGAGCGCGATCCAGGGCGCCTGGGTCAGGAAGTTCTTGCCGTCCGCCACCAGCACGCCCCATTCGGCCTCCGGCGGCTGTGCGCCCAGGCCGAGATAGCCGAGCGAGGAACCGAGCAGGATGGCCAGCGCCATGTCGGAGACGGCATAGGCGAGGACCGGCCGCACCGCATTGGGCAGGACGTGGCGGCCCAGGATGCGCGCGGTGCCGTAGCCCAGGCCGCGCGCCGCCGAGATGTGGTCGGTGGCGGCGACCACCGCGACCTCGCCCCGCATCAGGCGGGCATAGGGGACCCAGCCGGCGATGGCGATGGCGATGTACATGTTGGTCAGGCCCGGGCCGAGTACCGCGACGATGGCGATCACCAGCACCAGGAAGGGAAAGGTGACCACGAGGTCCATGGCGCGGCCCAGCAGCGTGTCGGCGATGCCACCGAGATAGCCCGCCATCAGGCCCAGGAAGCCGCCGACGACCATCGGTCCGGCCACGGCGAGCACGGCGATCTCCAGGTCCACCCGCGCGGCCCAGACGGTGCGGGACAGTACGTCGCGGCCGAACTGGTCTGTGCCGAAGGGGTGCTCCCAGGAGGGCGGGGCCATCAGCGCGTTGTAGTCGAAGAAGAGCGGGTCGAAAGGGGCGATGAGCTGCGGCACCAGGGCGCAGAGCACCACGATGCCGAGGATCGCGCCGCCGAGGGCCAGCGCCCTCATGAGCGCCTCCGCTGCGTGGCGCGCGGATCGAGCCAGGCGACGGTGAGGTCGGTCGCCAGGAAGGTCAGCGAGACCAGCACCGCCAGCACCAGGGTCAGCCCCTGCACCACCGGGTAGTCGCGGGCGAAGATGCTGTCCACCATCAGCCGCCCCACGCCTGGGATGGCGAAGACGCTCTCGGTGATCACCGCGCCGCCCAGCAGCCCGCCGATCTGCAAGCCGACCAGGGAGACCGTGGCCGCCGCCGCGGGACGCAGGACATGGGAGCGCATCACCACGGATTCCGGCAGGCCCTTGGAGCGGGCGAAGGCCACATGCTCCGCCCGCAGCGTGCCGAGCAGCGAGGCGCGCAGCGAGCGCGTCGCCACGGCGGTGAAGGAAAGGGCCAGCGTCAGGGCGGGGAGGAAGAGGTGGTAGATGTGTTCCAGCGGCGTGTCGCCATAGCCGCCCACCGGGAAGATCCGCCACTGCGCCGCGAAGAGGGTGAGCAGCAGCAGGCCCAGGAAGAAGATCGGCGCGCTGAGGCCGACCTGGAGGCCGCTGCGCACCGCCACATCCTCCCACCGCCCGGCGCGCAGCGCGGCGATGAAGGCGAGCGGCAGGCTGAGCAGCAGCGACAGGATGATCGCCATCAGTGTCAGCAGCAGCGTGGCCGGCAGGCGCTCCGCCACCAGTTGCAGCACCGGCACGCGGGCGCCGATCGACATGCCCAGGTTGCCTTGCGCCAGCAGCGTCACATAGGACCAGAGCTGTTCCGGCACCGAGCGGTCCAGCCCCAGCTCGGCGGTGAGGCGCGCCACGGCCTCGTCGGTGCCGCGTTCCCCCAGCATGGCCGAGACGGCGTCGCCCGGCATGGCGCGCGCCAGGAAGAAGACCGCGACCACCGCCAAAGCGAGGGTCGGCAGCATCTGGCCGATGCGGCGCAGGGCATAGCGCAGCACCGGCGGCTCAGCGCTGGACCGCGGCTTCCACGAAAAGGTTGTTGCCCAGCGGGATCTGCACGAAGCCGGTGGCCTGCTTGCGGAAGGCGACCGGATAGGGCGTCTCGTAGAGGAAGAGGATCGGCGCGGCCTCGGCGTAGGTCTTCTGGATCTCCTGGTACATCGCGGTGCGCTTCTCCAGGTCCGTCTCCTTGCTGCTGGCGAGGTAGAGCTCGTCCAGCTTCGGGTTCTGGTAGCCGGAGCGCACATTCTCCACATTCGGGTAGTAGGCGAAGTAGGAGGTGATCTGCGCCGGGTCGGCGATGTCGTTGGTCCAGAGCGCGGTGCGGAGCTGGAAGTCGCCGGCGCGGTAGCGGGCGACCTTGGTGGCGTTGTCGAGCTGCTCGATCGTCACCTTGATCCGGATCGCGGCCAGCATCTGCTGGATCGCGGTCAGGTCGTTCACGTCGTCCTGGTTGCCGGAGATGGTCTGGCAGGTCACCTCGAAGCCCTCGGCATAGCCCGCCTCGGCCATCAGCGCCTTGGCCTTGGCGAGGTCGTAGGGGTAGAGGGCGCCCGAGGCCGGGCCGCTGAACAGCGGCGTGGTGGAGGACATGAAGGAGCGCATGGGCTTGCCCAGCCCCTGCGTGGTGATCGCGATGATCGCGTCCTTGTTCACCGCGTGGTTGATGGCCTGGCGCACCCGCACATCGGCCATCGGGTTCTTCCGGCCCTTGTATTCCGGGCGGCAGTTGAGCCCGACATAGCGCACGCGGGTCGAGGGCCAGAGCTCCATCCGCATGGCCGGGTCGGCCTGCAGCTCCTTCACCCGGGCATAGGGGACGAATTCCGTGCCATCCAGCTCGCCGGCCTTCAGCTTCAGCAGGCGGGTGGCGTCGTCGGGCACGATGTCGAAGCGGAGCTCATCCAGATAGGGCAGCGGCTTGCCGTCCGCGGCCACGCGCCAGTGATGCGGGTTGCGCTTCAGCAGCATGGTCTGGCCACGCTGCCAGGAGGCCAGCACGAAGGGGCCGGTGCCGACAGGCTTCTCGGCGAAGGCCTTCATCTTGTCTTCCACCGTGGCGCCGGGCGCGGCCTCGACCAGCTTCTGCGGCATGATGCCCGTGTTGAAGGTGGCGAGTGCCGCCAGCAGCGTGGCGTCGGGGTGGCCGAGGCGGATCGTGACCTTTCCTTCGCCCGGCTCCACGGCCTTGATCGAGCCGATCAGGTCCTTCCAGGCGCCGGTGCCGCGGGCGCGGTCGAGCGACCAGGCCACATCCGCCGGGGTCAGGTCGCTGCCATCGGCGAACTTCACGCCGGGGCGGAGCGTCAGCTCCAGGGCGAGCCTGTCGTCGCTCCATTTCCATTCCGTGGCCAGGCCGGGCTGCAGCCCCTTGCCGTCCGGGGTGGGGGAGAGGAGCGTGTCGAAGAGGTTGGTGAGGACCCAGATGTCGGCATTCAGCTCGGTGGTCACCGGGTCCAGGAACTGGCTGTCGGTGTAGCGGCCGAAGGCCATGCGGCCGCCGCGGATGGCCGAGGAAGGCGCCCCGGGTCCCCCCGCCGCCTGGGCCAGGGCCTGTCCCGGAAGGGCCGGGGCGGCCACGGCCAGCGTCGCGAAGCCGGCCAGGAGGGAGCGTCGGGTCAGTTCGAGGGCGTCGGTCATCCGGGGGCTTTCCTGGGTTGCCCCTAGGCTGTCCCCCGGATGGCGCGGGTGTCAACGCGCCGCGCCGCCTCGTTTCCCAAGGGTTTTCAAGGTGCCCGGCCCAGGCTGCACAGGATCTGTGCAGCCCGGCCCCAGGCATTGGCAGTCAGCGGCCGGCTTCGTCCCGCATGAAGCCCTTCTTCTGCATGTCGGGCATCAGGATCACCGAGACCAGGGCGACCACGAGCATGATGGTGACGTACCAGCCGAAATAGCTCTCCACCCCGGCATTCTTGAAGCTGAGGGCGACGTATTCCGCCGAGCCGCCGAAGATCGCGTTGCCGATGGCATAGGAGAGGCCGACGCCCAGCGCCCGGACCTCGGCGGGAAAGAGTTCTGCCTTCAGCACGCCGCTGATGGAGGTGTAGCAGCTGATGACGGCCAGGGCGATCAGCAGCAGGCCCAGCGCGACGAGGGGAGAGGAAGCGGTGCCCAGGGCGTTCAGCAGCGGGATGGTGGTGAGGATGCCCGCCACGCCATAGACCAGCAGCAGGTTCTTGCGGCCGAAACGGTCCGAGATGGCACCGAAGATCGGCTGCATGCACATGTAGAGGAAGAGCGCCGCCGTCATCACGAGGCTCACGGTCTTCACCGGGAAGCCGGTCGTGTTGACCAGGTATTTCTGCATGTAGGTGGTGAAGGTGTAGAAGGGCAGGCTGCCGCCGGCGGTGAGGCCCAGCACCGTCAGGAAGGAGCGCGGGTGGGCGAGCAGCGCGCGCAGCGTGCCGGCGCCCTTGGCGCTGCGCGTCTTCTCCGTCGAGGTCTCGTGCAGCGAGCGGCGCAGGTAGAGGGCGATCACCGCCGTGGCGGCGCCGATCAGGAAGGGGACGCGCCAGCCCCAGGCGCGCATCTGGTCGGCCGTGATCAGCATCTCCAGGATCACCACCACCAGCACGGCGAGGAGCTGGCCGCCGATCAGCGTCACGTACTGGAAGGAGGAATAGAAGCCGCGGTTCTTCGAGGTCGCGACCTCGCTCATATAGGTCGCGACGGTGCCGTATTCGCCGCCCACGGAGAGGCCCTGGGTCATGCGGGCGAGCAGCAGCAGGAGAGGCGCCGCGATGCCGATGCTGTCATAGGTCGGCAGGATCGCGATCACCAGCGAGCCGCCGCACATCATGAGCACGGAGACCAGCATCGAGAACTTCCGCCCCTTGCGGTCGCCGAGGCGGCCGAAGAACCAGCCGCCGATCGGGCGCATCAGGAAGCCGATGGCGAAGACGGCGGCCGCCTGGAGCAGCGCCACCGTCTGGTTGCCGCTGGGAAAGAAGGCATGCGCGAAGTACAGCGCGGTGAAGGCGTAGGTGTAGAAGTCGTACCACTCGACCAGGTTGCCGGAGGATGCGCCGACGATGGCCATGACGCGTTTGCGGACCTCATGAGGCTCGCCGACAACGATTCCGCTGCTATCCATCCGATCTCTCCTGTTCGAGCCAGGCCGTTTCCTTAGCGCGGATGCCGGGAGGGCCATAGGGCCGCGGCGGCAGGTCTATCTGATGAATGGGCAAGGCAGGCCGTCGCTTTCATGGATGCTCGTCCATGAAAGCGGCCCTTGCTTCGCCGGGGCCCGGCCCGTCGGGGACGTGTTCCGGCCTCAGGCGCCGCGCATCGCGGGCACCAGCAGGCCGACATTGTGCCGGAACATGGCCTCGTAGGTCGCGGCCGGGCCGTCCGGCGGCGAAAGGGAGTCGGAGAACAGCTCGCCCTGCACCTTGGCCCCGGCATCCCGGGCCAGGCGTTCCAGGAGCGCCGGGTTGGTCATGTTCTCGATGAAGACGGCGGTGACGTGCTTTGCCCGCACCTGCCGGATCAGCGCGGCGACCTGGGCGGCGGAGGGTTCGCTTTCCGTGCTCATGCCCTGGGGCGCCTCGAAGCGCACGCCATAGGCCGCGCCGAAATAGCCGAAGGCGTCATGGCTGGTCACGACGATGCGGCGCGCCTCCGGCACGGTCGCGACCTGTTCCCGCACCCAGGCATCCAGGCTGGCGAGGCGTTCCCGGAAGGCCGCGGCGTTGCGGCGGTAGAGATCGGCGCCCTCGGGGTCCGCCGCGGCGAGGGCTTCCGCGATGTTGCCGGCATAGGCCTGGCCGTTCCGGAGGTCCTGCCAGGCATGGGGATCGGTTGCCTCGTGGCTGTGGCCATGGCCTTCCTCCACCATCTTCCGCGGGGTCACGCCCTGGCTGGCCGTCGCGATCCGGGCCTTGGTGGCGGAGGAGCGGATCAGCCGGTCGAGCCACGGCTCGAAGCCGAGGCCGTTGCGGACCACGAGCCCGGCGGAGCGGATCGCCGCTGCATCGGAGGGGCGGGGCTGGTAGGTGTGGGAGTCGCCGCCGGGGCCGACCAGGGTATGGATGGCCACCCGGTCGCCGCCGACCTGACGCACCATGTCGCCCAGGATGGAGAAGGAGGCGACGACATCCAGCCGTGGCGCGGCGGACGGGGCGGCGGCCTGTGCCCGGGCGGAGCCGGGGGCGAGGAGGTTGCCCAGGGAAAGCAGGGCGGGGGCCAGGAGCAGGGTGGAGCGGCGTCGCATGGCGTGGCTTTCAAAACGTTATAACATCTCATAGCGCCGGCCTGTCCGAGGGGGCAAGGTGGGCGATCACGTCCCGGCCGCCATGATCACGGGGCTGGTCCAGCTCCGCTCCGGCTGCCCGGGCACCGCCCTGGGTTCCGCCTTGCCGCGCGGGGGGGCGATGCCGCTGGCCGCCGGACCCGTGCCCGGTGCATCCCTGGCTCCCGCCCACGGGCGCGGCGCCGGGCTGTTACGGCCCCCATCTGGCAGGATAAGCGGGGTCATGGCGTGTTCCTGGCGGGGCGCCCTTCAAGCCCGGCGCCAGCCCTGCTACGCCTGCCCGCAACGTCCACCTGACAGGATTGCAGCACCCATCATGTCTGAGAGCTTCGACGTTATCGTCATCGGCGCCGGTCCCGGCGGCTATGTCTGTGCCATCCGCGCCGCGCAGCTCGGCATGAAGGTGGCCTGTGTGGAGAAGCGGGCCACGCTGGGCGGCACCTGCCTGAACATCGGCTGCATCCCCTCCAAGGCGCTGCTGCAGTCCTCCGAGAACTACGAGGAGGCGGCGCACCACTTCGCCGACCACGGCATCGGCGTGGGGCAGCTCACGCTCGACCTCGCCCGCATGCAGGCCCGCAAGGGCGAGGTGGTCGGTGCCAACGTCAAGGGCGTCGAGTTCCTGTTCAAGAAGAACAAGGTCACCTGGCTGAAGGGCGCGGGCAGGATCACCGCCCCGGGCAAGGTCGAGGTCGAGGGCGCGACCTACGAGACGAAGAACATCATCATCGCCACCGGCTCCGACAGCGCACCCCTGAAGGGTGTCGAGGTGGACGAGAAGCAGATCGTCACCTCCACCGGTGCGCTGGAGCTGGAGAAGGTGCCGGGCCATCTCGTCGTCATCGGCGGCGGCGTGATCGGGCTGGAGCTGGGCTCCGTCTGGCGCCGCCTGGGCGCCGAGGTGACGGTGATCGAGTTCCTCGACCGCCTTGTGCCCGGCATGGATGGCGAGATCGCCAAGCAGTTCGAGCGCGTGCTGTCCAAGCAGGGCATCAAGTTCAAGCTGAAGAGCAAGGTGACCGGCGCCACCAAGGGCAAGGACGGCGTGACGCTGGCCGTGGAGCCTGCCGCCGGCGGCACCGCCGAGGAGATCAAGGCCGACGTCGTGCTGCTGGCCATCGGCCGCCGCCCCTATGTCGAGGGGCTGGGACTCGATGCCGCGGGCGTGGCGCTGGATGAACGGGGCCGGGTGAAGGTGGACGGGCATTTCGCCACCAATGTGCCCGGCATCTATGCCATCGGCGACGTGATCGCCGGCCCGATGCTGGCGCACAAGGCCGAGGAGGAGGGCGTCGCTGTCGCCGAGATCCTGGCCGGGCAGCATGGCCATGTGAACTACGCCGCCATTCCGGGCGTGGTCTATACTTGGCCGGAGGTGGCCTCGGTGGGCGAGACCGAGGAGACGCTGAAGGAGGCCGGGACGGCCTACAAGGTCGGCAAGTTCCCCTTCACCGCCAATGGCCGCGCCCGCGCCATGGGCACCACGGACGGGTTCGTGAAGATCCTGGCCGACAAGGAGACCGACCGCGTGCTCGGCGCCCATATCCTGGGGCCGGATGCGGGCACGCTGATCGCCGAGCTGGTGATGGCGATCGAGTTCGGCGCCTCGGCCGAGGATGTGGCGCGCATCTGCCACGCGCATCCCTCGCTGAACGAGGCGGTGAAGGAGGCGGCGCTGGCCGTGGACGGGCGGGCGCTGCATATCTGAGGCACCCCTCGGCTCTCCGGGCGGGAGGATTCCCGCCCGGGATCATGCGGCATTCCATAGGTGCGTCGGCGCGCCCATGGAATGCACGTAAAGAGTGTATTAACACGCGGTCAGTTACTCTTTGTGGTTGCGCAGCGCAGCAAGCGCTGTGACATCATGCGGGCATGAGTGCCCGATCCATCCAGGCGGCGATCCGTTTCGGCCTGGGGCCGCGGCCGGACCAGCCGGTTCCCCCCGATGCCGAGGCCTGGCTCCTCGCCCAGATCGACCAGCCTGCCCCGCATCCTCCGCCACCGGTGGGGTTCGACCACGTGCCGACCGTGGCGGACGGCTTCCGCGTCTGGCGGGAGCGCGATGCGGCGGGACCGGTGCAGCCGGGCCAGGTCACGCCGGTCGAGACCTATGTGATGGCCGAGAGCGTCGCCGCCTGCGCCTGGCGGATCGACACGCCGGCCCCCTTCCGCGAGCGGCTGGTCGATTTCTGGTCCAACCACTTCACCATCAGCCGCCGCGCCAGCACCCAGGCCAATGTGACGGTGCCCTCCTTCATCCGGGACGTGATCCGGCCGCATGTGACCGGGCGCTTCGCGGACATGCTGATCGCCTCCACCACCCATCCGGCCATGCTCGGCTATCTCGATCAGGCGGCCTCGGTCGGACCGGACAGCCCGATCGGCCGCAAGACGGGGCGCGGGCTGAACGAGAACCTGGCGCGCGAGGTGATGGAGCTGCACAGCGTCTCGCCCGCCGCCGGCTATACCCAGCGCGATGTGACGGAATTCGCCCGGCTCCTCACCGGCTGGCGCTATGATCGGGACCGCGAGCCCTATGGCACCGTCTTCCGCGACCAGGCGCATGAGCCGGGCGTGAAGACCATCCTCGGCCAGCGCTTCGGCGGTGGCTTGGTGGCGGATGGGCGGGAGGAGACGGAGGCGGCGCTGCGCTTCCTGGCCGCCCACCCCGCCACGCACCGGCACCTCGCCACCAAGCTGGCCCGGCATTTCGTGGCCGACGACCCGCCGCCCGCCACCGTCGCGAAGCTGGAGGCGGTGCTGCGGAACACGGATGGCGACCTGGGCGCCGTGTCCCGCGCGCTGGTGAAGCTGCCGGAAGCCTGGGACCCGCCGCTGACCAAGCTGCGCGCGCCGCTGGACTATGTCACCGCCGTCTATCGCGCCCTCGGCTGCGACGGGGCGCAGGTCGGGGAGATGGCCTTCAAGAGCGCCTTCGGCCTCGGCCAGCAGCTCTGGGGCGCCCTGCAGCCCAATGGCTGGCCCGACCGGGGCAAGGAATGGCTGGGCCCGGAGGCCGCCATGCAGCGCGTGGACTGGGCCTTCCAGCAGGGCGGCCGCTTCGCCCGCAAGGACCCCATGGCGGTGACGGAGGTGGCGCTCGGCCCCCTGGCCTCCGCCGAGACGCGCGGGGCGATCCGCGGCGCGGGATCGCCGCAGGAGGCCCTGACCCTGCTGTTCAGCAGCCCGGAGTTCCAACGCCGATGAGCCATCTTCCCCCCATCGGGCGGCGCGGCCTGCTGCTGGGCCTCGCCGCCACGGCGGTCGCCGCGCGATCCCGCCTCGCCTTCGCCGCCATGCCGGCCGGGGTGCTGCCGGGCGAGAACCGGCTGGTCGTCGTCATCCTGCGCGGCGCCATGGACGGGATGGCGGCCCTGGCGCCCTATGGCGACGCGAACTACCGCGCGCTGCGCGGGTCGCTCGCCTTGCCGGAGCCGGGGCAGGAGGGGGGGCTGCTCGATTGCGGCGGCTTCTTCGGGCTGAACCCCAGCCTGGGCGCGCTGCACGGCATGTTCCGCGCCGGGGAGATGCTGCCCATCCATGCCGTCGCCGGCCCCTATCGCAACCGCAGCCATTTCGAGGCGCAGGACATGCTGGAGAGCGGCGCCGTGGAGCGCGGGGGACTGACCTCCGGCTGGCTCAACCGCGCCCTGTCCGGCTTCGCGGCGCGGCCGAAGGGGGATGCGGATCTGGGGTTGGCGGTCGGGCTGTCCCTGCCGCTGCTGATGCGTGGGCCGCAGCATGTGGGGATGTGGGCGCCGCCCCGGCCCGTGCGGCCGGCGCCGGACCTTTATGCCCGCGTGGCCGACTTGGTGCATGCCGACCCGCTGCTCGGCCCCGCGGTGCAGGACGGGCTGCGCGGCCGGGGCTTCGCCAGCGAGGTGCTGGGGGAGGAGCGGGGCGTGCGCGGCGGCTTCCTGGCCCTGGCCGGGATCGCGGGGAAGCTGATGGCGGCGCCGGACGGGCCGCGCGTGGCGGCGCTGGAGATCGGCGGCTGGGACACCCATGCCGACCAGACGCGGCGGCTGAACCCCGTGCTGTCGCAGCTGGATGGTGGGATGAGCGCGCTGAAGGCGCAGCTCGGCCCCGCCTGGAAGCACACCGCCGTGCTGGTGATGACCGAGTTCGGCCGCACCGCGCGGGTGAACGGCAACAACGGGACGGACCATGGCACCGGGGGCGTGGCCTTCGTCCTCGGCGGGGCGGTGGCGGGCGGACGGGTGCTGGCGGACTGGCCGGGGCTGGCCGAGGGCAGGCTGTTCGAGAACCGGGACCTGGCGCCGACGCGGGACCTGCGGGCCGTGGCCAAGGGACTGTTGCGGGATCACCTGCGGTTGCCGCCGCAGGCGGTGGCGGCGGCGTTTCCGGGGAGTGAGGGGGTGGTGGGGGAGAGATACCTACTTCGTGTATGAATGATGCTCTCGACTTAAATGGGAAATGTCTTCCGTAGTTTTATGTACATCCAAGGACCAAGAGCTATTCCAGCTTTCACGATTTTGCTCTTCAATGGGTGCTAGACTTCGCCCAACAATATATCTCACCGGAAATTCCATCGCTCCAGCTAGGTCTGAAAGGACTCTATCTGGTAAAAGGTGATGAAGGAGACCAATAACCAGAGGGGCCCGACGTGAGAATATTACATTTAGCATCCCCGAACCTACTGCTCCTACAATCTCCCGAGCATTCGAAAAAATGGCCGCTTGTGTAGCAGGGCTAACTTCTCCAGGAACTAAAATGTAATAACCTAGATCACGAAGTTTCTCCGCCAGAGCGCTTTCTTCCAATAAATTGCGTTTTCCGGAGACATCTTTTCTAAACACATAAATTCTTTCTATCTTGTTTTCCTCAGCAATTTTTAACGCTTCGTTGTATTCCTTTGATCGGGATAGTCTTTCTAGTGCCCAGTCGCGAAAATCGCATAATTCCTTTGATGCAAACTGATTGTGCATATAAATTGGCGATGGAACATAGATCTCTTGATGTTTATAAATTGCTTTATCATCTGTAATGATAATTTTCTCTGAGAGATCCATGGCTTCTAATAAGCTGAATGCGAACTTCTGCGAGGATCTAGGAACAACGATTTTTAGATCTTTTCTGTCTAGATGACGAAATCCCCATAGCCGTGTGAAGTATTCTGTTATCCAGTGCCCGAAATGCTCCTTTGGTCGTAGGCCGATCATATAGGTGGCCGAATTAATCTCATGCGCCGTTGCTGTGTTTAAATGAAGATAATAATTTTCCTTGGAATTGTGTTGAATGTTACTAGCCTCGTCTCCCTGTATCTTATTGGGTAAGGTCGGCCCGTCTGGATAGCCTCTGAAAGCATCGCGGCAGATAACCCCATCCGCCGTCAGGATGCCAGATTGGCCAAAAGAATAGGCGTCAGCTAGGTGTGTTATATAGAGGCTTGGAACATTCATATTGTTCTCAAACCAGCTCTCGCTAGTTTTGTGCTTTACAGTTTTATCAGGGTAAATAAATCCTCCGTGCGGCTGTCTGCGAACGGTCTGATCCTTCTGAAAATTTACTGTAAACGACCCTTTGCATTCGAAGGATAGCCCGTGTTCTGTAGCTCTCTCTGAATGGTTGATCTGTGGCAAATGCTCCACTGAGAACATCAGTGGAGCAATATACCGAACTTCCAAATTATACTCTAATGTGCGATCCGTGGTTTTCTGCAACAATTGAATGCCGTTAGAAAGAACGCTTTCATAAAGAGATTCTAGCTTGATGGCCGCTTTCCATTTATTTTCTTCACTAACATCAGAATCTATGAAAACTTTCTCTAAACCCCATTCGCTTCGGAGTGATCCAAATCGCGCAATTAGGGAGCCTCGTGTATATAATTCGTAACTTGCATCACAGTCGAAATTGGATGCGCCAGAAACACAAAGGATTTTCGTTGCTGTATTTAGTGTTACATCCAGAGTGTGTTTGGGAACTGGCGAACTGCGCGTCATCTTCGATTTTCCGTTGCTTATGATTTGCTTTGTTCGGCAGGGAGCGTGAAATGCTTATACCAGAATATCCCTTCTCTCACGATGCGGGCCGGATTGCCTGCAACTGCTACGTTCGACGGAACATTTTTTGTTACCACTGATGAAGCACCTATAATGCTATCCGAGTCTATGTGGACGCCCTTAAGAATTTTAGCATCTTCGCCAATCCAGACGCGACTAGATATGGTCACATCTTTTGCAGAGTTAATTCTGGTTCGTGTAGCGAGATCGAAAATTCCGTGATTGTCGCTAGTTCTTATGACGATATTGGTGGAAAACAAGCAGTCATCGCCAATCCGCACATTTCTGTCGTCTTCCTTTGCCAAAATATACGTTCCGGCATTGACGCGGAAGTTATTGCCAATCGCAATTTTACAGTTGTTCCCCTGTATTTGTATTCTTGTTGAGTCTATGTCGAAGTTTTCCCCAATAAGTATTGTATTTCCGTTCCCAAGAATTTGTATCCTTGAAGAATTAATTTTTCCACCTCCAGCAAACCCTAAGAAATTACTGCGTCCTTTGACAAGTAATTGGATGTGACGGCTGCATTTTATTTCACCTGACCCAAGGAAGTAATTTTTCTCGCCGCTGTTTTCGACATGAAATCCAAAACTCACGGCATGTTCGATAGAGGTAGCTTTTGAAAGAAAATGCCTGTCCTTGTCTGCCCAATCAAGCGGTATGGGAATGTTGGATTCACTCATGGGGTCAGTCCATTTTTTGGTGATGTGGGATAAACTCTATCTGGCAGTTTATTAAATTCAGCATGAAATCGACTTTACTCTGTTCCGGGATTACTAATTGTAGCCTCGGAGTAGCTGTTACTTTTTCTTCCCCACAGGGCAGATCAATCTTTGCTTCAATTTTGTGTACCTCTTGAGTCAATGCATTGGACAGAGTCTTCACTGCTGGGTTTATGAGGTACCCATCGCTATTCCTTAGCGAAATATAGAGTTCGCTTCGGCTTTCGAGAGGTATAAAATTCCCGGTAATGGCATATTCCAAGAGAATATTCAGGAACCCGCCATGATCTGTTGATATAGTGTCGGACAAATCAATGCTTGCCCTAGCTCGAGCGTTGCTTAAGCCCGAGACATGTACAGCGTACATGCCCTTGATGGGTGATTTGCTATTTGTGTTGATGGTCATGGCAATGCCGTTTTCAGATCTGACGACATGCGTCTTATTTTCTTTTCCAATGCCTATCAGATAAAAATCCTTTGTCCCGTTGATGCTCGCTTTGTTGGAAGCTAGCGCAGCCATAATAGAGGGTTTTAGGCGATCTTCTTCAAGACTCGCCATTTCTGTAATTCTTTGAAAGACAAGATTATCCAGAGATTTCCCATAGTGATCTCGTAGAATCTTTATTGACGTCTTTCCCGGATTGTATCCGGGAAAAGGGTGCGCTTTTGCATGAAGCTTGAGAAATTTATTTTTCTCTTCAGTGAATTTCCTCTTGGAAATTAGCACGTGAAGATTTTCCTCGCTGGTGTTGTCAATCTTAATATATTGCGAGTAGGGGAGTGCATGTGTGTTCTTCATTAGGAAGCTCCAGACAGCCCAAATTCTTGCGCAAAAAGATGTTGATTGCTTTTTATCGATAAGAAATCTTTCATGCTTTCATATTCTAACGGTGTTCCAGACATATATATCTTTTTTCTTGGCGTTATTTCGTAACAGACTTTTTTCCCTGCTTCGATCAAGTAGCGATAGATGGGTGCAACATACACTTCTCGCTCTGAAAGCTCAGATACCTGCTGTACATAAGAACGCCGGAAAAATCTTGCTGAGCCGAAATGATATAATCCTGAACAACATAGAGCCGAAATGCGCTTTTTCTCTGCCACTTCAGCCACCTTCCCACGAACCGGAGTATTTGCGTCAGCAGGGCGAACGAACGACCAATGGTCGCCCGCTCCAACAAAGCACTCCAACCAGCCGTCGTACCCGTCGAAGGCCGCCTTACGCACGCCGGGCCGAATGGTGTCGATATTGAAGATGGTCACGGGCTCCACATCCGGTACGCACAGGCGTTCCAGGCCGAGCCACACGGTTTCCGCCTGTCCTCGCGTGGGTTCCGGCAGCGCTACCATCCGCAGGTTCCGGATGCCGATCGCCTCGGCCCGGGCGCGCACGAATTCCGCGACGCCCGGCCGGTCGAGATGGATCAGCAGGAAGGTCTCGCTCTCGAACATCTCGCTGAAGCCGAGCAGGGACCAGTCCAGCAGCGGCCGCCCGGCCAGCGGCAGCATCCATTTCGGCCGGTCGTAGCCGGCCTTGGTGAAGCGGCTGCTGAGGCCGGCCATGGGGAAGACGATCACGCGCTCTCTCCATCTTGGCATAGAGGCGCAGCGCATTGGCCAGGAAGGCGCGCTGGCGGTCGGGCCGGTCGGCATGCAGGGGGAGCATCGAGAGGAAGAGATGCACGGTCAGTGCCCGCGTGCCTGCATCGCTGGTGCGGCGGCCGAGGAGGTCCATCTCCGCCGCGATCTCGGGCAGGAATCCCGCCGCGCCCTCGCGCGACAGGTGCAGGGTCAGGTCATAGGGCTCCGGCTGTTCCACCTGGTAGCGGCCGGTGAGGATCAGGTCATAGCCCTCGACCGAATGGTTCAGCTTGGCGAGGTCGTAGCGCAGGTCGCCGAAGACCGTGTGTTCCCCATCGCGGACGGAACCGCGCGGATCGATCACCTTGATCTGCTGCTGCCGGAAATCGAAGAAGGTGTTGGGGAAGCAGAGATCGCCATGCATGACGCCGGGCAGGGGGTCGGTGGCGGCGGCGATGGCGGCGGTCTCGTCCGCGATGCGGCGGAGCGAGGGGAGGCGCCGCCCGCCCGAGCGCCATTCGGTGTCGAGGTCGATGCGGCTGGCGCGGGCCCATTGCTCCAGCCGCGCGGCGGTCTTGTCGAGGGCCAGGACGCGCAGCGTGTCGGGCGGCAGGTGCGGGGGGGCGGCCTCGGCGCCGAGCTGCCGGGCGGTGCGCAGGAAGTCGAAGCAGCCTTCCATGATGCGCGCCCAGCTCGCCTGTTCCAGCCGCCCGAAGACGAAGAGCTCGTGCAGCGTCGGGCTGAACTCATAGCCGATGCGGTAGCCATTGCCCTCGCGCCCCAGGAAGGGCGGGGCATGCAGGCGCAGCGGCGGGGGGATGTTCTCGAACCAGTCGGCCTCGGCGGAAAGCTTGTCGCTCTTCTCGCCGGTCTTGAGTACGGAGCGGCCGGCGACGGCGATGGCGTTGAAGGCGCGGGCCGTGCTGACCTTGGCGCGGGAGCGGTAGAAGGTCTGCAGGTGGCCGAAGTCCAGCCAGCCGTCCAGCAGGCGGAAGGTCAGCGGGTGGCGGGCGTTGTAGAGGGCCAGGGCGCGCAGGAAGTCGCCCCGTGCCTCGGCCAGGGCGCGGCCCAGGGCCGGGGCGGAGGAGAGGGCGAACCAGCCGCTGAGGACCTGGTCCTGCCGGGCGGCGGTGCCGGGACGGCGGCTGACGAAGCTGCCGTGCAGCCCGCCGCTGAGGACGCCCCAGCTGTAGGAATCGGCGCTGGTGGCCACGCCGACCTCGTCCAGCGTGTCCGGCAGGGCTTCGAGGAAGAGCGTGTCGCCGTGCAGGATGCGCACCGGGCCGCGGGCGTCGGAGAGGGTCAGGGCATAGGCGATGCTTTCGCCCAGGCTGAGCCCGTCCGGGATGAAGAGGAGTTCCACGCCGGCGGCCAGGAGCTGGGCCTGGTCCCAGTCCTCCGGCTCGAAGCTCTGCGGCAGGGTCAGCACCACGCGCTCGCCCAGGCGGCGCAGGCTGGCGATCTGCGGGGTGAAGAGGCGGTTGTGCCCGAAGGGCAGGAAGCAGGGCGGCAACTGGCCGAATTCGGCGCCGATCTCGGCGTTCACATAGGCGGCCGAGGTGATCAGGGCGAGCGGGGCGTCGTGGCTCATGCCGCGTTCCGGCCGAGATGGAGGAGGGCCGCAATCTCCTCGTGGCTCATGCGGACGAACTCGTCGGGGCGCAGGGCCTTGTCGTCCACATGGAAGCCGTCATGCCCGCACCACGGCTTGCCGACATGGATCTCGTCATAGGGGATGTCGTGGCGGCGCAGCCAGTCGGTGATGACGGGCAGGGTGTGGACGTTGATCAGCCCGACATTGCCCTGGTGGGTGCGCATGTTGCGCGCGGTGCAGACGACGATCTCGAAGCCCTGCGCCTTGTATTCCCGCAGCTTCTCCACCACCGCGAGGTTGGGGCGCTTGCTGGGATAGTCGAGTTGGGGGTCGTCGATGGTCAGCGTGCCGTCGAGATCGATCACCAAGCGCTTCATCCGGTTCCCGCCAATCTCCGTGCCGCCCGTTGGAGACAGCCAGGGCTGTGATCTCCGCACGGGATTAACGGCATCTTAAAGGGTGCCTAGGGATCACTCAACCCATTCGTGATGCGTCACAAGTTTCAGCAACCCTGAATGTTTATATCTCTTTTTGGATCAACTCCGGTTGCTGGCACGAAATCCCGCCTGCAAACACCCGGATCAAGGTCTGCGCCGCCCTCACCGCGAGAAGGGGCGCGTGCGCAACCGCGCCGTCTGTGGAGTGGCAAGCGGCCTGCCCCGGCGCTAAGCCAGGGACATGGACCCCATCGCACCTTTCGGCATCGGAATCTGTGGCATCGAGGAGCTGGACGGCCATTGCGAGGCCGGGGTGAGCCACGTGCTCTCCATCCTCGACCCGGAATGGCCTGTCCCGGAGAGCTTCGGCCGCTTCGGCGAGCACCGGAAGCTGGAGCTGCGCTTCCACGACGTGATCGAGGAGATGCCGGGCATGGTCCGGCCGGAGCGGGAGCATGTGGAGCAGATCCTGGCTTTCGGCGCGGACCTGCTGGCGGAACCGGAGGGGCGGCTGCTGGTGCATTGCCATGCCGGCATCTCGCGTTCGACCGCGGCCATGGCGCTGATCCTGGCGCAGGCCCGGCCGGACCTGCCGGCGGAGGCGATCTACGAGGAGATCCTGCGCATCCGGCCCAAGGCCTGGCCCAATCTGCGCATCGTGGAATGGGGCGATGCCCTGTTGCGCCGGGGCGGCACGATGATCGGTGCCGCCGCCGGCCTGTACCGCCGCCAGCTCGTGGCCTTCCCGCGGGTCAGGACCCTGATGGCCGAGGGCGGGCGGGCGCGGGAGGTCGCGGCGGCGGACGCCGCGGCCTGAGGACATCCCGGGCCGGATGTCATGCGGCGGGCCTCACGAACCCGGCCTCATGAACCGGGGCGCTCGTGCAACTCCGGCATGAACAGGTCCTGCCACTTCGCCGGCTTGTTGCGGATGGTGCCCACGGCGCCCATGAAGTTCGCGTATTCCATCAGCCCATGCGGCGTCGTGTCGAACCTGGTGTCGGGCTCCTTCAGCATGGCCACCACCGCCTCGTCCGTGCTGCCGGTCGGGGAGACGCGGTTGAAGATGCCTGCCGCCTTCACCGGATCGGAGACGATCATCTTGTTGGCCTCATCCTGGGCCGCGAGGAAGGCCGCCATGATCTTCGGGTTGTTGTTGACGAACTGGCGCGGGGCGAAGGTCACGTCCAGCGTGGCATTGCCCAGAACCTCGCTGGCCGCGATCACCCGGTGGATGCGGGGGTCCTCCAGTTCGCGGCTCGAATAGGGCGGCGAGGCGAAATGCGCCGCGATCTCGGTCTTGCCGCTCATCAGCGCGGTGAAGGCCTCGGGATGCGGCAGGCCGACCGTCATCGGGTCGAGCTTCGCGTAGTTCGCCTGGCCGAACTGCTTGGCCACCAGCATCTGCAGCACCACGGCCGCGAGCGAGGTCTTGATGCCGGGCAGGGCAATCTTGTCGCCCGGCGTGAAGTCCGCGAGCGAGCGGATGTTCGGCCGGTTGGTGTTGAGCGACAGGGTGCAGGTGCTCATGCCGCTGACGCCGATGATCTCGGAGCGGGGGATGCCCCGGGCCCGCGACCAGAGGGTGATGAAGCCCGGCGCGCCGGTGCCTGCGATGTCGAGGGAGCCCGCCAGCATCGCGTCGTTGATGACGTTGCCGCCATCGAGCATCTGCCAGGAGACGTCGATGGGGCCGAGGCCCGCCGCATCGGCGTGCTTCTCCAGCAGCTTCTGGTCGCGCATCACGATGAGCGGCAGGTACAGGATGCCGTAGCCGTGGGAAAGGCGGAGCTTGCCGGCCTCCGCATGGGCGCGGCGGATCAGCAGGGCGGGGGTGGCCAGCGCCGCGGAAAGGGCGGCACCGGCGGTGAGGATCTGGCGACGTTGCATGGGACGCTCCCGTTCTGTCTTATCGTTGGACGAGGTTCGTACGACGGCCGGTCAGTGCTGCATGCCCCAGCGGCGGATCGTGCGCTTCTCGATGTTGGCGAAGATGAAGCTCTCCACGAAGAGGCCGATCAGGATCACGAAGAACAGCCCGGCGAAGACATTGGCCGTCTCCAGCTGGTTGCGGTTCTCGAAGATGAACCAGCCGAGGCCGCCGGAGCCGGAGGAGACACCGAAGACCAGCTCCGCCGCGATCAGCGTGCGCCAGGCAAAGGCCCAGCCGACCTTGAGGCCGGTGAGGATCGAGGGGAAGGCGGCGGGGATCAGGATGTCCTTCACCAGCCGCAGCCCGGTCAGCCCGTAGTTCTGCCCCACCATGCGCAGCGTCTTGGACACCGAGCGGAAGCCGGCATGGGTGTTCAGCGCGATGGCCCAGAGCACGGAGTGCACCAGCACGAAGATCACGCTGCCCGATCCCAGGCCGAACCAGATCAGCGCCAGCGGCAGCAGCGCGATGGCCGGCAGCGGGTTGAACATGGCCGTCAGGGTTTCCAGCAGGTCCGTGCCGATGCGCGAGCCGATGGCGATGGTGGTCAGCACGGCTGCCAGGGCGATGCCGATGGCGTAGCCGACGACCAGCGTGCGCAGCGAGATCAGCGTGCGGGCGGGGATGATGCCGTTGGCGAGGTTCTCGAACAGCGCCTGCACCGTGGCGGTGAAGGGCGGGAAGAGCAGCGGGTTGTCGAGCCAGCGCCCATAGGCCTCCCAGACCAGGGCCAGGACGAGGAGGATCAGCGCCTTGCGCAGCGCGCCGATGCGGTAGACGGATTCCCAGGCGGAGATCGGCTTGTTGATCTCGCCGATCCCGCTGCGGGACGGCTCGCGGACGATCTCGGGGCGCGCGACCAGGGGGCCGCCATTCACGGTGATGCTCATG
Source organism: Roseomonas sp. FDAARGOS_362 (assembly GCF_002754815.1). Taxonomy (GTDB): domain Bacteria; phylum Pseudomonadota; class Alphaproteobacteria; order Acetobacterales; family Acetobacteraceae; genus Roseomonas; species Roseomonas mucosa. The sequence continues at coordinate 2,143,018 of NZ_CP024588.1, read as the reverse complement.
GGTCGTTCCTCAGTGCACGAAGAGCATGTCGTTGATGCGCGTCTCCAGCTCCGCCGCGGCGGCGGTGCCCAGCAGCTCGGGCGGGACGCTGTTCAGCTCCGCCTTCACCTGCCCGGGATGTGGCGAGAGCAGCAGGATGCGCGTGCCGACGCGGATGGCTTCCTCGATGGAATGGGTGACGAAGAGCACGGTGAAGCGCGTGTCGTCCCACAGGCGCAGCAGCTCCTCCTGCATCCGGCGCCGGGTCAGGGCGTCGAGCGCGGCGAAGGGCTCGTCCATCAGCAGCACGTCCGGCTCCATCGCCATGCCGCGGGCGATCGCCACGCGCTGCTTCATGCCGCCGGAGAGCATATGCGGGAAGCTGTCGGCGAACTTCGCCAGGCCGACCTTCTCGATATAGCTGTCGGCGCGGTCGCGCGCCTCGGCGCCCCTGGCGCGGCCGCTGGCGGTGAGGGCGAACATCACGTTCTCCCGCACAGTCTTCCAGGGCAGGAGCTGATCGAATTCCTGGAAGACCATCATGCGGTCCGGGCCGGGATGGCGCACCTCGCGCCCCTTGAGCCGGATCTCGCCCTCGGAGGGGGTGAGATAGCCGCCGATCGCCTTCAGCAGCGTGGACTTGCCGCAGCCGGAAGGGCCGAGCAGGATGTAGCGGTCGGAGGGATAGACATCGAAGCCGACGCGGTGCGTGGCGGTGACGACGGAATCCTCCGTCTTGTACTGCAACGTGACATCCTGCACCGACAGCAGCGGCACGGACGCATCCGGGGCGGCAGCATCCATTTGCGGACCCTCTCTTCCCTGTTTCCCCGGTCCTCTCACGGGCCGGGCTTGCGCCCTGGATATCTCCGCAATCTGTTGCCAAACTGACGGGCGCGCAAAAATCGTTGCTGCGTTGCGATATGACAGTGCGGTGCGATGCGGATCCTGTTGGTCGAGGACACGGCGGATGTGGGCGAGGGCATCCAGGCCCGTCTGCAGCGGATGGGGCACGAGGTGGACTGGGAGCGCGACGGCGAGGGGGCCGCGGCGCGCATGGACGTGCAGCCCTACGATCTCTTCATCCTCGATGTGATGCTGCCGCCGCCGGACGGGCTGGCGCTGCTGCGCCATGCGCGCGAGCGGCGGCTGGCGACACCGGTGCTGATGCTGACGGCGCGTTCCGGCGTGGCGGACCGGGTCGGGGCGCTGGACCTCGGCGCCGACGACTACCTGGTGAAGCCCTTCGACTTCCTGGAGCTGGAGGCGCGCGTCCGCGCCCTGCTGCGGCGGGGCAGCGGCAGCGCCACCAACGCGCTGCGCTTCGGCGACATCGCCATCGACCTGTCCGGCCGCATCGCGAGCGTGGAGGGCGAGCCGCTGGACCTCACGCGGCGGGAGCTGGCGCTGCTGGAGATCCTCGTGGCGCGGGGCGGCCGCATCGTCGGCAAGGAGCAGATCGTGGAACGGCTCTTCGGGCTGGACGGCGCCGCCGGGGCCAATGCGGTGGAGCAGTATGTCGCCCGGCTGCGCCGCAAGATCGCCGCCTCCCGCGCCGAGATCCGCACGCTGCGCGGCCTCGGCTACCAGCTCGTGCCGCGATGAGCGCGGTGCGTTCCCTGCATGCGCGGGTGGCGGTGCTGCTGATGCTCGTGCTGGGCTCGGTCGGCGCCTGCTTCGCGGTGGCGGGCTGGTACTATGCCTGGGTGACGGCCGGCAGCGCCCATGACACGCTGCTGCGCTATGGCGCCTCGCAGATCGCCGAGAACACCTACCAGCAGGGCGTCATGGTGGCGGTGGAGCCGCCGATCTCCGTCCTGGCCTCGCTCTCCGCCATGGACCGCGTCGCCTACAAGGTGGTGGACCCGCGTGGCGTCGTGGTGGCGGGATCGCCGGACCTCGCGCTCGGCCCGATGACGCCGCGGGAACAGGCGCTGCTGCGCCAGGGCCGCGTGCTGGTGGAGGACGGGGCCTGGCGCGGGGAGCCCGTGCGCATCGCGGTCACCACGCGGCGGCTGGGCGAGGGCTGGGCCCTGGTGGCGGTGGCGCAGACGCTGCACGCGCGCACGGCGCTGGCGCGCGACATCGCGGGCAAGGCCATCCTGGGCGTGCTGCTGCTGACCGGCTTGGCGCTGCTGGCGACGCTGCTGGCCATCAAGCACGTGCTGGCGCCGCTGGAACGGGTGCAGGATGCGCTGCGCGAGCGCGACCCGCGCGACCTGAGCCCGCTGGCGGTGGCGGCGCCGCCAGAGATCGCCGCGCTGGTCGGCGCCATCGACGGCTTCATGGCGCGGCTGGACCGGCGGATCGGCATGATGCAGCGCATGATCGGCGATGCCGCGCACCAGCTCCGCACGCCGCTCGCGGGGTTGGCGTCGCAGGTCGATCTCCTGTCGGTGGAAGGCGATCCCGCGCGCCGGGCCACCCAGCTCCGGCGCATCGCCGCCCGCACGGAACAGCTCGGCCGGCTGGTGGGGCAATTGTTCAATCATGCCATGGTGACGCACCGGCCCGATGTGGTGCCGCCGGAGCCGGTGGACCTCGTGGCGCTGGCGCGGAGAATCCTGCTGGACCTGCCGGTGGACGGCGGTGGCGCCGCGGCGCCGGTGCTGTCGCTGGATGCACCCGGGGAGCCGGTGGTCGTCCCGGGCGATCCGATCAGCCTGCGGGAGGCCGTGGCGAACCTGGTGAACAACGCCCTCCAGCATGGCGCGGCCTCGCGGCTGGAGGTGCGGGTCTTCCGCCAGGACGGGGATGCCGTGCTGGAGGTGGTGGATGACGGGCCGGGCATTCCGCCTGCCCTCTGGGCCCGGGTGCGGGAGCCCTTCCATCCGCGCGGCGAGGGGCGCGGTGGCGCCGGGCTCGGCCTTGCCATCGCTGACGAGGTGGTGCGCGCCCATGGCGGCAGCCTGCGCTTCCGCAGCGACTCGGTCGACGGTTTCGCGGTGATCCTGACCCTGCCCGGGATCGGTGCCCACCCCGCGCCCGGACAGAGGCCCGCGACGGGAAGCGAGCCGGGGAGCCTCGCCGAGACGGCCTGGGAGGAGAGCGCGGCGGCCCTGCCCGGACGGCGCTGAGGCCCGGTGGGCGGCCGGTCTGGACAGGCGTGGTCCGCCGTTCTTCCCTGGCCGGGCCATGATCCCGACCCCGCCCCTGTCCAACCAGCGCGCCCTCTTCGAGATCCCCGAAGGGATCGCCTATCTCGACGCCGCCGCCTACTCGCCGCTGCCGCGTTCGGTGCGGGCGGCGGGCGAGGCCGGGGTGGCCGGCAAGAGCCATCCCTGGACGGTGCCGCGCAGCGAGGCCGCGCGCTGGGGCCTGCGTGCCCGTGCCGCGGCGGCGCGGCTGGTTGGCGCGGCGCCCGGCGACATCGCCATCACCGGCTCCGTCAGCCACGGGATCGCCACGGCGGCGCTGAACCTGGAACCGCCCCCGGGCTCGCGCGTGCTGCGCGTGCAGGACGAGTTCCCCTCCCTCTGCCTGCCCTGGGACCGGCTGGCGCGGCAGCGCGGGCTGGTGGTGGACACCGTGCCGCGCCCGGCGGATGGCGACTGGACCACCGCGCTGCTGGAGGCGATCGACCGCCCCGGCGCGGCGCCCCTGGGCGTCGCCACGCTGACGCCGCTGCACTGGTGCGACGGCACGCCGATCGACCTGGACCGGGTGATCCCGGCGGTCCGGCGGCAGGGCGGGGCGGTGGTGGTGGACGCCACCCAGGCGGTGGGCGTGCTGCCGGTGGATGCCGGGCGCTGGCGGCCGGATTTCCTGGCCTTCCCCACCTATAAATGGGTGCTGGGCCCCTACAGCCTGGCCTTTCTCTATGCCGCGCCGGAGCGCCAGTCCGGCCTGCCGCTGGAGGAGAACGGCTTCAACATGCCGGGGGGCCATCCCGCGCCGGGTGCCGCGCGCTACGACCGGGGCGAGCGCGACGACCCTGTGGCGCTGCCCATGGCGGCGACCGGGATGGAACTGGTGGAATCATGGGGCGTGGCGGCGGTGGAGGCACGGCTGCGTGGGCTGACCGACCGGCTGGCGGAGCGGCTGGAGGCGATGGGCCTCGCCTGCCCGCCGCGCCACCGCCGCTCGCCGCATATCCTGGGCCTGCGCCTGCCGAGCGGGCTGCCGGCCCATCTGGTCCCGGCCCTGGCGGAACGGGGCGCCTTCGCCAGCGACCGGCTCGGCGTGCTGCGGATCAGCGCGCATGTCTGGGTGGAGGAAGCGGATATCGACCGCTTCGCTGCCATTCTGGGCGAGGTTCTGGGCCGGTAGCCGTCGGCTCTCGCCGGGAGTGGCGCGCGGCGGCCCGGTCCCTGGCGCCCGGATTGGGGGCAAGGCTCCGCCTTCCCCCCAAACCCCCCATCCGCCAGGACACTGCGTGCCCTGGACCCATTTTCGTTGGTGCCCGCTGATGCCGGATCACGCCGGGAAGCGATGCTTCCCGGCGGCTGCGGGCGCTGCCAGCGCAGATAGGGTGTCTTTCTTCTTCCGGGCGCCCTGCTGATCCCACCCGCTCCCCGGGATCGGACCGCAGGCTGGCGGCAACCACGAAGAGCCAGCGAAAGGCAGGGTCCGGGGATATACCATATCCCCGGCGGTGGGGGGATCCGGGGGCAGGCGGAGCCTCCCCCCGGGGATCGCCATAAGCGCGGCGCCAGAGGTCAGGCGCCGCTCTCCGTATCAATGCGACATCCCGGCCAGCCTTGCTTCCGGGTTGGGGCGCAGGATGCGGCTTTCCCAGAAGCCCACGGCCAGCATCACCAGGGTGGTCAGGGCGCCGATCATCAGCAGGTCCGTGGTGAAGGCGAAGGGCACCATCAGGGCAAGCACGGCGAGGCCACCGAGATGCGAGGACGGCCAGATGCCATAGACCACGCGCTTGTAGAAGCCGGAGCCGAAGAGGTAGAGCGCCGGCCCGCCGATCAGCGTGGCCGCCGCTGCCACGGTCATGCGCCCATCGGGATGGGCAATGACGAGGTCGTTGCCGACGGCCGTGACGATGATCCCGGCGAGCAGGATGGCGTGGATGTAGTGGAACCAGGCGCCGATCCGGCCGGGATCGGGGGAATGGGTGATCACCGTGCTGCCGTCGCGGCTGCTGGTGCCGAAATAGACCCACCACATGGCGAGGCTGCCGAAGAAGGCGGACAGGAAGGCGATCAGGGTGGGCGGGTCCCAGGCTCCCTCGTCGGCCAGGGTGGCACCGGTGACCAGCACCGTCTCGCCCAGGGCGACGATGACGAAGAGCTGGCAGCGCTCGGCGAGATGGCCCCCCTCGATGGTCCAGTCCCGCGTCCGGGAGCGCCCCAGCCCCGGCAGGGCGAAGCCGAACATGGGCGAGACATATTCGCAGAGGACGGCCAGGACCCAGAGCAGGTGCCGCCAGGGCGCCGGGGCCAGCCCGCCGAGGATCCAGAACACCGCCGCGATGCAGACCCAGCCCAGCATCCGCCGGTAGTTGGCGGCCAGGGGATGCCCGGCGGGAAGCTGGCAGGCGATGAAGCCCGTGCGTCCCACCTGCATGGCGGCATAGGCCAGGGCGAAGACGAGGCCACGGTCGCCGAAGGCCTGGGGCAGGGCGGCCGCCATCACCAGCCCGGCCAGCATGGTGCCGAAGAGCAGCCCACGGATCGGCGGCGTCTCCGGGTTGAACCAGTTCGTGACCCAGCAGGTGTACTGCCAGCCCAGCCAGACCGCGAACCAGAGGATCAGCGCCTCCACCGCCCCGGCCATGCCGAGATGGTGCAGCAACCCGTGCGAGACCTGGGTGACGGCGAAGACATAGACGAGGTCGAAGAAGAGTTCCTCGAAGGTGACGCGGGCATGGTGGCCGTCGCGCCGCCGCAGCAGGGGATGGTGGGCCTGGCCGCCCGTCCCCGCCTTGCCGGTTTCCGTCATGGAGTATGTCCCGTGATGTCCGGTGCCGATTCTGCCCCGAGGCGCCGGCACCGCCTACCGGTGGAATCGCGATGGGCGTGGCCTGGGGCGCCGCCCCGTGCGCCGGGCGGGGATCAGCCGGCGGGCTGCAGGTGGGTGGCGTTCAGGAGGATGACATCGGCCAGGGCCGCGGCGGCGCCGTGCAGCCTTTCGCCACGGCCTGTCACGACGAACTCCACCTCATCCAGTTCCGGCCCCGGGATCTCCACCAGCGCGCCACCCAGCAGCAGCCGCGACTGCGCGGTGACGCCGAGTCCGGCTAGGACGGCGGCGGTCAGCCCGCTCAGGCTGCCGGAGGAGCAGGACATGCGCCAGCGCCGCCCGGCGCGTTCCAGCGCCTCGAGCGCCAGGGCGCGGGTGATGGAGCGGTTGGGATAGGCGACCAGGGGCAGGGGCGCCGAAGGGTCCAGGACGGTGCCGGCGGTGCCGATCCAGGCCAGCCGCTCCCGCCAGACCGGCCGGCCGCGCCGCTCGCCGGGGCGGCGCTTGGCGCAGATCAGGTCGAGTTCCCCGGCATCCAGCCGGTCGTAGAGCAGGGCGCTGAGCCCCACGGTCAGGTCGAGGTCCACCGCCGGGTTGGAGCGCACGAACTCGCGCAGGATCTCCGGCAGGCGGGAGGAGACGAGGTCCTCCGAGGTGCCGAAGCGCAGGCGCCCGCGCAGCTCCGTGCCGGCGAAGAAGGCGGCGGCGCGGGCATGGGCCTCCAGGATGGTGGTGGCGAAGCCCCGCATCGCTTCGCCATCGGTGGTGAGGGTGACGGAATGCGTGTCGCGCAGCAGCAGGGGCCGCCCGGCCTGTTCCTCCAGCCGGCGGATATGCTGGCTGACGGTGGACTGGCTCAGCCCCAGGCGCTGCCCGGCGGCGGTGAAGTGCCGGGTTTCCGCGACGGCCAGGAAGGTGCGCAGCAGCAGCGGGTCGAAGGATGACTGGATCATTGGATTCGGCAATGACTGTTAATTCTGTCATTTTTGGCGCGAATGGGCAAAGGAAGCCCCGATACTCGAAGTCATTCCTGTGACAGGGGCGTTTCCCGTGGCCGCAAACCCATCCAGCGCCGCTCCGCCGGCCAGGCGTTCGATCCTGGCCCGCCTGCGGATCGATCCCTATATCCTCCTGATCATCGGCATGGTGGTGCTGGCCAGCATCCTGCCTGCCCGGGGGGAGGCGGCGGAGGTGGTGGACTATGCCACCAACTTCGCCATCGCCCTGCTGTTCTTCCTCTACGGCGCCCGCCTGTCGCGGGAGGCCGTGATGGCCGGCGTGACGAACTGGAAGCTGCAGCTGGTGGTCTTCCTCTCGACCTACCTGCTCTTCCCGATCCTGGCCATCGGCCTGAGCTATGCCATGCGCCCGGCGCTGGGCGAGATGCTGGCGCTGGGCATCGTCTTCGTCGGCGTGCTGCCTTCCACCGTGCAGTCCTCCATCGCCTTCACCTCGATCGCGCGCGGCAACGTGCCTGCGGCGCTCTGCGCGGCCTCGGTCTCGAACCTCGTCGGCATCGTGCTGACGCCGCTGCTGGTCGGCGTGCTGATGACCACGAACGGCGAGAGCGGCATCTCCTTCGGGGCGATCCGCGGCATCATGCTGCAACTGCTGCTACCCTTCGTGCTGGGCCAGCTGGTGCGCCGCTGGCTGATGCCGGTGCTGAACCGGCACAAGCAGCTGGTGGGCTATGTGGACCGCTCCTCGATCCTCTTTGTCGTCTATGGCGCCTTCAGCGAGGGCGTGGTGAACGGGTTGTGGCACCAGGTGGACGTGATGAGCATCGTGGTCCTGCTGCTGGCCAATGCCGCGCTGCTGGCGGTGGTGATGCTGCTGCTGCACTGGTACACCCGCGCCGCCGGCTTTTCGCGCGAGGACCGGATCACGATCCTCTTCTGCGGCTCCAAGAAGAGCCTCGCCAGCGGCATCCCGATGGCGAGCCTGCTGTTCAGCGGGCAGGCGGTGAGCATGATCGTGCTGCCGATCATGCTGTTCCACCAGATCCAGCTCATGGTCTGCGCCACGCTCGCCACCCGCTGGGGGCGAGAGGCGGCCGAGGCCGAACGTGCCGCCGCCGCCCCGGCGCCGGCCGTGGCATCGCAGCGCGCCTGATCGCGCAGGGCCGCCCGGAGGAACCCGGGCGGCTCCCTGGCGGCGCCGCGCGGCAAGGGCTGCGCGCCGTTCAGGCCGGCGGAGCCGGGTAGCGCAGGCCGGCCAGCCCTGTCTCCAACTGCCGCGACAGCATGGGCGAGCCTGCCGCCAGGCGGAAGACGCGGGCGCGGAGGGAAGCCAGGAGGGGCGAACGGGCGGTCATCATCCGCGTCATCAGGTCCGTGGCGCGGATCACCTGCCGCGCGAGCCCGTGCCGCCGCCCGGCCCAGAGGGCGACGGCCCCCGGTCCCTCGGCGATGGCGGCGGCGAGCGACCAGGCATCCTGGATGCCGAGATTCATGCCCTGCCCGCCAGCCGGCGAGTGGATATGCGCGGCATCCCCCAGCAGCAGGCGCCGGTCGATCTGCATCCGGGGAACCTGCCGCTGGCTGATGCGGAAAAGGTTCCACCAGGAGGGTTCGCCCAGCGTCAGCCCAGGGCGCTGGAAAGGGATCAGGGAGCCCTGCGCGGGCGGCGGCGCGTCCGGCGGCAGCAAGGCGATGGTCCGCCAATGGCCATCGGGCAGGGGAAAGCAGATCAGGGGCGCCGGGCTGTCCGGGAAGACGTGCATCCGGGCGCGGTCGAGCCCTTCCAGAGACAGGTCCGCCAGGACCAGTTGCTGCAGGTAGCGATGCCCGGGAAAGGGGAGGTCCAGGCTGTGCCGCAGGCCACTATGAGCGCCGTCGCAGCCGGCGATCCAGTCCGCCGCCACCCATTCCAGCCGCCCGTCCTGGTGGCGCAGCAGGGCGTTGCCGTTCTGCATCTCCAGGAACTCGGTGCCGAGCTCCGGCGCCGCCCCTGCTTCCGTCAGGAGCCGCTCGGTCTCGTACTGGGGCAGGATCACCATGGACGGGAAGCGCGGATGCACGTGCTGGAAGCGCAGGCGGACTTCCTGGCCGGCGGAGGGAGCGGAGGAGCCGGAGGTGCGGCCGGGGAGGTGGAAGGCCGCCCCTTCCAGCGGATGCGCGGCGGCGAGGAAGCGCTCGGCCAGCCCCAGCCTGTCCAGCACCTCCAGCGTGCGGGCCTGCACGCCCAGGGCGCGGGACCAGCGCTCGGGGCCGGTGCGGCATTCGATCAGGCGGCAGGCGATGCCGCGATGGCGGAGGGCGAGCGCCAGCGTCAACCCGGTCGGGCCAGCCCCGATGATCAGGACGCGCATCGCGTTTCCATCCCTTCGCTCCCCTTATGAATTCGCGGGGAATGACCGTTAGACTGCCACCGCCGGCATGCGGTGGCGACGGGCCGGCGGCGCCGCGCGCCATCGTGAAGGCGGCGCGCCTCCTGTCCAGGGGGCCTTTCCGGAGGGAGGGGAGCCCGGCTGGCCTCGCCGGCTCCGGGCGCCGGCAAGGTCAGGGCCGGGGCGTCACATCCAGCTTGAACCACTTCTCGGACAGCCGTTTCAAAGTGCCGTCCGCCAGGGCGGAGCTGATCGCCTCGTCGAAGCGGGTCTTCAGCGCCGCATCGGACTTGCGCAGGCCGACGCCGATGCCCGTGCCCAGCACGCCGCCGGTGAAGCCCGGACCCATGATGGCGTAATCCGCGAAGTCGGGCTTGCTCAGCGTCTCCTGGAGCGCCGTGCTGTCGGCGATGATCGCATCCAGCCGGCCGGCGGCGAGATCGAGGTCATGCTGCTCGGTGGTCTTGTACAGGCGGATATCGGCCACCGTCGCGAGGTAGCGTTCCGCGAAGGCGGCATGGGTGGTGGAGCCCTGGACGCCCACCGCCTTGCCTTTCAGGGCGGCCTGGATGCGGGCGATGCCCTGTTTCGTCGCTTCGGAACCGTCATCCAGGCTTAGCCGCTGCACGGAGCCGAGGGCGCGGGCGAGATCGGTGCCCTTCTCCACCACGATGCCGTTGCCCAGCGCCACATAGGGGCGGGAGAAGGCAATGGCCTGCTGGCGCTGTTCCGTGATCGACATGCCCGCCATGATCGCGTCGAACTTGCCGGAATTCAGGGCCGGGATCATGCCGTCGAAATCCTGTTGCACGATATTGCAGCGCGCCTGCATGCGGCGGCACAGGTCCTGGGCCAGATCGACCTCGAAGCCGTCCAGCTTGCCGTCCGGGGCGGTGAAGTTCCAGGGCGGGTAGGCGCCCTCCGTGGCGATGCGGAGGGCTGGCTCCTGGGCGCCGGCCGGTGCTGCCGGAGTGCCGAGCAGAAAGGCGCCGAGCAGGATTGCCACGGCCGGTATCGCGCTGGCCGGCTTCCATCCCAAGAACCGACGCTGCATCCGTGCCCCCTTTGTCCATGCGGCCGGGCCCATCCGGCCCTGCTGGAACCGCCTGGAGCACCGGTTGCCGCATGATGCGGGGTCTGCCGGGGTTTGGAAGGGCCGGATGCGGTGAAGGCGGCCGGAAGACGGATTTGTGAGGGGGGCCTCTCCTTCTACGCTGCGGGCATGGGATGGCTGGGCCGGTTCGGAACGACCCGATTCCGGCCGCCCGCTCGGCTGGACGCCGGGGCTCCGAAGT